>JBAYVN010000051.1:0-18088 GCA_041674525.1 Dehalococcoidia bacterium | reverse complement strand
TCCGTGACGGAGCGGACGCGCGAGATCGGCATCCGCAAGGCGCTGGGTGCGAGGTACTCGGACATCCTCGCGCAGTTCATGGCGGAGGCCGTCGCGCTGGCCGCGGTCGGGGGCAGCGGGGGGCTGCTCTTCGGTGTCGCGGTCTGCCAGTTGCTGTCCGTGCTGCCGGTCGCCGGGGGTGCGCTCCAGCCCGTGGTGTCGCCGAGCCTCGCGCTGCTGGCGGTGGGCGTATCCGCCAGCATCGGCCTGATCTTCGGCACCTACCCGGCCGTGCAGGCCTCGCGCCGCAATCCCATCGAGGCTCTGCGATACGAGTGACGATCCGTCCCGCGGCACCTGTCACGTGCGCGGGGTTGCATGTCACACTCTCCGCATGACGTCCTCCGCGCAGCCGCGCCGCAGCAGCGAGGCCGACCCGGCACTCGACGAGCTGGTGCAACGCGCCCAGCGAGGCGAGCTCCCGGCGTTCAACTCGATCGTGCTGCGCTACCAGGACGCCGTGTACTCGCTGACGCTGCGGATGCTGGCGCACCCGGAGGCGGCGCAGGACGTCACGCAGGAGGCCTTCGTCGCGGCGTGGCGGCGCATCGATACCTTCCGCGGGGGGTCGTTCCGGTCGTGGCTCTTCACGATCGCCGCAAACCGCGCCCGCGACGAGCTGCGGCGCGGCGTCCGCCGCCCCACCGCCAGCCTGGACGCCGCACGCGACGACCCGGACCGCGCCGACATCGACCCCGCGGACAGCGATCCGGGGCCGGAGGCATCCGCTGAGCAGGCCGAGCTGCGCGCGGCGCTGGAAGCCGCGCTGCGCGACCTGCCACCGGACTGGCGCGAGGTGGTGGTGCTCTCCGACATCCACGGGCTGGACTACGCCGAGATCGCTCACGCGACCGGAGTGGCGATCGGCACCGTGAAGTCGCGCCTGAGCCGCGCCCGCGCGCGGCTGCGCGAGGTGATCATGGCGTCGCGGGAACTCGCGGACGCCGCCCAGCGTCTGAGTGACAGGCGGTGAACCCCATGCTGTGGTGGCGACGACATGCCCCGGAGGCTCCTTCTACCCCGCTGGAGCGGCTCCAGGAGCGTGCGTCCGCCTACCTGGACGGGGAGCTCACCTTCGCGGAAAGCGCCGCCTTCGAGGCGGATCTGGCCGCGGGCGACGCGGCGTGGGAGCAGCTGGACGGCATGCGGCAGGTGCGCCTTGCGCTTGCCTCGGTCGGCACGGTGCGCGCCCCGCGCTCGTTCGCGCTCACCGCGCCCCCCGCGCCTGTTCGATCCGGCCTCGGCCGCCTCGAGTGGGCGACGCGCGCGGGCACCGGCGTCGCCGCGCTGCTGTTCGTGGCTGCTCTCGCCAACGGGCGCAGCGCCGGCGACACACCGATCACCCTGCCGGTGCACACCTCCGCCTCGCAGGCGGGCGCGAACCTCGCCGCCAGCGCCACGCAGCAGCCCGGCCGGCAGGCGAAGAGCGCCGCCGATGCCGCCGCGCCGGAGCGCGCTGCCTCCGGAGGCGCGTCCGCCGGGACCGCGAACGACACCGCCGCGCCGGACACGCCCGCCCCGGCGACGGGCACGACCACGCCTCCCGTTCCCGCCCAGGGCGCTCCCGCCGGGGCCACCCCCACCGGCGCTGCCGCCTCGCCAACCCCGGCCCCCGAGCCGCGAGGGCTCCTCGCGCCGGCCGCCGCGCCCCCGCCGGCCGCGACGCCGACGGGCACCGCATCACCGATCCCGGCGCCCATCCCGGCGATAGCCGGCGTGACGCCGACGGCGGTCGCGACCTTCGCCCAGCCCACGGCGTCCCCCTCGGACGCCTTCCGCCCAGAACCCAACGAGGCGGCCGCGGCGTTTGCGACGCGGACCCCGGATCCGGTCACACCGACACCGGCCGTCGCCGAGACGACCACGCCGACGCCCACGCCGGTCCCCGCCGCCCAGCCGCGGCCGGTCGAGCCCGCGACGCCGCTGCCGGCGGAGGTTACCCCCCGTGGCGGCGTCAGCGGCCTCGCGATCGCCCTCGGAGTGGGCGCGCTGCTCCTCGCCGGCGCCTCCGTTGCCCAGTTCGCGGCCCGGCGGAGCGTGCCCCGGGACTGATGGCGGGCTGAATAAACCGCTGGCACCTGTCGATACTCGTCCCGAGCGGTCGAGCCCTCGCCCGCATGTGCCACCGGGACCAGCCACTATGCGCCGTGCCCTCCCCGAACTCCTCCCGTGGACGCTGGCCATCCTGGCGTCCTCGGCGGCACTCGTCGTGTTGAGAGCGCGCCCGGCGCTGGACGCGGCGCTCCAGTGGAGGTCGCCCGCCGGGCACGTGGAGATCGTGACGGCGGTGTCCGCGCTCTGCGCGGTGCTCGCGGCCGTGGTGTGCGTGGTGGTCCGGCGGTCCGCGAATCCGCGTCTGCTCTGGCTGGCGATGGCGTTCCTGATGATGTCCGGGCTGTACGCGGTCCACGGGCTGACCACGCCGGGCATCCTGATCGAGCGCGAGTACAGCGCCGTGATCGGGTTCAGCGGCCGCATCGCGTTCCTCACGTGCGCCGGCATGCTGGCGGCGAGCGCGGTGGACTGGCGGGGCCCCACCGCCGAGGCCGTGGGGCGCGCCCGCGGGGCGGTGATCGCCGTCACCGTGGTCGCACTGGCGGCTTACGCGGGCGGCGCCCTGCGCTGGCCCGAGATCATCCCCGTCTGGTTCGCGGCGAGCCGCGGGCTCGCGCTGGGCACCACGCTCGCGGTCCTCGCGCTCGGCGCGTTCGCGGCCTACCGGTACTTCGTGGGCTACCGGCGCAGCGGCCTGACGCTGTACGGAGCGGTGACCGTCGCCACGCTGCTGGTGATGGAGGCGCAGGTGTCCATGCACCTCGGCTCCACGTGGCGCGGGACGTTCTGGCTGTACCACGTGCAGCTGCTTGCGGGGTGCCTGACGGTGCTCTGGGCGATCCTCGCGGAGTACGGGCGCGGGCGGGCGCTGCATTCGATCCAGCAGCTCACGGCGTCCGACGTCATCGGGCAGCTGCGCGCCGGGCACAACGAGTCGATCGTCAGCCTCGCCGCCGCGCTCGAGGGACGGGACGGCTACACGCTGGGCCACGGCGAGCGCGTGGCCGCCCTCGCGATCCTCGTCGGGCAGCACATGCGGGTCCCGGCGCCGAGGCTGCGCGCGATCGCCGCGGGCGCCCTACTACACGACGTGGGGAAGATCGGCATCCCGGACGCCGTCCTCCACAAGCGCGGCCCCCTGACCGAGGCGGAGCACGACGTCATCAAGGAGCACACGGTCCGCGGCGACACGATGATCTCGGCCGCGCTGGGCGGGACCATCGAGCGGGCCGTCGTGCGTCACCACCACGAGCGGTGGGACGGCAGGGGCTACCCGGACCGCCTGGCGGGGGAGGCGATCCCGCTGGAGGCGCGCATCGTCGCCGTCGCGGACGTGTACGACGCCCTCCGCTCGAACCGGGCGTACCGCCCCGCCCACACCCGCGCCGAGGCGATCGCCATGGTCGCCGAGGGCGCCGGGACGCAGTTCGACCCGCGCTGCGCGGGCGCGTTGCTGGCCGTGGCAGAGGAGTGGGAGCGGCAGTACGCCGCCGACCACCTCGCCTACGACGAACGGCGCTCTGCGTGACGGCGCACAGACGCGGCGCGCGACTCCTCGGCTGGGCGGTGGCCCTCCACGCCGTGGGGTGGCTCGCCGCCGTGAGCCTCGGGGAAGCCGCGGGCGAGGTGGCTCGCCGGGCGGCGCTCCTCTGCGGGCTCGGCTAGCGATCCGTACCACCGGGGGCGGCGGTTCCCCGCCCCCGGTGGTACGCTCGCGGTCGTCACCCGCCGCTCCCCGCGCCGAGGTAGCCCCGTGGTTCTGAGCGATCACTCCATCCGCGAAGCGCTGGACTCCGGGCGACTCGTCGTCGACCCGATGGGCGAGAACGCCATCCAGCCCGCCTCGCTGGACATCCGCCTGGACGCGCACTTCCGCGTGTTCCGAAACCACCGGCAGGCGTACATCGACATCCGCGAGGAGATGGAGGACCTGACGGAGCCGCAGTCGATCGCCCCCGATGAGCCGTTCGTGCTGCACCCCGGGGAGTTCGTGCTGGGCTCCACCGTGGAGCGCGTGGAGCTGGCGGACGACCTGGTGGCGCGCGTCGAGGGCAAGTCCTCGCTGGGGCGCCTCGGTCTGCTGGTGCACGCCACAGCGGGGTTCGTGGACCCGGGCTGGAAGGGCCACCTGACGCTGGAGCTCTCTAACGTCTCCACGCTCCCGATCCGGCTCTACTTCGGGATGAAGATCGGCCAGCTCTCGTTCCAGAACCTCACGACGAAGGCCGACCGCCCGTACGGGCACCCCGACCTGAAGTCGCGCTACCAGGGCCAGACCCTGCCCACCGCCAGCCGCATCTACCGCGACTTCCAGAGCAACAGCCAGGCCTAGCCCGTGCCCTCCGACTCCATGCGTGTGGCGCTCGAGGAGTCGCGCGCGGCGTTGGGGCAGACCTCGCCCAACCCGGCGGTGGGCGCCGTGGTCGTGCGCGACGGGCGCATCGTGGGACGCGGGCACACGCTGCCCCCGGGGCAGGCGCACGCAGAGGTCGTGGCCCTGCGCGACGCGGGCGGGGCGGCGCGGGGCGCGGAGGTCTACGTCACCCTGGAGCCGTGCTCGCACCACGGACGCACGCCCCCGTGCACGGACGCGCTGATCGCGGCGGGCGTAGCGGCGGTGCACTATTCCATCCTGGACCCGGACCCGCGCGTGGCCGGGTCGGGGGCACAGGCGCTGCGCGACGCGGGGATCCGCGTGACCGAGGGCGACGGCGCCGCCGAGGCCGAGCGCCTGAACGAGGGCTTCCTGAAGCACCGCCGGACCGGCCTGCCCTTCGTCATCGCGAAGTACGCGGCCAGCCTGGACGGGCGGATCGCCGCCGCCTCTGGCGATGCGCGCTGGGTGTCCGGCGAGGGCGCGCGGGCCTGGGCGCACGAGCTGCGCACGCAGGTGGACGCGATCCTCGCCGGATCGCGGACGGTGCTGGCGGACGACCCGCACCTCACCGCCCGCCCGGGGGGTGAGCTGGCCGCGCGCCAGCCCCTGCGGGTGGTGCTGGACGGCGCCGGCCGCGTCCCCCCGGGTGCGCGCGTCTTCGACGGCGCCGCCCGCACGCTGCTCGCGACGACGGCCGCGACGCCCGAGGGGTGGCGCGCGGCGATCGCCGGGCGGGGCGCGGAGGTGGCCGTGCTGCCGGAGGGGGTGGACGGGCACGTGGACCTGGACGCGCTGCTGCGCCTGCTGGGCAGCCGGGACGTGCTGACGCTCCTCGCGGAGGGCGGTGGGGAGCTGCTGGGCGCGCTCTTCGACCAGCATTACGTCGATCGCCTTTATGCTGTGATCGCGCCGGTCATCATCGGTGCGGCGGGAGCGCCCGGCGCGGTGGCCGGGCGCGGCGCGGCGATGATGCGCGAGGCCCCTCGCCTCCGTGAGCTGACCGTCGATCGCATCGGAGACGACATCCTCGTCGGCGGCCTGCCCGTCTGGCCCGCCAGCGAGCCGCCACCGGCGCCGGCGGCCGGGTGACTGACGAGACTGACGAAGGGGAATCATGTTCACGGGGATCATCGAGGAGCTCGGCACCGTGCGACGCCGCGAGGGCGGCGAGCTGGTGATCGGCTGCTCGCTGATCCTGGAGGACAGCCGCCTGGGCGATTCGATCGCCGTCAACGGGGTGGACCTGACCGTGCGCGCGATGGATGCCGATTCGATGACGTTCGACGTGATGAACGAGACGTTCCGGCGCTCGAACCTCGGCGCCCTCGCCGCGGGCGACGCGGTGAACCTGGAGCGCTCCGTCACCGGCGCGACGCGGATGTCGGGGCACATCGTGCGGGGCGTGGTGGAGACCACCTGCCGCCTGATGAGCCTGACCCCGGAGGGCGACTCGACCATCGCGCGCTACCAGGTGCCGCCGGAGTACCTCCGGTACATTGCGCTGAAGGGCCCGGTCTGCGTGGACGGGGCCTCGCTCACGGTGATGGCGCGGGACGCGGAATCGTTCTCGGTTTCGCTCGTGCAGTACACGCAGGAGCACACCAACCTGACGCGCCGCACGCCCGGCGACGCGATCAACCTCGAGACGGACATCTTCGCCCGTTACGTGGAGCAGATCCTGGACGCGCGCGCGGCGCAGAGTTAGCGTCCGGCGCGAGGAGGCAGTGATGGCGGAGAAGCCGACCCCGCAGGCGAAGCCCGTGACCGCGCACAGGCGGCGCACCTCGATGCGCGCGACCGTGCAGGAGGCGATCGAGGAGGTGCGCGCCGGGCGCGCGATCATCATCACCGACGACGAGGATCGCGAGAACGAGGGCGACGTGGTGATCGCCGCCCAGTTCTGCACCCCGGAGGTCGTCAACTTCTTCGCGCGCTACGCGAAGGGCCTGATCTGCGTGCCGCTGACGGAGGCGCACGCGGAACGCCTGGACCTGCCGCCCATGACCCAGAACAACACCGCCCCGCTGGGCACGGCGTTCACGATCAGCGTCGAGGCGGCCGAGGGCGTGACCACCGGCATCTCCGCCGCCGACCGCGCCACCACCATCCAGAAGCTCGCCGACCCGGGGGCGGGGCCCCTGGACTTCACGCGCCCCGGGCACGTCTTCCCGCTGCGCGCGCGCGAGGGCGGCGTGCTGGTGCGCGCCGGTCAGACCGAGGCCTCCGTGGATCTCTGCCGCCTCGCGGGGCTGGAGCAGGTCGCCGTAGTGTGCGAGATCATGAAGGACGACGGCACCATGGCGCGGATGCCGGACCTGGAGAAGTTCGCGCGCCGTCACGCGCTGAAGATCCTCACCGTTGCCGATCTGATCGCGTACCGCATGGCCCACGAGCGCCTGGTCGAGCGCGTGGAGGAGGCGGCGCTGCCCACGCGCTACGGCGACTTCCGCGCGATCGGGTACCGCACGCTCATCGACAAGCGCGAGCACGTGGCCCTGGTGATGGGCGACGTGTCCACGCCCGAGCCGGTGCTCGTCCGCGTGCACGACCGTTGCGTGACGGGCGACGTCTTCCAATCGCTGCGCTGCGACTGCGGCGAGCAACTGGACGCGGCGATGCGCCGGGTGGCCGCCGAGGGTCGCGGGGCGATCGTCTACATGGACCAGGAGGGGCGCGGCATCGGGCTGCACAACAAGCTCCGCGCCTACAAGCTGCAGGAAGGCGGCCTGGACACCGTGGAGGCGAACGTGGCGCTGGGACTGCCCGCCGAGAGCCGCGAGTACGGCATCGGTGCGCAGATCCTCGTGGACCTGGGCGTGCGCCAGATGCGGCTGATGACCAACAACCCGGTGAAGATCCAGGAGCTGGACCAGTTCGGCGCGCTGCGCGGCGCCGGGCTGGATGGCTACGGCCTGGAAGTCGTCGAGCGCGTGCCGCTGGAGGTCCCGGCGAACGCCCACAACGTGCGCTACCTGGCGACGAAGCGTGACAAGATGGGCCATTACCTGGATCAGCCGATGCCGGGGCGGGGGGGCTGAGGTGCCGAACATCTACGGCGAGGGCGCACCGAGCGCATCCGGAATGCGCGTCGCCATCGTCGCGGCGCTGTTCAACGATCAATTCACGAAACGGCTCTGTAATGGCGCCGTCACAACGGCGCGAGAACATGGCGTCGCCGACGAGGCGATCGACGTGTACTGGGTGCCGGGGGCCTTCGAGATCCCGCTGATGGCGGGCGAGCTGGCAGCCTCCGGGGCGTACGACGCAATCGCCTGCGTGGGCGCCGTGGTGCGCGGCGAGACTCCCCACTTCGACTTCGTCGCAGGCGAAGCCGCGCGCGGGATCATGGAGGCCGGTCGCGATTCCGGGGTGCCCGTGGGATTCGGCGTCATCACCCGACACCCTGGCGCAGGCGGAGGCGCGCTCCGGCGGCAGCGTGGGCAACAAGGGGAGCGAGGCGATGTACGCTGCTCTCCACGTGGCCGCGCTGCTGCGCGAGGTCACGGTGACCGCTGACGAGGAGGACGAAGCATGAGCGTCCGCGACGAGGGAGTCGAGAAGCTCGAGAGGCTCGCCGGGGAGGCCCTGGAGGGGGCGATCAAGCTCGGGCAGGATGATGCCATCCGCCTCGCCCACCGCGTGCTGGAGCGGCTGCCCGGGATGCGCAAGAAGCACATGTTCATCGCGGGGGGCGCTGCGCTGTCCTCCGCGGTGCTGATCGGCGCGGCGATCGCCATCGCGCGGCGGGTCCGCCAGGGCCAGGCCGCCGAAGAGGCCGCCGAGGAGATCACCGAGGACGAGATCGAGAACCTGAGCCTGCTGGAGCGCCGCCGCCGCCCGCAGCGCGACACGCCCGCGGAGGCCGCGGCGCCCGACGAGCCCTCGGACGCGGCGGGTGCGACGCCCGACACCTCGGCGGCCAGCAGCGGCTGACCCGCCCGCCCCCTGCATGCGCGCCACAGCGACGTGACATCAGGAGCACCGAGACCCCCGAGGCAGAAGCGCGAGACGCTGGCACGAGAACGGCCCCTCTCCCGAGGGGCCGTTCGGTTGTGCATCCGAGGACGGTGCCGCTGCTGATCAACCTGCAACCCAGCGGCGCGGACGGTTCCCCGGCACGAGCCCGGCGCTCACGCGCGGGGCACGGTCGAACCGGCTAGTACCGGCCGCCGCGGCCGCCACCGCCACCGCCTCGGTCGTCGCGGCGTCCGCCGCCACCACCGCCGCCGTAGCCGCCACCACCGTAGCCGCCGCCGCCACGCTCGCCGCCGCGGCCACCGCCGCCGGCACCGTAGCCGCCGCCGCCACCACCGTAACCGCCGCCACCACCGCCGCCGAAGCTGCGCTGCTCACGGGGCTGCGCCTCGTTCACACGCAGCGCGCGGCCGCCGAAGTCCTTGCCGTCGAGGCCAGCGATGGCCTTCTTGGCGTCCTCGTTCTCCATCTCCACGAAGCCAAAGCCGCGGGGGCGGCCGGTTTCGCGATCCTTGGGCAGCGAGCAGGACACGACCTCGCCGTACTGCCCGAACAACTCAGCGATCTCCCCCTCCGTAGCGGAGAACGGGAGATTCCCAACGTAAATCCTCTGCGTCAACGTCCGAAACTCCTACTGACGCCCGCGGCGCCAGATCACTGGCCGCCCCGGTGAGCGGCCATCAAACCGTTCGCTCAGTTACCGCTAGGACGTGCAGGTTTCGAAACGCCGTCGAGGATGCTGAGTACCCGTTCATCTTAGCATTTCCCCCGGGGCCGGATCACCGCGGCACACCCGGACCGCGCGGGGTATCATTCGCGCCGCAGCCGTGGGAGCGCCCGTGACGACCGAGTCCGCTGACCGGCCCGAGGCGATCTGCCGCGCCGCACGCGTCGCCGCCGACGAGTTGGAGGCGTTCATTCGCCTCTTCGAGGAGCGCCGAGAGACCGAGGCGCGCCCCCATGGGCACCGTGCCGACTCGAACGTCCGCGCGATGGAGGCGCTGGCGCCCGCCGTCCAGCGGAGCCTCGAGTTCGTCGGGCGTTCGTGGCTCCACGAGGACCAGGGGGGCCGTCCGCTGGCGCTCGTCCACGCCATCGCCTTCGGACGGGCGGAGGACTACGAGCCGATCGCCGACCGCGCGCTGGCGCAGCTCCGCGGGGCGGAGGCGAGCTTCCGCACGGGACACGTGGGCCCGGGGCGCTCCGGACGGCGCCGCCGGCGGCGCTCGCCCGCGAAGCGCCTGGCGGCCACGCGCGGCGGCCGGATCGGGGCGATCCTGCTGGGAGCGCTGGTGGTGTACGCGATCGTGCTCGGCAGCTGCGGGAACTGGGACGGCTCGTCCGCCCGCCCGCGCGGCGCGGTCTTGACGGGGATAGAACGCGCGTTCTAGCGTGTCCCACACGCCGACCACGGTGCAGGAGGTGCTGGCGTGCCCGACCCCGGCCCGCGGCTGGCTCCCCGGATCGCCCACTTCGACCTGGATACGTTCTTCGTGGCCGTTGAGCGCAGCCTCGATCCGTCGCTGCGCGCGAAGCCGGTGCTGGTGGGCCATGCCGGGGCCCGCGGCGTGGTCGCCAGCGCCTCGTACGAGGCGCGCGCGTTCGGCTGCCGCTCGGCGCAGCCGATGACACAGGCGCTTCGCCTCTGCCCGCGGGCGATCGTCGTGCCGCCGAACCGCGCCGCGTACGTGGCCGTCTCCGGTCGCTTCCACGAGATGCTCCGGGCGACCTCGCCGGTGGTGGAGTCGGTCGGCATCGACGAGGCGTACGTGGACCTCACCGGCGTCGGCGACGCCGCGAACGGCGCGCGTGAGGCCGCCGAGCGGCTGCGGACGCGGGTGCGCGAGGAGCTCGACGTGGCGGTGTCGGTGTGCATCGCCGGCTCACGCACCACGGCCAAGGTGGGCTCCGACCGGGCGAAGCCGGACGGGCTGCTCGAGGTGCCGCCGGGCGGGGATGCCGCGTTCCTGGCGCCGATCCCGATCCGCGAACTGCCGATGGTGGGCCCGAAGATCGGCGAGGTGCTGATGCGCGCCGGCGTGCGCACCATCGGCCAGCTGGCGGCGGCGGACGAGCGCTGGCTGGTGCAGGCGTTCGGCCGCGCGGGCGCCGTGCTGTCGGAGCGCGCGCGCGGGCTGGATCCCACGCCCGTGAACGGCGGCGGGCGCGTGGCGCGGTCCATCTCGCGCGAGGTCACGTTCCTGGAAGACGTCACCGATCACGCGGAGCTGCGGCGCGTGCTCGCACGCCACGCCGAGCGCGTGGGCGCGGACCTGCGCGAGAGCGGCCGCCGGGCGCGCACGGTCACGCTCAAGCTCCGCTGGTCCGACTTCACGACGCTCACGCGCGCGCACACCCTGGACCGCCCGGTCCAGTCGACCGCCGCGATCGCCGAGGCGGGGCGTGCACTGCTGGAGGTGGCGTTGCGCGCGGAGCCGGCCCGGCCGGTGCGGCTGGTCGGCCTCGGCGTCACGAACCTCGTGGAGGACGCGCTCCAGCTGGACTTCTTCGACGCTGCCACCTCGACGCCCTCCGGCAGCACCTCCCCGGCCGGCACGCTCCGCGACGAGGAGCTGGACCGCACGATTGACGGCCTGCGGGCGCGCTTCGGGTCCGACGTGGTGAAGCGCGGAATGTGACCCTCTAGCTTTGAGCGCGGACGAACCGACTTCGGCTAAGGGATCGCGGAAAAAGCGGCGGTCAGGCGCTCCCGTGCGTCCGTCCGCATTCTCGGAGTAGCGTGGCTGTAGATGTCTAGAGTAGTGCTGGTTTGAGAGTGACCGAGCACTCGGCTTACCTCGAGCAACGGGATACCGAGCGCGAGCATCAAGGTCGCAGCGGCATGGCGTAGGTCGTGAAAACGCATGGGGGGCAAGCCGGCTCGTCTCAGGCGGCGCTTTAGACCCACAGCCACGACCCGCCCGTGAAGCGGCGCACCGAGCCGAGATGCGAATACCAGGCCTCCCCACGCATCGCCGACCCAGTGCGATTCCGCCGCCTCCCTTTCCGCGTCCTGCCGCTCTCGGTGGGCCTTGAGCAACTCCCAAATCGGATCGGGGAGGTCGACCGAACGTGCGCTCCGCTTCGTCTTCGGCTCGAGGACCACGTACTTTCCGCCCACCCGATGCAACGTTTGGCGAATCGCGAGTGACCTGCCCTCTACATCCACGTCCGACCAGCGAAGGCCTAGCCCCTCGGACTGCCGTAGTCCCACCGTCAAGCTGATTGCGTACAATGCCTCGTGACGGTGGCCTCTAATGGCTTCCAGAACTCGCCGTGCTTCCTCAGGGCCAACGGGTGTGACCTCGCGACGGTTGAGCGGAGGCGGGTCGGCGAGCGACGCGGCATTTCGAGCAATGAGACCCCAGCGGAGCGCCAGATTCAGCGCCGCGCTGAGCACATTGCGGTGTTGTCGAACTGTAAGCGCTGAGAGTCCGCGCTGGTGCTCTCGGTTCAGCAGCGCCTCAACCTGCTGTGGTGACAGATCGGTCAGCCTCAAATGCCCGAGCTCAGGTACCAGACAGGTCCTCACGACTTGTTCGTATCCACGATAGGTATTCGGACGAACCTTGCGACGGGCTCGATCAAGCCACTGTCGTAGGAGGTCGCCAACCGTCAAGTCGGGACTTGCGTCGAGGCCGCCTCCAGCGCGCGCCTCTCGCGCTTCATTTAGCCGTCGCTCGACTTCGGAGTAGTCGCGGTGAACGAAGGAAAGACGTTGCCTTCGACCGTCCACGCTTCCCAATGAAAGGAGCGCCTCCCATCGGCCGTCGGTGCGTTGTCGAATTGAGCCTTCGCCTGGCTTTCGCCTCGTCATGCGTACCTCCCCGGTCGGATGGACGCTCAACTGGAGGAGGAAAGCAAGTCTCGCGCCTCACCGCGAGACCATTCGAATCTCGGTTGATTGCGGACGCAGCCACAGCGTATATCACCGTATGAACCCCTCCGTACAGCCGGCCCCCCCTTCGCCGCCGATCGCTAGGTGCCGCTGCCGGCGACGACGAATTGACGATCCGCTGTTGACGCCGCCTGGGGTCGCCGATACCTCTGCTCCAAGGTCGGGCTGCGTGGGATACTCGCCCTCGAAGGCGGAGGCTCCCACATGGTGAGCGATCAGGACGTCATTGCGGCCAACCTTCACATGCTCAGCATCGACGAGGTCGAGGCCGGGGTCCGCTATCGATGCCGCGCCTGCGGGACGGTGTGGCGATACCGCCCTCTTCCGGGTTGGTGGCGCTGCCCAACGCCAACCTGCCCTGACTGGATGCAGTCCGCCGGCCCGGCAGTGGCGGCTGCGATGCGCCAGTTGAGTGTGCGACGACCGGCCGTACCCGAACATCCGACGAGGCCTCGCAGCGCTGCCGGGCGACCTCGCCGGCCGAGCATTTCTCCTGACCACATCCGCGAGGTATTCGACGAGTTGTTTGCGGAGCAGGGCCGGTACCCGGCCGACAAGGACCTCGCCGACGCACTCGGCAAGAGCGAGCGGACGGTCCAGACCTACCGCAAGCGGGGGTACCTCCGGCAGCGCCCCGAAAACGAGGCGCCTCGCCCGGCGAAATAAACCCGGCGAGGGTTTTCTTCGTCCTATCCTTCGTCTTTGTTTCCGGCCCGTCCTGCGATCCTCTGTCTACCGGCAACCTGCCGGATGGAGGTGCCCGTGAGCGCTGAAGATCGACTCGCCGTGGTTGAGCTGGAGATAGACGAACTCAGGCCGGATCCGGCACACCCTCGCCGGATGAACGACCGGGAGATCGAGGCGCTCACGCGGAGCATCCGCGCGCGCGGCTTCGTGCGGCCGATCCTCGTTCGGAAGGGTGACCGCGTCGTCATCGACGGGCACCAGTGTCTCGTGGTGGGGCGCCGCCTCGGCCTGAAGACGGTCCCGGTGATCCTCTTGGACGTGGGCCCGGCCGAGGCGCGGGTGATCGGGCTCGCCATGAACCGGATTACCGGCGAGTGGGACCAGGAGCTGCTCGGACGTCTCCTCCAGGAACTGAACGAGCACACGGAGCTGGACCTGACCCTGTCGGGCTTCGACGAGGACGAGAGCACCCGACTCATCCGCAACCTGGACGCCCGCGAGCGCCGCGAGCGGATCGAGACGTTCGATCTCGACGCTGCGCTCGAGGCGACGACGGTCACCCGAACCCAGCCCGGTGATCTCTGGCTAATGGGCGATCACCGCGTGCTCTGCGGCGACAGCATCGATCGGGAGGTCGTCTCCCGGCTGCTGACCGGCGAGCCGGCAGCGATGGCGTTCACGGACCCGCCGTACAACGTCGACTACGGGAACCACGGCGGACAGCAGCGGGACGGACACCGCCGGCCGATCCTCAACGACGCGATGCAGCCCGAGGAGTGGAGAACATTCTGCGAGGGATGGGCCACCAACCTGCTGCGGAACGTGGACGGGGCCATCTACGTCTGCATGGCGACGAAGGAGTGGGGGACGCTCTCCGCCGTGCTCGCCCAGGCTGGCGCTCACTGGTCGGACACAATCATCTGGGACAAGCAGCAGCCCACGCTCGGCCGGGCGGATTACCAGCGCCGCTACGAGCCGATCTGGTACGGCTGGCGCGAGGGCGTGAAGCACCGCTGGCTGGGCGGGCGGGACCAGCATGACGTCTGGCCGATCGCGAAGCCGTCGGCGTCCCCGCTCCACCCCACGATGAAACCGATCGAGCTGGTGGAGCGGGCGATCGAGAACTCCTCGGAGCCGGGCAGCACGGTGCTCGACCTGTTCCTCGGTTCGGGGACCACGCTCATCGCCGCCGAGCGCACGGGGCGGCGCTGCCGTGCCGTGGAGCTAGACCGACGCCACGTGGACGTGGCCGTGGCGCGCTGGGAGGCATTCACCGGTCGAGCCGCGACTAGGGAGGGGGCGTGATGGGGACCTGCATCGCCCTGAACGCAAGGGGGCGGGCGTGCCGGGCGGCTGCCCTCCGGGGCCGGCCGTTCTGTCGCATGCACGACCCGGAGATGGCCGAGGCCGTCGCGGAGGCTCGGCGGTTGGGCGGGCTACGGCGGCGCCGTGAGACGACGCTGGCGCAGACCTATGACCTGAGCGGCCTCGGGTCGCCCGAAGAGATCCTGCGGCTGCTCGATATCGCAGCGTTCGACGCGTTAGGGCTGGAGAACTCGGTGGCGCGGGTGCGAACGCTGGTACAGATCTCGGGCACGGCGATCCGGCTACTGGAAGTGACGAGCCTCGATGACCGTCTGCGGGCACTGGAAGAGAGCAGGCCAAGGGAGAACGGCGGCACGGCATGAACGGCGCGCGGATCCGGCGAGCGGAGAAGGTGATGGGCCGGCTCGATCCCATTACCCGCGCGGTCAGGTATTGGGATGCACTCGGCGACGACAATCGGCAGGCGGAGCGGCTGGTGCAGACGGTCCCGCCCGGGCAACGCGGGGCATTCCGGAGGGCGAGCCTGACGATCGCGTCTGTGGCACGACACGAGGTGCTCGCCGAGATGCTGTTCCTGCATGTGCAGAACCACCTCCTCGCCGCCGCCGTCTCATGGAGCCAGCCGACCACAAACGAGGCGATCGACGCCTGGTTGGATCGCACCCGAGCGCTCTGGCAACAGTTGCTGGCCTTCGACGAGTTCCGCAAGCGGGCAGCGGGCCTGGTCGATGGCCGCTCCCGGCCCCTGGCGGCGATCGCTTCCGTGCTCCGGGAGACCCGCCGGCTCCTGCTGTCCGTGCAGGAAGGCTTGGCTCCTGAACTGGAGGGCATGGGGCAACTCGATGCCGACCCGGAACTCATGGCGATCTTGGTGGGGACGTTGCCCGAGGACCCTAGATTCAGCTGGTAGCCCGCGGGACATCACCACTGACCACCACTGACCACCTCTGGTGGCGTCTCGCAGTTGGTGGTCCAAGTAGTCGCGCACGGCGCATGAACCTGCTCCTGGGCTGCCGATGCAACCGGTTCGAATTCGTCTCCCCTCCATCACCGCTCGCTGGAAGGTGCGGGGTTCCGGCCAGCTGAGCCTAGTTCGGAGACCTCCAGACGGTGCCTGGGCCCGGTACTGGGGACACTAGCGCCGTCCAGCACGGCGCCCCGGTTCACAGAGTTCCCCCCTTAGCCGAACGTCGTCGACAGCGGAGGAGAACGCCCTGCAGCCCCTCCAGTGACCTCCGCTGACCTCCGAGCACAGGAGGTCAGCTCCCAACAAGTAGTCCGGTACTCGGACGAGGATGCTGCCCGCCTGATGCGCACGGCCCTTGACCGTGGCATCACGTTCTTCGACACCTCGCCGGCCGGCCCCGCCGGCGTCCTGTCGCGAGGAGGGCCTGGACCGCGCCCTGGACGGCATCCGCTCGCGGTTCGGCTCGGCGGCGGTGAGGCGGGGGCTGTAGCGGCAGCGGGCTCGCGGGCCGGCGACTGTTGTAACTCAGGTGAGCACCAAATCTCCCACCCGCTTAAGGCAAGATTCAGGTTCCCCCTTCGAGAAACCTCCCGAAAACGGACCATCCCGCCCAATTCATACGTTGCCGGTCACGCGAATCCCTCGGACCGTGTGTGAGGCCCGCACCACGAGCTCCGCAGCAGGGGGATACATGCGCTACCGGAAGATCGGCGACACCGGGGTCGAGGTTTCTGAAATCGGCTTCGGCGTGTGGACCGTCTCGGCGGGGTGGTGGGGCGACTACACGGACGAGCAAGCATCCAGCCTGATGCACGCGGCCTTCGACCGCGGCATCACCTTCTTCGACACCGCGGATACCTACGGGCAGGGGCGCGGCGAGACGGTCCTGCGACACGCGTTCCCCGGGGCGCTGCGCGACCGCATCACCATTGGCGCGAAGTTCGGGTACGACTGGAAGGCCCGCGATCTGAAGGACGCCGGGCACCGCGAGGCGCCCCACCGCTGGGACCTCGCGTTCCTGGAAGCGTCGCTGGACGCGTCCCTGGAACGGCTGGGGACGGATCGCATCGACTTCTACCAGATCCACAACCCGCGCATGGCCATGCTGCAGCGCGACGAGATCTGGACGTTCGTCGAGCGGGCGCGCGCGGCGGGCAAGGTGCGCTCCGTGGGGGTCGCCCTCGGCCCGGCCATCGGTTGGGAGGAAGAGGGCCGCTACTCGATGGAGCAGCTCCCGATCGACGGCGTGCAGATGATCTACAACGCCCTGGAGATCGACCCCGGGCGCGCGCTGATCGAGGTCGCCGAGCGCACGCACAAGTCGCTGGTGGTGCGCGTGCCGCACTCCTCGGGGATGCTCGAGGGGAAGTACACGAAGGACACCGTCTTCGACGCGCATGACCACCGGCAGCATCGTCCCGCGAACTGGCTGCCCGAGGGCCTGGAGAAGATCAGGCAACTGGAGTTCCTGACGCGCGAGAAGCGGTGCACGCTGGCGCAGGCCGCGCTGCGCTTCGTGCTGCACAGCCCCAACGTGGTGTCCGCGCTCCCGAACATCTACAACCTCGAGCAGATCGAGGAGTTCACGGCCGCCAGCAACGTCCGCGACCTGACGGATGAGCAGGCGCGGCGCATCGTCGAGTTGTACGACGCCAACTTCGGCCTGCCGGTGACCGCACCATCGCAGCCCGTGGTCGCCGGCTCCCGGCCGGAGGCGGCGCGATGACCACCGCGGCAACCCGACCGGAACTGGACGCCACGACGCTGCACCTGCTGGACCTCATGCAGGACCACTACCCGCTGGTGGAGCGCCCCTACCAGGCGCTGGGCGAGCAGATCGGCGTCAGCGAGGACGAGGTGCTGGGGCGCCTCGCGCAGGCGCGCTCGGCGGGGGTGATCCGCCAGATTTGCCCGATCTTCGACACGAAGGCCCTCGGATACTCGTCGGCGCTGGTTGCGATGCGCGTGGCGCCGGAGCACCTGAAGCGCGCGGTGCGGGTGCTGAACGCGCACCCCGGCGTGTCGCACAACTACCGCCGCAACCACAGCTTCAACATCTGGTTCACGATCGCGATGCCGCCGGGAGCGGACCTCGACGCCGTGATCCAGCGACTGCACGAGCTGACCCTCGCCGAGTCCACGCGCCCGATGCCCACGCTGCACCTCTTCAAGATCGCGGTCACGCTGGACATGACCGGCGACCGCCCCGCGGACGCGCGCGGCGCGCCGGAGTACACCGAGGAGCGGCGCTCGAAGGCGAAGGCGCGCCCCGTGGACGCCACCGACATCGCGTACATCCGCGCCACGCAGGAAGACATGCCCGACGTCGCGGAGCCGTTTGCGGAGATCGGGAAGCAGCTGGGCATGACGGGCGCGGAGGTCCTCGCGCATGGCGAGCGCATGATCGAGAGCGGCCACCTGCGGCGCTTCGCGGCGATCATCAACCACCGCCACGCGGGCTTCAACGCGAACGGCATGGTGGTGTGGCACGTTCCGCCGGAGCGCATCCAGGAGTTCGGACGCTTCGTCGCGGGCTACCGCAGCGTCTCGCACTGCTATCAGCGCCCCACGTACCCGGACTGGCCGTACGCCGTGTTTTCCATGATGCACGCCGCGAAGACCGCCACCGTGGAGGAGACTGCCGCCGCGATCGCGCAGGAGACCAGCATCGAGGACTACCAGATCCTGTACTCCACCACGGAGTACAAGAAGATCCGCCTCCCGTACTTCATCCCCGAGTACGACCGGTGGGAGGCGCTCTGCG
>JBAYVN010000050.1:0-18127 GCA_041674525.1 Dehalococcoidia bacterium | reverse complement strand
GAACGCCATCGCCCGACCTAGAGTGCGGAGGTGCATCGGTCAGCGTGCACTGCGTTGCTCCGGCCGCTCGCCGAGAGCCTTGAGCCATCACGGCCCGCGTGCCGCCCAACGAGAATCCGTCCGCCACTCGGGAACCCCGCCGCAAGGCGGGGTTTCTTTTCTGCGCCGTTCTTTCCCCGAGCGACGCTCCGCGGTGTTCCTCGTGGGCGGCGCCGCGCGCGACGCGTCGCTCGGTCGTGCGCTCCACGAGACAGACCTCGTGGTGGCCGGTGACCTGCACGCGCTCGCTGCATGGATCGCGGGTCAGCACGGTCTCGATGCCGATACGCGATGCGCGGACGATATGACCCGTCGCTTGCGGCCCCAGGGGCCTCGAATACCTGCTGCCAGACCCACGCAGCCGTCGGGTGCACGGTGACATCTACGTGTTCGATCACCGACGGTCATGCGAGACTGCAACGAAGACGTACCGCGTCTGGAGGAGCAGGGTCGGCACGGTGAGTTCGCCACCCACAACTCCGGGCAGCGATCTTCGAGGAACGTACGCGCGACCGATCGGCGTGATCAGGGGCGAGCGCGCGGCGGCGGTCAGCCGCCGGTACACCGCTCATTCAATCCTGCGGCTCTGGGCGTGCAGTCCGATCGCCGGCGTCCGGGGGGAGTTGCACCACCACGCTGCCCTCGATCTCCTGCATTGGCGCGCCCCACCGCCGGCAGTATGCGTCCAGCGACGCGTAGTCCGCGAAGCAACCGGCCCCGGGAAGGTGCTCGTCCGGCCGAAACTGGTCGATGCGGCCGTCGGCGAGGCTGACGACCTTCACGCCGCGCCTGAGGTTCGGCGCGAAGTAGACGTTCACGCCTTGCTCCTCGAGCGTTCGCGGATCGGAGCAGCGCAGGTTGGCGATCGCCCAGCGCATGGCGTCTTCCCGTGCTTCTCGCGCGCGCGCCGCGGCGGTGACGGCGGGCCGGGGGAGGGGCTCGCCCGGCGAATCCTGCATGTCTTCGTGCTGGTTCATGAGTCTGCGCTCCGCGATCTCAGCGCCGAACGCCGGGCTGGAAGGGCGACCGGCGAGTCAGCGACCGGCGGGACAACCCCCGGCGGGTCAGGGCGAAGGCGACCGCGAGCAGCGCGCATCCCGCGATCACGGCGAGCCCTGCCGGTCCGGGGAACGAGCGCACGGCCCACGCGAGTGGGGCGAGCGCTGCGGCCGCCGGCCGGCGGATTCGTCCGGTGATGGCACGCCGGATAGCCGGGGTGACGGCGTACTCATAGCCGCAGGCCACGCAGAACAGGTCCTCGCCGTCGAAGCGGAGTGGGGCGCGGCAGCGCGGGCAGAACGGCCGGGCGTCCTCGAGGAGGGGCGCCTCCACGTGCGACGGAACCTCGGTCGACGGCGGGCGAACCATCGGGGCTCCTCGTCGTTTCGTCGTTGGCTCAGCGCGTTACACGTGGACGTAGTTCGAGGCGTGAGACGCCACACGCGGCCCGTTGCAGGCGCGTCGCGAGCCGCACCGGCAGCGATGATGGCGCCCGCCACCTGCGCGCCAGCGCCATGCCCGCCAGCGCCGCGCCCCCGAGCGCCATGCCCAGCACCACCAGAGCGGACACCGGAACGGCCGGCACTCCCGCGCGCGTACGTGTCTCACGTTCCGCCGGCGCCCGCCTCCCGTACCCGCACACCACGCAATTCCACCCCTCGCCGTCGAAGAGCAGACCTGAGTCGCACTGCGGGCATTGCGGCGCGTACTTGCCGTCACCGCCGGGCGCTGTGGGCGCGGTCTCTGGCAGCTGGGCGGTCTGGGCGGTCATCGCATTACCTCGGGGCGGCCTCGTTGGAGCCGGGCCTGCAACCTGGACGGTGTCCTCACGATACGCACCCCCACCGGGGCGCACCCCCGCCAAACGGCGAGTTCTCGCACAGTGCCGACGGTCCGGCCGCGGGGCTCACGGCGCCCCCGCGCCGTTCATGCCAGGTCCCGTGCCCGACGAGATGGCCGCGGCCACAGCGAAGTCGCCGTCATTCGAGAGGCTCACGAGGATCTGCGTGACGCCGCGCTCGCGCGCCGCCTCGGCGAGGCTCCCGCTGAGGACGGGGAGCGGCTCGCCGTGCACGCCGTCCCTGATCTCGATCTCGGAGAACTGGCCGCCCCCGTCCCAGCCCGTTCCGAGGGTCTTGAACACCGCCTCCTTCGCCGCGAAGGTCATCGCGAGATAGGCGGCGGGGCTCGGGTGCGTCCTGGCGCGCGCCTGCTCCGCAGACGTGAACACCTTGTCCATGAAGACCTGTCCACTGGCGTCGATCGCGTCTCGCATCCTGCTGATTGCGATGATGTCCACGCCGATCCCCGGCGCGCCCGCGGTCATCGCCGCAGCCCGCTCGCCGTGGACGCACCCGCGGCGAGCGCGATCGTGTCGAGGGCGATCACGCGCTCCTCGTCCGTGGGGATCACGAGCACGCGCACGGGCGAACCCGGGACGCTGACGTCCGCCTCGACACCCAGCGCGGCGTCATTCGCCCGGTCGTCGACCTCGATCCCGAGGAACGCCAGGCCGCGGCAGGTCAGGCGCCGCACCACGGGGCTGTTCTCGCCGATGCCACCCGTGAACACCAGCGCGTCCACGCCCCCCATCGCCGCTGCGTACGCGCCCACGTACTTCTTCGCGCGGTAGGTGAAGATGTCGAGCGCGAGCTCGCACCGCTCGTCCCCCTCCGCCGCCCGTTGCGTGATGACGCGCATGTCATTGCTCACGCCGGAGATTCCCAGCAGCCCGCTCTCGTGGTTCAGGAGGTGCTCCACGTCCGTCGCCGACAGAGCGAGCCGGAGGAGAAAGAGGACCGCACCCGGATCGAGATCGCCCGAGCGCGTCCCCATCACCAGGCCCTCGGTGGGCGTCAGCCCCATCGTCGTGTCGATCGCACGGCCACGGTCGACGGCCACCATGCTGCAGCCATTCCCGAGGTGGCACGCGATCACGCGCAGATCCGCGAGCGGGCGCGCGAGGATCGCGGCGGTCCGGCCGCAGACGTACCGGTACGAGGTGCCATGGAAGCCATACCGGCGCACATGGTGGTCGCTGCGGTAGCGCCCGGGAAGCGCGTACGTGAACGCCCGAGGCGGCATGGTCTGGTGGAAGGCCGTGTCGAACACCGCGACCTGCGGGACACCCGGGAGCAGCCGGCGCGCCTCGCGAATGCCCATCAGACTGGCGGGGTTGTGGAGCGGCGCCAGTGGGACGTACTCCTCGAGCTTCGCGATCACCTCGTCGGTCACCAGCACCGACTCCACAAAGGAATCGCCGCCGTGGACCGCGCGGTGACCGACCGCGCTCACCTCGGCGATCGCCGGGAGTGGTCCGCCCGAGTCACGATCGAGCAGCCCGTTGAGCATCGCCTCGAACCCTTCCGCGTGCGAAGCGATGGGAAGCTCGTGCCGGGCGGTCGTGCCGTTGGCCGCGTGCACCTCGACGTACGAGCCATCCTCGCCGATACGAGCGACGATCCCTCGACTCGCGACGACCTGCGTCCCGGCATCCCAGAGCTGGAACTTGATGGACGAGCTCCCACAGTTGACGACGAGTACGAACATGGCGCCCCGCTCTACGCCCGCGCGGCGACGATCGTGGTGGCCCCCACGATGTCCGCTACCGAGGCACCCTTCGAGAGATCGCTCACCGGGCGCGCGAAGCCCTGGAGGATCGGACCGTAGGCGGCCGCCTTCGCCATGCGCTGGACCAGCTTGTACGCGATGTTCCCGGCGTCCAGGTCCGGGAACACGAGGACGTTCGCCCGCCCGCCCACAGGGCTGCCGCCGGCGATCTTCTTCGCGGCGACGGCGGGAACCACGGCGGCGTCAACCTGCAGCTCGCCGTCGATGCACAGCCCCGGCTCGCGCTCCCGGATCAGCCGCACCGCCTCGATCACCCGGTCGGCGTCAGGATGCGTCGCGCTTCCTCTCGTGGAGAACGACAGCATGGCCACGCGCGGGTCCCAGTCCAGCAGCTCGCGGACGCTGGCGGCAGTCGCAATCGCGATGTCCGCGAGCTCGGCCGGCGTGGGGCTGGGCACCACTGCGCAGTCCGCGAAGACGATCAGCCCTTGCTCGCCGCCCGGCCAGTCCGGGACGTCCATCACGAAGAAGCTCGACGGCGTGGACACGCCCGGCGCGGTCCCGATGAACATCTGGCTGGCGAGAATGACCGCAGCCGTGCCGTACGTGAACCCCGCGACCATGGCGTCGGCTGCTCCGGTGCCCACCATCATCGCGGCGAAGTTCAGCGGATCGGCGAGCAGCCTCCTCGCGGCGCCCGGGGGCAGGTCCTCGCGCGCCGCATACGTAGCGGCGAACTCGGCGGCATGGGGCGATGTGAGCGGGTCGATCACCTCGATGCCCCCCGCCCGCGCGCCGATCGCGGCCACGGCGTCCGGTCGCCCGAGCAGGACGGGCCTCGCGAGGTGCTCCGAGCAGGCGGTGGCGGCGGCTTCCACAATCTCCGGCGCGGTTCCCTCCGGATACACGATCCGGGGGAACCGCGCCTTCGCCTTCACCGCCAGGCGGGCCATGAGATCCATCGGTGGGCCGATCCAGTTCGCGGTTGCCCGCTCCATCGAGGAGGCCCGCGGGTCTAGCGGTATGTGTAGCCGTCCGCGCGGTACTTCGGCGGTACCACGGGGGCCAGCAGGTAGGAGTCGAAGTCGCCTCCCGTGTGAATGATGTGAGAGCCGCGGTTCCGCAGGTCCCACGCGAACGGCTCGAACCATCCTTCGCGGGCGTAGTGCCCGGAGATGAGGATCCGGAGCTGCTCGCCCGCATGCCACACGCGGCTCAGCGGGTAGATCTCGATCTCCACCGGGACGATCTCCTTCGGTGTGAGCAACTGCTCGCGCCGGTGCGTGTGCACCGGGTGATCGGGCGTGGAAAGCGCCTCGTCCAGCTCGCGGTGAGAGACGCGCATCAGGCCCGGGGTCCCCGGGTATGGCTCGTTCAGCACCAGCGTGGGGCGGAAGGCGCCGTGCTCGTCCAGCTTCTGGACCGCGACGAACAGGTCCATGTCGTCGGAGCCGTCTGCCTCGACCCAGAGATGGAGCTTCATGTAGCCGGTCAGCTCCGTCTCCTCCTCGAACTTCATCGTGAACGCCGTTTCGCCGGTTGCGTCGTAGCGCACGGACGACACCGGTACGGGTCTCCGCGCGAGCCGGCCCTGCCGCGCGTCAAGGTAGAGCTTCTGGTACACCACGCGCGCGGGCGGGAACTCCTGCTCCGGCCGTTCGATCTGGTAGTCATAGTCCAACGCGTCCATCACGTCGACGCGCACGCGCGGGGTCATCTCCCAGCCGTTGTGGATGTCTCGCAGGTAGCGATCGAAGAAGCGACGGAGGTCTTCCAGGTGCGGCGGCATGCAGGCGTCCGGCCACTCGAAGTCGCGGTGGACCCGCAGCCATTTCCTGGGCGATGCGATCCTGCGGAAGCCCTCGATGCTGCCGCGGAGGTGGAAATGGCTCCACCCCGCGGTGATGTACGCGGGGATCTCGATGTCTTCGAAGCGGGCAACCTTGTCCTGCCAGTACCCGTTCATGAGCGGGTAGGCGCGCATCATCGCCGCGTAGTCCTCAATGCGCCCCGGTCCGCGCAGCCCGGCCAGCAGGAACTCGTTGAACCCCGGCTCCGGGACGCCACCCGTGCAGATGAATTCCCGGTAGACGTCGGAGCACCCTTCCCACGGGGCGATGCAGGCGAGGTGGGGAGGCCGCTCTGCGGCGATGTACCACTGGACCATGGCCAGCCAGGAGTTGCCGGCCATCCCGACCTTGCCATTGCTCCACTTCTGCGACGCCACCCACTCGATGAAGTCGTAGCCGTCCTTCCCGTCCTGGGTACCGACGCAGAGCAGATCGCCCCTGGAGGAGCCGGCGCCCCGGGCGTCCGGGTTGAGGACAGCGTACCCGTGGTGGCACCAGTAAGCCGGGTCGGGGCCCTCGAACTTCGCGCTGGGGGAGGTGGTCCCCGGCGGCACGCCCAGGGCGAGGAACGCCTGTGTGCCCTTCGGCGCCTGGCCGTGGCGCTTGCCGTACGGGCTCCACGCGACGATCGATGGCAGGTTGGTGGCCCCTTCCGGGCGGAACACGTCTGTGTAGATCACGGTCCCGTCGCGCAGCGTGACAGCGACATCCTGCTCGCAGACGATCCCGTTCTCGACATACACGCGCGGCTGGAAGGGTGCGTAGTAAAGCATCCCCGGCTCAGTGGGCGACGGACGGAAGATGACGTCGATCGTCTCGTCACCGAACCGCTGTGTGGAAGTCACTTCCTGTGTCTGCACGGTGCACTCCTTCTTCGCTGTCCGCCTTGACCGAATCCGCCCTCGTCAGTGACGCAACTGCATCACGAAGTCAATCGCCTCGCCCACGGTCTTTCTCCGCCGCGCCTCCATGAATGGGATCGCAACGCCGAAGTCGTCCTCAAGGACCGCGATCAGCTGTGCGATATTCACCGACTTGGCCCCGAGGTCTTCGACAAACCGGGTATCGCCGGTCAACTCCGCCGGATCCTTTTTGAAGATCCTTGCGATCGCACTGATCACCCGCTCCGCGGTCGCGTCTGTGGTCGGCATGCTGCGTCGCCTCAGGGGGTCGTTCTTCACATCCCCGACAGGAGGGATGCCGCGCGTGGGTTCACGCAGTCTTCGCCGGCTCGCGATGATCACCCACTGATCGCACGCTACGTCGGCCGTGTGAGGCGCGCCCCCGTCGAAAGCCCAGTTCCGGACGGGGCACGTTCAGCCCGCCTCGGGGATGACCAGAGCCGCTCTCGCTCAGCGCGGCGACAGCGTGGTCGTACTGCCCACACCGCGTGGCTGACGCCGGAGACGCTCGGTCGCAGTGTCCGCATCGCAGTGGCAGGCTCAGGTCATTACTCAATAGACATTTGGGGTGGATCGAAGCCTGGTACAACCCCGCACCGGCGCCACACGTGGATGAGCGATCTCGGCCCCCGGCCAGCTGGCGCTCATGCGTCCTGGCGACCCAGCAGCCACATCGCGAGCAGCAACGGGGCGGAGATCCAGGTCACGAGGGCGCCGGCGAGGAGCGCGATGGCGGTGCGTAGGCCGAGTTCCTCCACGAGGTAGGCGCCCACCGGACCGAGCACCTCGAGGTCGGGCTCCAGGCTGAACACCGCGAGGATGCGCACCGTCTCGACGGGGTTCCCCAGCACGGTCACCAGCAGCCCGCGGCCGGACGGCGAGAACGCCAGCGCCAGGCCGATGGCGGCGAGGTCGTAGAACAGCACCATCGCGAACCAGAGAACGATCGCGATGGCGAGTGCCTTCATGCGTCCATCGCTCAGCACGGAGACAAGCATGCCGGCGCTCAGCGTGGCGGTCGCGAGCACGCCGGCCAGCGCGACGAAGACTAGATAGTGGCGGGCGTCCGTGAGGGGCGTGAGCAAGGCCATGACGATGCCCGCGCCTCCAAAGCCCAGGGCGATCGCGCTCCAGACGGCGAGGTTCAGTCCGGCGAACTTGCCCAGCACCAGCTCCGCGGCCGAGATGGGCTGAGCAAGCAGCGTCGCCAGCGTGCCTCGATCGCGCTCCCCGGCGATGGTGCCGGCACCGAGCACGAGGGCGAGCAGGGGCACCAGGAGCAGGCAGAGGTTGATCAGGCCCGCGGTAGTCCGGTTGAAGCCCTGTGAGCCCAGGTCCCCGCTGGTGGCCTGGACCAGGCACAGCACCAGCGCCACCACGGCGAACGCCCCCGCGAAGACCGGCAGCCAGCGGCCACGCCCGGCATCCGCCAGCTCCTTGCGCATGATCGCGATCACGGGCGTCATCGCACTCCACCACCCTCGACCGGCCGCCCGACACCGCCCGCCACCTCCTCCACGCGCAGGTCGAGGATCGGGACCTGTGCACTGACAAGTGCTTCGATCACCGGCCCTTTCTCCACGGGCCCGCAGGCGACCACCAGCCAGTCGCCCTGCGAGCTCACGGCTCCGTCCATGACCACGGTGCGCGCAGCCCGCACGGCCTTCGTTCGTTCGCCTTTGACGCGCAGGTAGAGGTTGGAGGTGCGCGCGCTGAGCGCTGCGAAGGCGCGGGCGGTGCCGAGGAACTCGCACCGCCCGCCTTCCAGCACGAGCACGTCGTCGGCCACGTACGGGACGTCCTCCAGCCAGTGCGTGGACATCAGGATCGTCTTGCCACGGGCGCGCTGCTCACGTACGAGGTGGCGTAACTCGATACGCGCGGCGATGTCCAGCCCTGCTGCGGGCTCGTCCAGCACCAACAGCGGCGGGTCCGTAAGGAGCGCGACCGCCAGTGCGAGGCGCTGGCGCATGCCCCCGGAGAGCGCGTTCACACGCTTGTCCAGGTGGTCCGCGAGTCCCACGGCGGCGACGCGCTCCAGCGCCTCCACGTGCGAAGCGCGACGAAGGTCGGCATAGAACTCCGCCGTCTCGCGGACAGTGAGATCCGCGTGAAAGGCAGCGTGCTGGGGGAGGTAGCCGAGCAGCCGCCGCGCATCGCGGCCGTGCGCCCGAACGTCGACGCCGTCGATGCTCAGCGTGCCCTCGAAGTGCGTCGTCCCCGTGACGCAGCGGATGAGCGTGGTCTTGCCCGCGCCGTTGGCGCCCAGCACCGCCAGCACCCGCCCGCTCTGTAGCTCGAAGGTGACGTCATCCAGCGCGCGGGTGGCGCCGTAGCGCTTCGTGACCGCCGAGACCTCCAGCAGCGCGGGCATGGGCTATCGCCTCCGCCTGGCGCCGGCCTGCAGCGCGACCGGGAGCGCCGTGAGCGCGCTCATGGCGACGAGCATCTCGATGGAGGCATGCCTGGACGCATCCCCGGGGAGCGCGATCGTCGGGGAGATCAGCGGCGCCGGGTCGACCAGCGTGGGCTCGGGGCGGAAGACAGGGAACCAGCGCGTCGCGAGTTCCAGGGAGGCGCTGGCCGGAGTGAAGGCATACGCGCGCAGGGCCTCGTTCCGCTGCGTAAGCTGCCCGTACGCCGCGCGCGCGACGAAGGGGAGGTCGCCGATGCCGTTGCTGTCGGCGTCGAACCCGCGATAGCCGTCCCAGTAGTTGCCTCGCTCGCGATCTGCCCAGGTGTTGTGGCGTTCGAGGCCATCGCCCCGCATGCCGACATGCTCGAGGTTCCCGGTGAACGTATTGTCGGCGAACACCGCGGCGGTCGTCGTCGCGAGCTCGACGCCGACGCGGTTGAACCCGAACAGGTTGTGGCGCACGGTCACGAATGCGCCCGGGGTGTGCGGCGCCCCCTCCATCGTGAGGCCGATTCGGTTGTGGTGGACGAGGTTATCCACCATCTGGACGTCGTCGACGTCCTTGAAGAGCAGACCGAAGCCCGATGCTGGCGAACGATTCCCCGAGAACTCGTTGCCCGTGAACGCGATGTCGCGCGAGAACATGATCGCGCCGCCGGCGACGTTGTCGCGGAATACGTTGTCCACGAACCGGTTGTGATCCGCGTACATGTAATGGATACCGTAGCGGCCCTGCTCCACGCGGTTGCGCTCGATCAGGTTGTCCGCCGAGAAGCCGACGAAGATCCCGTCCTTCACCGTGTTGACGGTGTTGTCCTGGACGATGTTGCCGTTCGTGTGCCACAGGTAGAGCGCGTGCCCCCGGCGCTCCGAGCTGAACTCGGGGATGCTGACGATCGTGTTACGCCGGATCGCGTGGCCGCCACCATCGGAGACGGCGATGCCGTACAGGACGTCCTCCAGGCGGTTGTCCTCGATCGTCGCACGGCTGCCCGTCACGCGGATGCCGGCAGGCTCATCTGCGACGTCGCGCGCAGACCCGCGCACGGTGAATCCGCGGAACGTGACATCATCCGCGGTGATCTGCACCACGTCGCCGATGCGCCCCCCATCGATCACTACGCCGCCCCCACCGATGAGCGCGATCGGCCGGTCGATGACCAGCGCCTCGCGGTACGTGCCCGGCGGCACGGTGACGGTGGATCCGGGCGCAGCACCGGCGATCAGCGCGGAGAGCGAGCGGGTATGAGCGGCCTCGGCAGGTCGTTGCACGGCCGAAGCGAGCAGGAAGGCGATGACGATCGCCGCGGCGATCTTTGGTGCGCTCCCCGGGGTACTGGGCCCCGTGTCACGGGGACCAGTGCTGCCGGATCCGGTGTTGCGCCAGCTGTCGCGGAAGAAGCGGATCACCTGCGGCCCGAAGGAGATCACCAGCGCCGCCGCGACCATGAGCCAGAAGCCGGCGCCCACCATGGTGCTGCTGTGGAAGTTCACCACCTGCGTGCCGCCGATCACCTTCGGTGTGAACCCGTGCGGCACCAGCGCCCGCATCGGCGCCTCGCGATCGAGGTCATGTCCGACGCGGTACAGCCACCACTGCAAATCGGCGAGCATCCCGATCGGCATCGCCCATGTCGCCACGGCGACCATCACGCGCAACCGGCCACGCTGAGCCAGCAGCGCGCCGGCCAGCAACACGGCGACCAGCCCCACGATCGCCGCGGGGAACAGGTCGAGCTCAATGATCGACCCGGGCTCGATCGGGGCCACGCCGATGTAGTGGTTGAGGTCGTTCACCTCCTCGATATCGCCCTCCATACGGTACCCGTACGCGGTGATTGTCAGCCCGGCAGGGTACTGCGGGGCCTCCAGTCTCATCCGCCACAGGGGGAGGAACGCGGCGATCAGCAGCAGCGTTGCGGCCGCGACAGCGCACGCTACCCACAGCGGGTCAGCCCCCACGCGGTGCAGCAGCCGCGCGCTCCACCCCACCGGTCGATCGGTGACGCTCGCCACGCTAATCCTTCCTCTCCAGGTCCCGCAGCAGGACGTCCCACGTGAGCGCCTCCACGCGCAGCGAGGCGCCCTGTCGCGTGGCGGCGCCCGCATCCGCGAACGCCGCCACGCCGTATGCCATCGGCGTGCGGATCGAGGGCGAGACCACGTAGACCGCCGTCACCGCATCGACCCACGACTCGTCCACCGAATCGTGGACGTGAAGCGTCGCGTCGCCGGGAGAGCGGCGGCGCAGGGCGTTCACCATGCAGCCGATGTCGTCGAAGTGCCGCTCTCCCGCCGAGGACCGCCATGCGGCGGCGAAGCGAACGGCTCCGATCGTCATGCCGCAGTACGCGCAGCGCTCCTCGCCGTAGCGGATCACCGGCGGGCCCGCCGCGTGGCCGCCGTCCGGGAGCGCGAACACGCCCAGCACGGCGCCGCCCGCGAGGAGACCGCCTCCCCCGACGAGACCCAGGAACTTCCGGCGCGTCACCATGGATCGCTCCACCCCGTTGCATCACCTGCCCGCGTGGCGCTACGGCGTGACCATCAGCCAGCCCTGCATCTCCAGGTGCAGCGCCGAGCAGAACTCCGTACAGTAGAACGCGAACGCGCCCGGAGCGTCCGCCACGAATTCGATCGTGGTCACCTCGCCCGGGTCGAGGCTGGCGTTGACGTTGTAGCGAGGGATGGCGAAACCGTGCGTCGCGTCGGGCGTAGTCTCGACGTTCGTAAGGTGGAGCGTGACCCGGTCGCCCTTCTTCGCGAAGATCTGGTCTGGCTTGAAGCTGCTGCGCTTCACGCTGCCCCAGACTTCCACGCTGCCGGGCTTCGTCTCGATGCGCTCCTTGCCGGACTCGATGGCGTTCGGGTCCTTCTCCATCGTCAGCGGGTTGGTGCCGGGCGGGTACACCTCCCACGCCTTGATGCGATCGGCGCGGATCGCCTGCACGTAGTGCGGCTCCGCCATGCCGATCGGAGTGTCTGTGAGCAGCGTCATCTTCTCCGTGGCCAGATCGATGAGCTGGAAGTTCTGCGGCTTGAGCGTGCCGATCGCCGGGAACCGGTCGATGGACCACTTGTTCAGCGCGATCAGGTACTTGCCAGACGGCTTCACCGTGTCGCCTTCCATGGTGACGAGGTGGCCGATGTTGTACTGGACGGGAATCTTGTCGACGAGCTTGAACGCCTTGTCGCCGCTGAAGTACGGCTCGCCCAGCGACCACTTCGCCACGGCGCTCTCGATGAAGAGGCTCGTGTAGCCGTAGCCTTTGTCGTCGTACTGCGTGTGCAACGGGCCTGCGCCCACCTCGATGCGTCCCGCGACGACCGAGTCGAAGCGCAGGATCGGCACGCCGAACTGGTCGTTCTTCTCGAAGTCCTTCGCGGCGATCGCCTTCGTGATCTTGTCCATGCTGTAGACGGTGACATGGGGGTCCAGCTTGCCGCCGATCGCGAGGTACTGCCCGTTCGGTGACACGTCCACGCCGTGCGGGCTGCGCGGCTCGGGTGCCAGGTAGAGCACGCCCTCGGTGACGGCCGTCTCCAGCGCGATCACCTTCATTCCGTTGAGCGTCTTGGTCTTGCCGGCGGCGACGACCTGCTCCGCCTTCTTCCAGTTGATGATGTGCAGGTAGTCGAAGTCGCTCTTCGAGGCGCCGACCTCGATGGCGGGCTTGCCATCCTGGTTGCCCCCGGCCGCCATCTCCGCGTTGTACGAGTTGATGAACACCCAGCCGTTGCTGACGAGCTTCCCAGAGTCCGCAAGGTCCTGGGTGTACGGCGGCAGTTCCACCTGGAAGCTGCGCGCCACGTCGAAGCGCCCGGTCTTCGGATCGATGGCGAGAAACGTCGAGTAGCCACGGAATGCGCTGGCGAAGTTGTCCAGTGCCTTCGCGGCGCCGTTGGGGTCGACCAGGGTCGGCGTCATGGTGGAGATGTGCACGTACTCGGAGTTCGGGGTGACGAAGCAGCCCCCGTGCGACGAGGTGAGGTTGGGGACATCGAGGATCTGCTTGGTCTTGAAGTCGCGCAGGTCCACCATCGCGATGCGGCCGTTGGCGCGGTCGTTGATGTACACCCATCGGCCGTCGTACTCGCCGTTGGTCTCGCTGAGCGCGGGGTGATGCGTGTCGCCCCACGTCAAAGGCCCGCGCGCCGTGGACGATGGCTTCTGGGTGTTGTCCGTGCCGCGCGCAATCACGGGCTCCGAGGAGTCCGCCCCGAATCCGTGACCCTGCCATGATTCCGGTGTGAAGACGCCGATCACCTTCAGGATGCGCATAGACGGAACGCCCATCACGAGGATCTGCCCGCCGTGGCCCCCGGAGCTGAAGAGGAAGAACTCGTCGCCGGTCTTGTTCCCGGGCGCGACGAAGGTCTGCACCGCCCGCGACACGTCGTCCGGGCTGAGTTTGCGCCGGGCCGCGATCGCCTGTGCGTTCCCGGACAGTCCCGTGGTGCCGGTGGGTGTGGTCCCGGTACCCGCCACTGCCTTCCCGATGACACCGCCGACCGCGAGGCCCGCGACACCGGTGGCCGTGCTCTGCAGGAGTTCTCTTCGAGTGATTGGCATGGTGAGAGCGCCCTTTCCGAGGCTCCGCCGCCCTGGTGGCGGCGGGTCGTTACTTGACCGTGATCGTCCCGGCCATGTCGGGGGTGTGAAGGTCGCACTGGAACTTCACGGTCCCCTTCTTCGGGAACGTGACCACCAGCTGGCTGGTCGCGCCGCCGCCAATCGGCTGGGTGATAGGATTCTTCGGAGTAGCGTCGTCGCTGAAGATGTGGATGTTGTGGAGCGCGACGCCCTCGTTCTTCATGCTGAAGGTGACCTTTGCGCCGGCGGGGACGGTAATCTCCTTCGGGTCGAAGAAGTTGTCCTTCATCGCGAGGTTGACGGTCGTGTCGTGGGGCGCGCCGCCCGAGGGCGCGCTGCTGCCGCCGCATCCGGTCGCGACCAACCCCAGCACCACGGTGGTTGCGAGCCATGCGGCGATGGTGCGCTGGCTCCGTCGACTGTGGGTCACTGCTTCCTCCTGCTGAACTGACCGCCGCACTGATCGCGGCGGCGTGATCTTCGACGACTACTCGCGTGGCGGACGGCCCGCTCGATCACGGCGGCGGGGCGCGGGGGACCGACTGAGGCCGCTGGCGGTCAGCACGGCTGCGGCGCTCATGGCGGCCGCGCGCGCCGAAATGCCGCCGTGCTGGAACATCAGCACGCCGCACCCGGCGAGGGCATGGCGCACTTCGGTGGACGCGCGGCCTGCAACGATCGCCTGGACGCGGAATCTGCTCACGAAATCCACGATGCGTCGCACGGTCGCTGCGGACGTCGCGGCATCCGGCGCGCACCACGCGGTCTCGTGCTGCTCCCAGTGCACGACCTCGGAGTGCGCGACGTCCGCGAGGTGCACGACGCGCGCAAGATCGAGATCGCCCTCGATCTCGCCGCCGGCGCCGACGACGACCATGATGCGGTGCATCGACAGGCGGCTCGTCAGCGGACGCTGGTCTGCGTGGTTCACGGGGTGGCCACTCCAGTCGGGACGCGACGGCTGGACCGAGCCGTCAACCGGCGACTCGGGGCGCAACGCTCCTCGATCGGGAATGCTCGAGGGCAGCCGTTACACGACCGTTACACGGGGCGCCAGGCCCTACCGGCGCGGGCGCTCCCCGGAGGCGAGGCGGTGCGTGCTGGCGGAGAGCGCGCGGTGGAAGACCCGCTCGGTGGCGGGACTCGGCTGTTCGCCGAGCTCGGTGGCGAGGATCTCCCGGTAGTCCTCGTACTGCCGGATCGCGTCGGTGCGCCGACCGAGCTGGCCGTAGTACGCGATCAGCGCATGGTGGAACTGTTCCTGCAGCGGATCGGAACGCAGCGCCCGCTCGCAGCATTCGACGCTGCGCGCGATCGCGCCCCGCTGTGCGAACAGCCGGGCGCCGGCGCTCAGGACATCGTGGAACCGGCGGCGCAGCGACTCGCGGTACGGGATCGCCCAGTCGCCGAAGTCCTCGTCCGCACCGAACTCGCCACGGTAGAGATCCAGCAGCCGCTCAACGGCCGGGAGATCCGGGAGACGGTCGGCCGGGCCCTGGAGCACGTCGCGCGCGACCGCATCGAACTCGACGAAATCGAATCGGAGCCACGACGTGTCCTCGAGGGAGAAGTGCGCGCCGTCGCGATCGAGCGCGGATGGGTCACCCGCGATCGCGAGCAGGCGGCGCGCGTCGTGCAGCACCACGCGCAGGCGCCCCGCCGTCAACTCGGCGGGCTCGCCCGGCCAGAGGGCGTCCATGATCTGCTCGCGATGCAGCCCGGTGGGGCGCGCGACCGCCAGCATGCCGAGCAGCTCCAGCGATTTGCGGCGCGGCGGCCGTGCGATGCGCAACGTTCCCCGAGCGATGCGCGTGGGACCTAGCATGTCGATGTCCAGCGCTTCGCCCGTTGCGTCACCCTCCGCCGGCTGGCTGGAGGGGTGCACGGTGACGATCGCCACGGTGCCATCGTTGCGCAGCGAACGAGGCACCGTGAGCGCCGTGGCCGAGACGGGCGCGGATCCGCATCGCCCGTTCTGCCAGGCTTCCCAGTTCAGCGCGACTGCGTTCCCCGCGGCGAAGCATTCGAGGATCGGGCAGCCCGCGACGCGGCACACCCGCTCTCCCGCCTCATCCAGGGCGCCGATCACCTCGGAGCAGGCGCGTCCGATGATCGTCGCTGCGCACGTGCCGACGAACGCCTCGGCCGCGGCGTTCACGTCGGCGATGCGTCCATCCAGCGAGATGGCGAACGTGGGATCGGCGACCTGGTGGACCAGCACATGGAATCCCTGCCCGGGATCGTCATGGTCGCAGGACTGCGGGGGGCCGGGGTTGCGGGTTCGACCTGGGCGCATCTCGCCCTTCTTGACCTTCGCTCCCTCAGTCTAACCTCGGGCGCGGGGGTGAATTGTCAGGACGTGTCGATATTGGTCTACGGTGAACGCCGCCTATCGTCAATTCCCAGACTCATCGTTGCTCACCAGCCTCAACATTCACCGCACCTAACATGATGTGCAGCGAGCGAGTCGGAACGAGCTGCCGCCCGCTGCCGGGACACCGGAAGATATCGCGCTCCTTCGCGAGATCCGGGACTTGCTTCAGGTTCGTTCCTAGGCAGCGGCTGCCGCGCGCCACAGGGGTCAGGCGCTGGACTCTGCCAGCGAGGAAGGCGCGGACATGGGAATTCTGACCTGGATCGTCGTTGGCCTTATCGCCGGATTCCTTGCGAAGATGGCTATGCGGGGTGATCCCGGCGGCGTTGGCCCGATACGCAGCTGGGCCCTGGCGATGTGGCTGGCTTCGAACTCCGCAGTGTCCTCATCGCGACGGCGGGCGCGATCCTCGTCCTTCTCGTTGCGAAGGTCGTTGGCCCACGCTAAGGGGGGCTTCGCCGCGGTATGGCGGGTGACGTGCACTCCGGACAGGGGCAGCCCAGCGGCCTTCAGGTGGCGTCGGAAGTGCCGATAGAAGGTCGCGCTCGTTAGGCCCCGGTCGCCGGCCCGTGGCCCACAGCGGGCAGTCGGGCGGCATGTCCGCGGGTCCAGCCTGAAGGCGCCGAGCGCGCGCACCGTCGCCTCGTACGCAGGTCGGGGCAGCTCGCGGCGGGCAACAGCGAGACGGCCATTCCTCGCCGGCGACGAGGCTGAGTGGATCGCCCACGACGATCTCGCCAGCACGACACGCTCGTACGAGCACTGGATTGTTTGGCGGACATCCGGATCGCCAACGGGGAGCCGGCGCAGGCGCTCGGTGCCGCGCGTGAGGTCGTTTCGCTCGAACCGTTTCGCGAGACCGGCTATCAGCGCTTGATTCGCGTCCACACGACGCTCGGGAACCGTGCGGAAGCACTGCGCGTGTACGAGAGTTGCCGGCAACTACTGACGACTGAACTGGGTGCGGATCCCTCGGAGGAGACACAGGCGCTCTATAGGGAGCTGCTGGGAACGCCCTAGGACCGATCCCGGCGTGCGCCCACGGGGGCAGAGCCAGGAACGTCGGGGGCCCTGCGGCGGACTCAGACGCCGGCACGCTCGCGAACGAGCGCGGCAAACGCATCCGGCGCCTCGGCGTAGGTCACGTGCCCGATGCCGGCGAGTTCGGCGAGGCGGGCATGGGGCATCGCCCCGGTGATCACCTTCGCGACCCGGCGCAGCACTGGATGACTTATCGAGCCCGTGACGATCGTCGCGGGCGTCTGCATCACACGCAGATCATCGGCGGTGATCGCGTATGGCGGCATCTCGAGGTCGCCCATCAGTTCCACATGGTTCGCGCGATACGGCTCCTTGCCGGAGGCGTCCAACTGCGCCCACAGACCGGGACACATGTACTCGAAGAACGCGTCCACCGCTGCCCGGGGATTTCCGCTGCGCATCGCAGCCCCGATTGGCGGCTGGAGATCGGCCATGATCCCGGGTCCGCCGTGCTCCGGGTCCAGGCCGAAGATCGGCGGTTCGGAGAGCACCGCCGCGTTGAAGAGGATGGGATAGCGCCGCAGGAGGTCCACGCCAATGCGGGCGCCACCGCTGCTCGCGACGAGCAGGCACGGCGCGAGATCGAGTTCGCGCACCAGTGCGGCCGCGTCGTCAGCGTGCAGTTCCACGGTCCGCTGCCGGACGTCACCGAGCGAACTACGCGTGTGGCCGCGACGGTCGTACGTCACGCAGCGCATGCTGCCCGATAGCCGCTTCACCTGTTCGTCCCAAACGCTGGCGTTCCCGCACATGCCGTGGATGAACAGCGCCGGGTCCCCCTCCCCGGTACTTTCGAAGTACAGGTCGGCACCGTTGATGGGTTTCACCGACATCTCGACACTCCCTCTCTCCGGGCGGGTGTGTTGTCGCGCAGGCAGATTCTAATAGCGGTTGATGCGACTCCCCCGGTCGTCCGTTCGCTCCCGACTCGTCTGTTCGTTATGTCTTGTCTCCGACTTGACTTCTTGCCCGCGCGGAGCGTCCATGCTGTCCGATGAACGACCCCGTCCCGGCTCTTCCTGCCCTCGTCGACCTCTACCTCCTCCGCTGCGACGTCGAGGGCAAATCAGCGCGCACCGTCCACGCCTACCGCGAGACGCTGACCCGCTTCCTCAGGGCTCTGGACGAAGACGGCGGCCCGCCAGTGGCCGCGGAGATCGAATCCGCGCACCTCTATTCGTACCTCGGTCGGTACACCCACCTCCGCACCGAGACCCGACACCGCTACTTCCGCGAGGTCCGCTGCTTCTTCAATTGGCTGGTCGACGCCGGCTATCTCGACCACTCCCCGTTCCGCGGGATGCGCAATGTCCGCGTCCCGCAACGCATCGTGCAGCCCTT
>JBAYVN010000049.1:0-18546 GCA_041674525.1 Dehalococcoidia bacterium | reverse complement strand
CGCGCGAGATGCTCGAAGGGGCGCAGCCCCTTCGGTTCTCCACCCCTACCGCGCCGGGAGGGGAAGGGGTGGGCCGCCCCTCGTCGCACCACCACACCGCCCCGCATCACGCCGCCCCGCCACCGCCCCGCCCCGTCCCACACCGCACCCTGCGCCCCCCGTGGAGCGCGTGATCGGGCCCCGGTGCGCGCCTGCCGCCGGGCTGAGATACTGCGACGGCACCGGCACACACTGCACTGCACCCGCAGCCCGCCATCTTCCGCGAGCAGTCCATCCGCGAGGTCACCCATGCGCGCCACGATCTTCCACGCCCCCGGCAACGTCACCGTCGAGGATCGCCCGTCGCCCGTGGCCGGGCCCGGCGCGATCCGCCTGCGGATCGCGGCCGCCTCGCTCTGCGCCTCCGACGTGCGCGTCTACCGCGGCGAGAAGCACGCCGCGCCCGGAGTGATCCCCGGGCACGAGGTTGCGGGCGTCGTGGACCAGGTCGGCGAGGGCGTCGAGGGTATCCGCGAGGGCCAGCGCGTGATCATCTGCCCGATCGTCGCCTGCAACCGCTGCCGCTACTGCCTCCTGGGCCGCCGCAACCGCTGCGAGAAGCGCCTTACGCTCGGGTACGACCTGGACGGCGGCTTCGCCGATTACCTCGTGGTCCCGCCCGCGATCGTGGGCACCGGCCAGGTCTTCGAGGTGGCGCCCGATCTGCCGCTGGACATCGCCGCGCTGACCGAGCCCGCCGCGTGCACCCTCGCCTCGCTCGAGCTGTGCGAGGTGCGTGCCGGGACGTCCATGGCGATCGTGGGCGCGGGACCGATGGGCATCCTCCACCTGATCATGGGCCAGGCCCTGGGCGCCGGACCGATCATCGTCAGCGAGCCGATCGCCGAGCGCCGCGAGATCGCGAAGCGCTGGGGCGCCGACCTGGTCCTGGACCCGGCGAAGGATGACGTGAAGGGCGCGGTGCGCTCCGCCACCGGAGGCCTCGGCGCCGACGCGGTGATCGTCTCGGTCGGCATCGCGGACCTCGTGGCGCCCGCGCTGGACCTCGCGCGACCACAGGCGGTGGTCAACCTCTTCGCCGGGTTCCCCCGCGGCGGCGCGCCCGTGCCGTTCGATCCCAACCTGGTGCACTACTCCGAGGTGCTGCTCACCGGCAGCCAGAACGCGACGGCGGATCAGTACCGCCGCACGCTCCGGCTGCTACGCACCGTCCCCCACATCGACGAGGTGGTGACCAACCGCTACACCGTTGAGACGTCGCCGGAGGCGTACACGGCGCGGCTGGCGATGAACGGGCTGAAGTCCCTGGTGCAGTTCCCCGGCGTGGACGTCGCCTGAGCGCATGACCGCGAAAGACCGTCGCCGATGATGAGGTGGTCGCGCCGCCGCGCGCAGCGGGTCGAGGACGAAGCCTCGGCCGCGGTGGTCGCCGACGAAGTCCGCGAACGCGCGCGGCGCACCGGCGACATCCTTCGCCAGTCGCGCACCGAGCGCGGCATCACGCTGGCCGAGGTCGAGCAGGACATCCGCATCAACCGTGCGTACATCGAAGCGCTGGAGAACGCCCGGTTCGACCTGCTGCCCGCGCCGGTGTACGCGCGCGGGTTCATGCGCTCCTACGCGCGCTACCTCGGCCTCGATCCGGACGAGGCGGTGCGGGCCGTTCCGCGCGACCTCCCGCGCCCGGCGGACCTCGATCCCCTGCCGGGGCTGCGGCGCGCCACGCCCTCGGGCCTCCCCTCGTTCCCCACCCTGAACCCGCCGATGGCGATCGGCATCGGCGGGGTGCTGTTCCTCCTGCTCGTCGCGCTGGTGTTCCTGCCCCGGCTGGGCGGAGGCTCGGACGCGCGCGCCACCGCCACGCCGTCCGCCACGGCGACGGTGCAGGCGAGCTTCGACGCGCCGAACCTGGTCGGCGTTACGCGCGAGGCGGCGACCGCGACGCTGGATCGCGCGGGCCTGACGCCGCTGATCTTCGAGTCCGCGAACGCGGCGCCCGCCGGGACCGTGTTCAGGCAGGAGCCGGGCGCGGGCACCTCCGTGAAGCGCGGCGCGGTGATCACGCTGTACGTCTCGCAGGGCGCCGGGGGCGCCTCGACGCCGTCCCCCACGCCCACTCCCACCTCCACCGCCACGCCGGCGCCCGGCGGCACGGCCGTCCGCTAGCCGCTCACCGTAGACTGAGTACGAGAACCACACACCCCGGCCAGCCCCTGACGGCCCGACGGAATCGATGCTCGTGAAGTACCACCTGGTCACGCTCGGCTGCGCGAAGAACACCGTGGACTCCATGCGCCTGGAGCAGGCGCTGCGCACGGGACGCCATGTGGCGGTCTCCGCACCGGGGGACGCCGACCTGCTGGTGGTGAACACCTGCGGCTTCATCGACGCTGCGAAGGACGAGTCCGTGGCGGTGGTGCGCGCGCTGGACGCCGCGCGCCGCCCGGGCCAGCGCCTGTACGTGGTCGGCTGCATGACGCAGATCGCCGAGCACGAGGTCCGCGCTGCCGTCCCCAACGTGGACGCCACCTTCGGCGTGGAGCAGTGGGACGAGATCGCCGCCTCGCTCGGCGCGGCCAGCGAGACGTACGACATCCCGGATGCAGTGCTGCCCGTGCTCGGCGCGCCGAGCGCCTACCTGAAGATCTCGGACGGCTGCGATCGGCCCTGCACGTTCTGCATCATCCCCGCGATCAAGGGCGGCATGCACTCCGCGCCGGCGCGGCGGCTGATCGCGGAGGCACGCATGTACGCGGCCGCCGGGGCGAAGGAGCTGGTGCTCGTCGCTCAGGACTCCACCGCGTACGGCGAGGATGGCGCCCCCGGGGACGGCGGCCGGGACGGTCTCGCGGCGCTGCTCGAGGAGCTGTCTGCCGCGGTGCCGGACGTCCCGTGGATCCGCCTGATGTACGCCTACCCCGGGCGCGTCACGCCGCGCCTCGCCGAGGCCATGGCGGCGCTCCCCAATGTGGTGCCGTACCTCGACATGCCGTTGCAGCACGGGTCGGACGCGGTGCTCAGGCGCATGAAGCGCCCCACGCTGCTGCGCTCGCGACAGAGCATCGAGGCGATCCGCCGCGCCATCCCGGACGTCACGCTGCGCTCCACCTTCATCGTCGGGTTCCCGGGCGAGACGGAGGCGGAGTTCCGTGAGCTGCTGCGGTTCGTCGAGGAGGAGCGCATCGATCACGTCGGCGCGTTCACGTACTCGCCGCAGATCGGCACACCCGCCGCCGCATACGGCGACCAGATCCCGGAGCCCGTGAAGCAGGAGCGCTACGGCCGCCTGATGGAGCTGGCGCAGGGTATCTCGCACGACGCGAACCGCGCCCAGGTCGGGCGCGAGGTCGATGTCCTAGTCGAGTCGCGCGAGCCCGGGCGGTCCGCGACCGGCGAGCCGATCGCCATCGGCCGCACCGCGCGCGACGCACCAGAGGTTGATGGACTTGCACTGGTGAAAGGCACCCACCCCATGGGCGCCGTGGTGCGCGTGCGGGTGGACGGCGCGCTGCCCTACGACCTCCTGTGCACCCCGGTCGAGGCCCTCGCGCGTCCGTAGTTTCGACGCGTAGGGGTTCCTGAAGCGTGCTCCGAGGGTTCTCCCTGAATCTGGAAGGGCGAATTTCGACGTTCGGGAGAGAATTTAACCGGGAATTTACGTGATTGTGCGCACAATCACTTGCGATCATCCGCCGTCGGCGCGAAACTACTGGCATCGAGACACCAGGAACTCACCAGGGTGCTCGACAGGTCTGGGCGGAAGGGGTGTAGGCCCCGGCCGAACCGGAAGAAGGCAGGAACGACAGATGGCTGACATGACCCAGGTACAGCGCATGTACAACGCAATCGTCGCTCGTGGCACCCGCTCGGTGCCGACGTTTGCCGAAGTCGCCCGCGACGTTCGTCGCGAGGCGTTCGACAGGCTGAGCATCGAGTCCCGCTACTAGTCGCAGCAGCACGGTAGGCCGCTCGCTGAGGGACCCCCTCCCCCGCAGCGAGAGTACCGGTCGAACCCATGAGAAGCGCCCCGTCCCCGCGGGGCGCTTCTTGCGTCTGCTCGATCTTCGAGGCGGGGTGGCGGGCGGGGAAGGGCCGGCGGTGACGGCTACGCCTCCAGGTCCCACTCCTCCTGCGCCACGTGCAGCACCTCGGCGCGGCCGAGGAGCTTGCTGTCGATGAACCGGCGCGCCTCCTCGACCTGGTGGCGTGCGGCGGCGCGGTCCCCGGAGACCGCCGCGAACCCGATCTCCGCGGAGCGCACCTCGTCCTGCCTCCCACCTCGGCCGCCGCCACGTGCAGACGCTGGCGCAGGCGCTCGACGAGCGACCGTACCACCGCGCGCTTGTCCTTCAGGGACCGCGCGGAGGGGATGTCGATGGTGACGAGGACGCTGATCGTGATCACGCTTGCCGGCTCCCGGTGCCGCCCGGCCTAGGCGTCGTCCCCGGCGTCCTCGCGGAGCGCCGCCTCCGCCAGGTGGGCCAGCGCCGCGCCCGCTGCCTCGGTGAGGACGTGCACGTCGGCGGGAATCTCCACGCGTTCGTCGTCCGCGATCGCGTCCTCCTCGCCCCCGGCGTCGCCGGCCGCGCCGGCTGCGGTGTCGGCCGCCGCGAGGGCGTTCACGACGTCCTGCTCGGCGAGCCCGAGCTGCTCGCTGATCTCCGCGGGCGGCAGGTCGATCTCCTCGGGCAGCGGGGGGAGCTGGCCCGCGCGCTCGAGCCCGAAGTGCTCCAGGAACCGTTGCGTCGTCTGGAAGAGCATCGGGCGGCCCGGCCCGGGAGCGTGCCCCGCGGGGGCGATCAGCGCGCGCGCCCGCAGCGTGGCGACCGCGCCGTCGCTGCTGACGCCGCGGATGCTGTCGATCTGCCCGCGCGTGATCGGCTGGCGGTAGGCGATGATGGCGAGCGTCTCCAGCGCCGCCGTGCTCAGACGGCGGCTGGCCTCCAGGCCCAGGAAGTGCTCGATGCGGGCGGCGGCCTCCGGGGCGGTGACCAGCTGCACGCCCTCCGGCCCGCGCTGCAGGCGGATGCCACGCTGCCCCGCGCGCAACGTCTCGCCGAGTTCGTCCAGGGCGCGTTCGATGCGCGTGGACGTGACGTCCAGCGCCCGCGCCAGGTACGACTCCTCCAGCGGGTGATCGGCCACGAAGAGCAGCGACTCCAGCAGCACCGGCAGCTCCGAGAGGTCTTCGAAGGGGGCGCTCGCCTCGGGCTCGGCGTGCACCGCGATCACCTCGACGGGCTCGGGCGCCTCGTCCTCAGCCTCGGGGACGGCGGGGGGCGGCTCGGGCTCCGGCTCGGCGTCGAAGGGGCGGGGCGGCGTCATCGCCCGCAGGCGCTCCTGCTGCTCGCCGTCCGGGCCGTGATCGCCGTCACTCATCCGCTCGCCCCACTCTCCTGCGCATCCCGACCGTCATCCTCCCATGCCCGCACGCGAACCGCACGGCCACCACGATCGTGAAGCGCATCGGTCAAACTGACCCACTCCGCAGGGTCCGCAACATCGTACGATCGAGCCATGATCGTGGACGTGCACACGCACATCTTCCCGCCGCGCCTGATCGAGGAGCGCGCGCGCCTCGCGGCCTCAGACGCCGCGTTTGGCGAGCTCTACGGCTCCGTGCGCGCACGCATGGCCACGGCCGAGGATCTCGTCGCATCCATGGACCGCGCCGGCGTGGATGCCTCCGTCGCCGCCGGCTTCTGGTGGAGCGATCCCGCGCTGCGCGCGGAGCACGCCGCCTACCTGCTGGAGGCCACCGTTCGCTATCCCGGGCGCATCGTCCCCTTCGTGCCCCAGCCCGCGAGTGTCGCCCTGCCGGGCGCCTCCGGAAGCGGCGAGGTGCGGGAGGGAGACCCCGCGGCGATCACCGCCGGCGTCCTGCCGATCCTCGTGCATTGCTCCGAGGAGGTCGGACATGCGTACGGCGGCAAGGCCGGCGGCCTGACGCCAGGCGCGCTCTGGCGGCTCGTGGAGTCGCAGCCGCACGCGCGCGTGATCGCGGCGCACTGGGGCGGCGGCTTCCCCTTCTACGCGCTGATGCCAGAGGTGCGTGCCGTGATCGACGCCGGACGGCTCGTGTTCGACACCGCGGCCTCGCCGCTGCTGTACGCGTCCGAGGCCATCCGTTGCGGCATCGACCTCGCGGGCGTGGGCGCGGTCTGCTGGGGGTCGGACTTCCCGTTGCGCGAGCAGGCGCAGGACCGCGAGGCGATCGAGGCGGTGCTGCCCCCGGGCGCGGAGCGCGACGCCGTGCTTGGCGGCAACGCCGCGCGCTTCCTGGGCCTGGCCCGCGTGTAGCCCGGGGAGGCAGCGATGCGCCTCTTCATCGCCCTCGATGTGCCGGACGCGTGGCGCGATGCGGCGGCCGCGCAGCAGGACACGCTGGCGTCGACGCTGCCCGAAGGCGCGCGCCGCTCGCTCCGCCCCGTGCGCGCCGAGTTGATGCACCTCACGCTGCGCTTCCTCGGCGAGATCGACGAGCAGGATCTCGAGCCGCTGCAGGAGGCACTGGAGGACGTCCCTCCGTTCACCGCCGGGCTGACGCTGCAGCGCGCCGGGACGTTTGGTCCGGCCCCGCGCACGGGCGTCGTGTGGCTGGGCGTCGGCGGAGACCTCGCCGCGCTCGGGGGTATCGCGATCGGGGTGGAGAGCGCCGTGCGCCGCGCGGGACTGCCGGGCGACGACCGGCCGTTCGCCGCTCACCTCACGCTCGCGCGTCTCGACCGGCGCGCCTCGGCCGGCGACCGCAGCGCAGTCGCCGCCGCCGTGCGCGCACTGCCGGCGCCGCTCCCGTTGCCCTTCCTGGCGGGCGAGATCGTGCTCGTCCGCTCGTACCTCGAGGGACCGTCGCCGCGCTACGTGGTGCTGTCGCACCACCCTTCCTAGGCCTGCTCTCTGGCGCCGTCGCGGCCCACTTGTGAGCGCGCGCACGAAGTTGACGCGTCTCCTCGCCGGTACTAGGTTTCGCGACAGAGGTGGTCGATGGACGCACTTCACACGAGACGCTCTTCAACGTAATCGCCGCGGCTTGCCGCGGCGATTGCCGTTTGTGGGGCGGTGTCACCGGCACCCGCGATCCGTCGCGGCGAAGGAGGCTTCCGTTGCAATCCGGCATGATCGGGAAGATCGAGAAGGCTCATCGGTACGCCGAGCAGCGTGAGCGGTTCGACTTCCATTCGATGGTGGTCACCGTGCACGGCAACAACGGCGACCACACCGTCCATTACGACGGCGAACGCTGGTCATGCGAGTGCGACTACTTCCAGCAGCAGCGCGCCTGCGCGCACACCATGGCGCTCGAGGTGCTGCTCGAAGGCATGGTTCCCCAGCACAGCCGCATGGTGGGAGTCGCCTAGCCCGTGGGGCGGGGGCGCTCCGCCCCGCCGATGGATCACAGCACGGATCCCAGGACGGATCGCAGTTGATCGCAGCAGAGAGGCCGGGCTACATGCCCGGCCTCTCGCGTGTCTCGTTGCCCGCCTCGCGCCCCGCTTCCCTCCCCGGGTGCGATCAGCCCTCGAAGCGGCGCAGCACCAGGACGGCGTTCTGGCCGCCGAAGCCGAAGGAATTCTTCACCACCGTGCGCACGTCCGCGCGGCGCGCGGTCAGCGGCACGTAATCCAGGTCGCAGGCCTCGCCCGGGTGCTCCAGGTTGAGCGTCGGCAGGATCGTGCCCGTGCGCATCGTCTGGATCGCCGCGATCGTCTCCACCCCCCCGGACCCGCCGAGGAGGTGCCCGATCTGGGACTTCAGCGCGGACACCGGGACCTCGTACACGCGCTCGCCGAAGACCGCCTTCAGTGCGCCCGTCTCCGCGACATCGCCCACGTCCGTGGCGGTCGCGTGCGCGGAGACGTAGTCCACCTCGTCCGGGCTGATGCCCGCGTCCCGCAGCGCCGAGCGCATCGCCCGCGCCGCGCCCTCGCCGTTCTCGGACGGCGCGACGAGGTACGCCGCGTCTGCGCTGACGCCATAGCCCAGGAACTCCGCGAGGGGCGTGGCCCCGCGCGCCAGCGCGTGATCGAGCGACTCCAGCACGAGGATCCCGGAGCCCTCGGCCGGCACGAAGCCGTCGCGATCGCGGTCCCAGGGGCGGCTGGCGTGCTCGGGATCGCCGTTGTGCGTGGAGGCCAGCGCGCGCATGGAGGCGAAGCCCGCGAGGCCGAGCTCGCACACCCCGGCCTCTGCGCCGCCCGCGATCATCACGTCGGCCGCGCCGCGCCGGATCACCTCGGCCGCGTCGCCGATCGCCTGCGTGCCCGCGGCGCACGCGGTGGCCACGGTGTTGTTGTAGCCGAGCAGCCCGAACTGGATCGAGATGTTGCCCCCGGCCATGTTGTTCAGCCGCTTCGAGATGTAGAACGGGTCGACCTTCATCCCGCCGCGTTCGAGGAGCGTGCGCATCGCCTCGTCGTCGTTCGGGATGCCGCCGCCGCCGTTGCCGATGACTACGCCCACGCGCTCACGATCGGTGTGGTCGAGGTCGAGCCCGGACTGCTCCAGCGCCATCCTCGTCGCGGCGACGGCGTACTGGGAGAAGCGCGCCATGCGCCGGCCGTCCTTGCGATCCATGAACTGCGTGTAGTCGAAGTCGGGGACCTCGCCGGCGACCTGGCACGGGTAGTTGGCGGGATCGGCCAGGGTCATGCGGCGGATGCCGGATCGCCCGGCGACCGCGTTCTCCCAGAACAGGTCCACGCCGACGCCCAGCGGCGTGATGGCCCCCATCCCGGTGACCACCACACGTCGACGCCCGGGGGGGTTCATCACGCTGCACCTCGTCTGGACACGCTGGATGCCGGCCGGCGCCGTCGATCCTACCGCAGGCCGAGGACGTGGTCGCCCGCAATGCCCAGGACGTGCTCTCGCGCCGCCGCCACCGTGTACAGGCTCCCCACCACGATCACCGCGCCCCGTTCGCCCGCCTGCGCGGTCGCGAGCTCAATGGCGGCGCCGATGCCGTTCGCGCGCTGCGGGAGCGCGCCCCGTTCGCGCACGGCGCGCACGAGATCCGCAACGTCCGCGGCGCGCTGGGTGGGCGGCGCGGTGACGATCACGTCGTCGTCCTCGCCGATCAGCGGCTCCAGGATGGCGGCGGCATCCTTGCCCGCGAGCATGCCGATCACCCAGATGCGGCGCCGGGGCACCGGCACGCCATCCAGCGCCTGCCGGAACCGCCGCGCCGCCAGCGGCGTGTGCAGCCCGTCGAGGATCGTGAGCGGGCGCTGGCGCACCACCTCGAACCGCCCGGGCATGCGCGCCGCCGCCACGCCGCGGAGCACGGCCTGCTCCGGCAGCACGGCACCCTGCGTCGCGCCGTCCCCGGAGGCGCGTGCGAACGCCTCCTCCGCCGCGCGCACCGCGGTCGCGATGTTCTCGGACTGGTGCGGCCCGATCAGCGGGGACTTCAGCCCGCGATACGTGCGCAGCGGCGTCCGCAGATCCAGCGTCTGCCCCTCCAGGCCGTGCGCCGTGACGTGCATCGCGCACTCGTCCGCGACCGCATGCAGCGGCGCCCCACGCTCCGCGGCGCGCGCGCGGATCACCTCGACCGCGCTGGCGCGCATCGGCGAGACGATGACGGGCGCATCGCCGGTGATGATGCCCGCCTTCTCCGCCGCGATCTCCGGGATCGTGTCGCCGAGGATCTCCGTGTGCTCCAGGTCGATTGGCGTGATCACCACGGCTGCCTTGCACTCGGCGGGCATCGCGTTCGTGGTGTCCAGCCGCCCGCCCAGGCCCACCTCCACCACCTGCCAGTCGCACGCGGTCTCCGCGCCGACCAGCCACGCCATCACCGTCAGCATCTCGAAGTACGACCAGCCCGCGGTGGCCGGGTCGTCCAGCAGCCGCGTCGCCGCCCGCGCGAAGGTCGCGTGATCGATCGGCTTGCCGTCCACGGCGATGCGCTCGCGCGCGGAATGCAGGTCCGGCGAGGTGATGAGGAGCGTGTGGGCGCCGGCCTCGCGCAGGATCGCCTCCGTGATCGTGGCGACCGAGCCCTTGCCCTTCGACCCCGCGACGTGCACGGCGGGACGCCGGTCCGGGCGCCCGTGCGCCTCCAGGTACGCGACGATGTGCTGCAGGTCCCAGCGCTTCGCCTCGGCGGCGCGGCCGGTGCGCTCGTAGCCGCCGTGCGCCAGCAGCCGGCGCATCACGTCCATGTACGCAGTGAGGTCGGCGTCCCCGGGCGCAGTGGTCACCGATCCCGCCTTCCCATCCCTCCCCGTCTCTCGCTCGGCCGGCGGCCGCCGCCGTGGCGGGCGCGGGAACCGGGGTGTCGAGTGTAATCTGAGCGGGAGATGACCATCGAACACATCCCACACGTCCCCGCCCGTCCCAGCCCGTGGCGTCCCGCCTCGCAGGTCCCCGATCACGCGCTCCAGGCGATCGACGGCGCAGAGGTGGGCAATGGCGTGCACCTCGCGATCGAGATCGGCCCGCGCAGCAACGTCGGCAGCGACTACTTCCGCGCGTTCCTGGACAGCCACTCCCTGGGCCGCACCGCGGAGCCCTTCCTCTGGGGGCTCATCAACCGCGGCAGCTTCCCCGGGTTCAACTGGGTGGAGGTCACCGGCTCCACCGGCCGCGTGCCCATGGAGAGCGGCGACGAGGTGCAGATCCCGGAGGGCATCGACCTCCAGGTCGTGATGGCGCTGGGCACGCTGGTGCCGGCGGGCGGCCACCTGATGATGGAGTACGACTCCCGTCAGCGCTCCCTGACGGCCCGCGCGCTGATGGCCAACGTCCCCCCCGTGGCGACCCCCCTCGGCGCGATGATGTTCGCCGCCGGCTGCGGCGTCGCCTTCACCGACTGGTACATCTCCGAGGGCGGACGCGAGGGCGCACGCAAGCTCCAGGGCTTCCGCGCGCTGGACGCCGCGCACGAGGAGCGCCGGGGGCGCGAGATGCTGCAGGCGCTCGAGGCGTTCATGCCCCGGGCGCGGGATCTGGACTGGGATGTCCAGGCGGCAGTCCGCCCGCTCGCCCAGGCGGCGATCACCGTCCTGCGCGAGCGCCTGGGCGTGCCGGACGGACCGATTGCCCCTCGCGGCGTTTGACCGGGCTTCCGGGCCGCGAATAGCATGCAGACATCCCCGGCTGGAATCTGACCCGCTGAGATCGCTGAACCACTGACTTCGGGCGCTGACCCTGCGTCGGGCGCCGAGGGTGTGTAGAACCGCACAGGTGCGCTGGCAGCACGGCACAGCACGGCACAGCGCGTAGCACTGCATAGAGGAGCCATCCATGCCGCAGACCCTCAGCGTGATCAAGGCCGACATCGGCGGATGGGTCGGCCATTCCGCAATGCACCCGGAGGTGCTGGACCTGGGCCGCGAGCGGCTGGCGCAGGCGGTGCAGAGCGGGCTGCTGATCGACGGCCAGGCGCACGCCTGCGGCGACGACATGTTCCTGGTGATGTCCCACGATCGCGGGGAAGACAACACCGAGGTCCACCAGTACGCGTGGGACACCTTCACCGCGGGCACGGAGATCGCGAAGAAGCTCAAGCTGTACGGCGCGGGCCAGGACCTGCTGGCGGACGCCTTCTCCGGCAACATCCGCGGCATGGGCCCGGGCTCGGCAGAGGTCGAGCTCGTGGAGCGCCAGTCCGAGCCGGTGATCGTGTTCATGGGCGACAAGACGTCGTCCGGCTCCTTCAACCTGCCCTTCTACAAGATGTTCGCGGACCCGTTCAACACCGCCGGACTGGTGATCGCCGACGCGCTGCACCAGGGCTTCGCCTTCGAGGTCCACGATCTGAAGAACCACAAGAAGATCATGTTCAACGCGCCCGAGGAGATCTACGACCTCCTGGTCTTCATCGGCTCCCCGGCGCACTACGCGATCAAACGCGTCGTTGCCCGCTCCACCGGCGAGGTGGCCGCCGTCTCCTCCACCGACAAGCTCTCGCTGATCGCCGGCCGCTACGTGGGCAAGGACGACCCGACGGCGATCGTCCGCTGCCAGAACTCCTTCCCGGCCGTGGGCGAGGTGATCGAGCCGTTCACCACCCCGTACATCGTCGAGGGCTTCATGCGCGGCTCGCACTACGGGCCGTGGATGCCGACCTCGGTGGCCGACGCCCACCCCGCGCGCTTTGATGGCCCGCCGCGCGTGGTCGCGCTGGGCTTCCAGCTCTCCGGCGGCAAGCTCGTGGGCCCGCGCGATATGTTCGACGACCCGTCCTACAACAACGCCCGCCAGAAGGCGAACGACATCTCGGACTTCCTGCGCCTGCACGGCCCCTTCGAGCCGCACCGCCTGCCGCTGGACGAGATGGAGTACACGACGATGCCCGCGGTCGCCGCGAAGATGGCGAACCGCTGGAGCGAGATCTAGCCGTCGCGCCGTCCGCGGGTGCTTGAACTGCGAAGGGGCCGTGCGGACGGCCCCTTCGCATCGAGCGATGCTCTGCCGATGAGGGTGGCGGCCACCTCTGCCCCTCCCGGCACGGGCGGGGTTCTGAAGAGGGCGGGGTTCTGAAGAAGATGTGGGGGCTGCGCCCCCACGCCCCGCGGAGGGGAAGGACGCTCAGACCCTCGCCCCGTTCGGGGAGAGGGCAGAGTGACGGCGTGCTGTCGGAGAAGGAGCGAACGATGTCCAACCCTCGAATGCTGCTCGCGACGGGCAACGCCGGGAAGGTGCGCGAGATCCGCGCCATTCTGGGTGATGCCGGGTGGGAGATCCTCACTCCCGCCGAGGCCGGCGTCGCCCTCGGCCCCGTCGCGGAGGGCGGACGCTCGTACGCCGAGAACGCGATCGCGAAGGCCGTCGCCGCCGCGAACGCGAGCGGGCTGCCCGCGCTCGCGGACGACTCGGGGATCGAGGTGGACGCGCTCGACGGGCGACCCGGCGTGACCAGCGCGCGCTACGGCGGACCCTCCATGCGCAACGACCACGACCGCAACGCGCTTATCCTGCGCCGCCTGGAGCGCGTGCCCGCGCCTCGACGCACCGCGTGCTTCCGCGCCGTGGTCGCGCTCGCGTTCCCCGGCGACCGCGTCTTCACGCGCGAAGGCATGGTGGAGGGGCGCATCGCGCTCGCGCCGCAGGGCGCCAACGGCTTCGGCTACGACCCGATCTTCCTCCTCCCCGACGGCCGCTCCATGGCCGAGGTCGGCGCCGCGGAGAAGGACCGCATCTCCCATCGCGCCCTCGCCCTCGCCGCCCTCCGCCCCCTGCTCGCGGAGCTGCGCGCGCAGGCGTAGCGCGCGACCCTCAGCCTGCGAACCGCCTCGGCGGAGCCGCGCGTGAGGGGGGCTGAGCCTCAGCCGGGGTGCTACTCCCTAGAACCGGAGCGGGCGGTCAAGCCCGCAGCGAAGCAAGGTAGGAGGACGAACGTATTCGTCCATGAAGCGATCGATGGGATCACGGAGCGAGGGCTCCGGAACAGCGGGCTAGGATACGTACGCTCGGGAGGGGCAGATGGGTGATTTTCTCGCGCTTGAGGCGTTCGTCACGCTCTATCTGTGGCTGGCGTGGGGTGGATACCTGGCGCTCAAACGTCGATGGCCATGGCCCGCGGGCATCCCTCCGATCGCCCTCACCGGATTCTTGGGTCTGGCAACTCGGCAAGTTCTGGCAACAGGCCTGCTCCTCATCGGTTTCGTCGCACTCACGCTAATCAGCTGGCTCAACGCCCGAAGAAGGGGCGCGGCGATCGACGCAGGAGCCCCGCCGTCTACGAAGACGTTGATGAAGCTCCAGCAGGCCTTCGACCGAGTTCAAGACCGTCGGCGTGGCAGCGGAAGCGCCACGATCGGAACATGGCTCCCCATCCGGCTGACGGTTGAGCGCGAGATCATCGCCACCCCGGACGAGGTGTTCTACTGGTTCAGTAATCCCGCGCGGTGGGCCGAGATCTCGGTCGGCGCCGGTGCGATCGTAGAGACGTCAGAAGGTGAATGGGGCGTCGAGTCTACCTACCAGTCCCAGTCGGAGATGATGGGTGCCCGGTGTTTCTGCCTCGGTATTGTGACTGAGTATGACCCTCCCTTCGGGTACGCGTCGCTTTCCGTCGGGGATCAAGGGCAAGTAGGCGAAGGCGGCGTTCACATACGCCCGAACGGCGAAGATCGAACACTGGTCACGATCTGGTCCCGCGCCGGACTCCCTTCGAGAATCTCGACCGCGATAAATCTGTTGCTTTGGCCTCTTCTGCGCCCGGCGATTCACCGGCACCTGCAGGAACATTTCGAGGTGTTGGAAAGGCGCATCGCTGCTGCGCGAGCGCGCTGAGGCGGGAAAGCCAGAGGGGTCTCACCCAGATCACTCCCGCGCGACGCCCCACTCCACCGCGTAGGCGGGTCGCCACGACTCACGGGTAACGAGGGTTTGCCTCTCCTCCGTCTTTCATCCTCATCGCTGGGTGCAGCATCGGCCTGGCCGGTGGGGTGCAACCGCCGCGCCGGGAAGGGGGCAGGGGGATGGGTCGCCCCGCGATCTCCTGGACGCCGCGCGCGCGCCCCGCGCGGTGGGGGTCAGCGCGCGAGGTAGACGTCGTAGCGGGCGGCGCGCCCGGGGATCTCGAGGTCGGGCGGTCGGATGCCCGCGATCTGCGGGGCGTGCACCGGGCGCTTCAGGATCACTCGACGGCGCGCCGTCGCCAGCGCGACCTCCAGCAGCGACACCGTGTCGTCGCCCGGCCCGAGCAGCCGGCGCAGGAGCTGCATCTCCTTCTTCGCCCGGGCCGCCTTCGTGCGCTCGGGGAACATCGGATCGACCAGCACCGCGTCCGGGCGTGCGTCCCCGGGGGGCCGCGCGAGCGCGGCCAGCACATCGCGCGCGTCGGCGACGCGCAGTTCGATGCGTGCGACCACCGACGCGAGCCCCGGCACCCCCGCCGCGCGGTCCAGGGCGTCCCGCAGCAGCGTGGCGACCACCGGCGAGCGCTCGCAGGCGATCACGCGGCAGCCGAGCGCCGCCGCGACCGCGCTGTCGCGGCCGAGGCCCGCCGTGGCGTCCAGCACCGTGGCGCCCGGGTGGCGCCGCAGGCCGAGCGCGGAAGCCAGCCGTCCCTCACCGCGCGCGCCCTGCCGCAGCCGCTCGCCCAGCCCGCCCCCGACCAGGTCGGCGCGAACGGCGCCGGGCGCGCCGGGCGCCGGGTCGAAGAGCGCCCAGCCCTCCTCGTCCAGCCGCAGCGCCAGCGTCCCCGGCTCGGCGCGGTCCACGAACGCCAGGCCCAGCGCGTCCGCACGTGCCCGCGCCGCCGCGGCGAGGCTCGCCGTAGAGGCGGTGACGACCACGCGGGTCGTACCGGAGGGAGCGGGGGCTGAGGCGGTCACGCCGCGATCGTAGTCCGTCGTACCGCCCGCACGCCGCCGCCACGCTGCCGCCCCCCCCGCCGCCCGAGTGGCCCGCGCGGGCAATACGGCCATGTTTCGGCTTACACTGGAACCATGCCGCACCCCGATCTCGAGTTCGAACTGCCTTCGGAGGCCCCGGCGCTCGTGGACCGCCTCGGGCGGCCGCTGCACGACCTGCGCATCTCCGTCACCGATCGCTGCAACTTCCGCTGCCGCTACTGCATGCCGCGCGAGGTCTTCGGTCCGGACTTCGCGTTCCTGCCGCGCTCCGAGATCCTGACCTTCGAGGAGATCACGCGTGTCGCGCGCCTTTTCGCCGCGCGCGGCGTCACGAAGCTCCGCCTCACCGGCGGCGAGCCGACACTGCGCGCCGATCTGCCCCGGCTCGTCGCGATGCTGCGCGAGATCTCCGGCGTCGAGATCGCCATGACCACCAACGGCACGATGCTGAAGTCGCTCGCCACGCGGCTGGCGGACGCCGGCCTCGATCGCGTGACCGTCAGCCTCGACTCCCTGGACGACGCGATCTTCCGCGACATGAACGACATGGACTTCCCCGTCGCGATGGTGCTCGAGGGCATCGATGCGGCGGTCGCGGCCGGGCTCGGCCCGGTGAAGATCAACGCCGTCGTGCGCCGCGGGGTGAACGATCACACGCTGATCGATCTCGCGCGGCACTTCCGCGGCACGCCGCACATCGTGCGCTTCATCGAGTTCATGGACGTCGGCAGCACGAACGGCTGGCGGATGGACGAGGTGCTGCCCGCCGCGGACCTCGTGCAGCGGATCCACGCCGTCTTCCCCCTCGATCCCGTCGGGTCGAACTACCCCGGCGAGGTCGCGCGCCGCTACCGCTACCGCGACGGCGCGGGCGAGGTGGGGTTCATCACCTCCGTGACGCAGCCCTTCTGCGCCACGTGCACGCGCGCACGCCTCTCCGCGGAGGGCTCGATCTACACCTGTCTCTTCGCGGCGGAGGCCGGCGCCGACCTGCGCGCCGCGATCCGCTCCGGCGCGACCGACGATGCCCTGGGCGCGCTCATCGACGCCACGTGGCGCGCGCGCGAAGATCGCTACTCCGAGCTGCGATCGGCATCGACCGCGGGTCTGCCTCGCGTCGAGATGTCATATATCGGCGGCTAGCCCGCGCCACGAACCCGCGGAGCCTGCGAGGACCGAACGTGACCAGCGATGCGCTCTCCCACCTCGACGAGCACGGGCACGCGCGCATGGTGGACGTCTCGGACAAGGACGTCACGCAGCGCGAGGCCACCGCTCGCGGTCGCGTGGTCCTGCTGCCGGGGACGCTGGCCATGATCGTGGAGGGGCGCATGCCAAAGGGCGACGTCTTCGCCACCGCGCGCATCGCCGGGATCATGGCGGCCAAGCGCACCCACGAGCTCATCCCGCTCTGCCACCCTCTCCCCATCTCCGGCGTCGAGGTGCACCTCGACCCCGGCGCGGACGGCGCGTCGGTGGAGATCGAGGCGACGGTCCGCGTCACCTCGCGGACGGGCGTGGAGATGGAGGCGCTGACGGCGGTCTCGGTCGCGGCGCTCACCGTCTACGATATGTGCAAGGCCGTGGAGCGCGGCATGTCGATCCAGGACGTGCGCCTCACCGCGAAGTCCGGCGGCCGCTCCGGCGACTACCGCGCGCAGTAGCGGGCGGGCTACTCGATTCGGTCGCTCTTTCGCAGGTTGTGCGCCGCGCAGAGGATGCGCAGGTTCTCCACGGTTGACGATCCCCCGCGGGAAAACGGGAGCTCGTGGTCGAAGTGCAGGTTGTCGGGGCTCCCGCAGAGCACGCACCGCCCGTTGTCACGGAGCCACACAGCCTGCTTCACCAGACTCGGAATCACCCGCGTACGCTCACCGGGGGGTGCGGGGCTCGCATTCGGTGTGGTCGTTTCGTCGGTTGCTACCAGGCGGAACTTGAACACATCTCGGGCACCCGATCGTGCGATCCAGGCGTGCGCGAGCTCGAACAACCCGTTGTAGACCCACACGCCGGGGTACAACTTCTCGTAGACGCGCACGGGGTGGCGGATCCCGGACATCGCGGCTTCGTAGAACTGGCCGTTCTGAGTCAACGAGCGGCCCTCTCGCATCGGCTGATCGACTGACCTGGGGTCCCGGATCGCCTTTGACCTCCGCGCGTCGTGGCCCTCGTAGATGACGACCTGGCCATCCTCGATCACTTCGTCCACGTAGGGCGCGTTCGGGCGGCGGCTCATCAGGACGACGCTGTGCCCGCCGTGGAGGCGGAAGTTCATTCCCCGCTGGAGGCTCGCCCCCTCCTCCCGGCACATATCGAGGTAGGGAATGACCTCACCCGGCCCGAATGGCATCGGCTGGTTGCTCGCTTCTCCGGGGGCGCCGGGTCAGGCCCGGCCGGAGGAAGTCCGGGTCCCACTGCTTGCACTGAGGAAATTACGTCATTGCGGCCGTATGATATGCGCACTTAACGCAGGCGGGACAACATGCAGGCAACTCGACAGCAGATCCTCGATTTCCTCCGTCAGCGCGGCGAGGGGAGCGTGCGGGACCTGGGGGCTCACCTGAACCTCACCCCCACGGGCGTCCGCCAGCACCTGGCGATCCTTGAGCGCGAGAGCTACGTCGTCAGCCGCGAGTTGCGCGGACACGTCGGCCGCCCGGCGCTCACCTATCGCCTGACCTCCACCGCCGAGGCGCTCTACCCGAAGTCCTACGGTGAGCTCGCCAGCGCCCTGCTGGAGTCGGCCCGCCTGACGCTCCGCGACGAGGAGTTCGAGCGCCTGGTGGATGGCGCGGCCGAGACGCTGGCCTCGCCCCACCTGCCCGTGCTGACCACGCTGCCGCTGGCCCAGCGCGTGGAAGCCGCGTGCAGCGCGCTGCGCCAGCAGGACGTCGTCGTCACCTGCGAGCCCGACGGCAGCGGCGGCTTCGTGCTCATCGAGCGCACCTGCCCGTTCCGCGACGCCGCCAGCCGGCACGTCACGGTCTGCGGCATGCACGAGGCCCTGATCGGCCGGCTCGCCGGGATGAAGGCGACGCTCGTCTCCACGCTCGCCAGCGGCGCGGATCGCTGCGTGTATCACCTCGTGCCGGCAACCGTCGGGGCCGATCGATCGGCCTGACCGATCGCCCCCGTACCGGCGCACCCCTTCTGCACGCCCGCACGCCGATCGACGCCCGCGTTCGCGCTTCGCTATCATGACGGCGCCTCCCCGGGCGGGGATTCCGGAACGACT
>JBAYVN010000048.1:0-18681 GCA_041674525.1 Dehalococcoidia bacterium | reverse complement strand
GTCCGTGAAGAAGTACGTGCGGAGGTCTTTGACTTCGAGCAGCTTCGCCATGGATCCCCCTCGCGTCGTCGGACGCGACCCCTGAACCTCGGTGCGTCACCTGCCTCCGGCGAACCGGGAGCTGGTGGGGAAGAGGAGACACGAACTCCTACGCCTTGCGGCACGTGATCCTAAGTCACGCTCGTCTGCCAGTTCCGACACTTCCCCATCGGAGTGGCAGCCTGCGGCACCTTCCCCGAGGTGACGCAGGCCCCCCGCAGAAACGGGACCGCGTTCATTGTGGTGAGCCCCCCCGGACTCGAACCGGGAACCGGCTGATTAAGAGTCAGCTGCTCTGCCATTGAGCTAGAGGCCCGCGGCTGGAAGGTAGCAGTTGGCCAGATCACGTGTCAACGAAAAGCGAACAGCGCTTGATCCGTTCGCCCGCGTGCCGCCGGGCGGCTCCCCGCTGGGGCGCCGCCGTGCTCCCCTTTGACGGTGGTTCGAGCGTGGCATAGCCTTCCCTGCACTGCTCCGGTTGCCCGCGGCTCCGGTTGCACGTGCCGCGCGGTGGCGCCCCCCTCGTCCGGCGGGCGGTTAGCTCAGTTGGTTAGAGCGCAGCGTTGACATCGCTGAGGTCACTGGTTCGAATCCAGTACCGCCCACCACTTCACCCGGCCGCCCGCGCCGCCAGCCCTGATCCGCCGCCAGCCCGATCCCGCCCCGCGGCGAGCGATTTCACCTCGCCCGGCGGCTCGCGTACACTCCGATGGATGCACCGGCCGTGCCCTGCGGCACGTGAATACGAGCGCTGACGGGGACATGTCCCACGCAGCGCCGGCTCCAGAGAGCGGGGCCCGCCGGGCGACCGGCAGGCTGTGAGCCCCGCGGCCGGCGGCGCGGCGATACCACCCCCGAGCCCGCGGGCGAACCCGCGGCGACCACGCCCACGTTACGGGCGCTGGAGCCTCGACGGCGCTCCCATGAGGGCGACGGCGGGGGAAGCCGGGTGGAACCACGGGAGCGCGCCTCTCGTCCCGGGGATTCGTCCCCGTGCGACGGACGGCGCGCTTGTTGTGCATCAGCCGGCCCGGTGACTCCCCGCGGAGTCCGCGGCCGCGGGAGGATCCGAGGATGAGCGACGAGACCCCGTTCAACGAACTGCCCGCCGAGGAGCGCCTGTTCCGCATGCGGCACTCCGCCGCACACGTCCTGGCAGAGGCCGTGCTGGAGATGTTCCCGGAGGCCAAGTACGCCATCGGACCGCCGGTGGAGAACGGCTTCTACTACGACTTCGACCTCCCCCGTCCGCTGACACCCGACGACCTGGGAGCGCTGGAGGCGCGGATGCGCGTCTCCGTGGAGCGCGACCTGCCGATCCGCGGCGAGCAGATCTCGAAGGACCAGGCCCGCGATATCTTCAAGGACCAGCCGTACAAGCTCGAGCTGATTGATGGCATCACGGACGACACCGTGGGCTACTTCCGTCACGGTGAGTTCCAAGACCTCTGCCGCGGCGGGCACACGGAGCGCACCGGCCAGCTCGGCGCGTTCGCCCTGGACCGCGTCGCCGGCGCGTACTGGCGTGGCGACGAGAAGAACGCCATGCTCCAGCGCGTTTACGGCTTGCTCTTCCCCACCGCGGAGGAGCTGGAGGCGTACCGGCTGACGCGCGAGGAGGCGGAGAAGCGCGACCACCGCCGGCTGGGGCGCGAGCTGGACCTCTTCCACCTCGACCCGATCTCGCCAGGCTCGCCGTTCTACCACCCGAAGGGCGCGGTGCTCTACAACGCGCTCATCGACTACATGCGCGACCTGTACCACGAGTACGGCTACGACGAGGTGATCACCCCGCAGCTCTTCTCGGCGGACCTCTGGAAGGTCTCCGGGCACTACCAGAACTTCTCGGACGACATGTTCATGTTCGAGGCAGACGAGATGGAGATGGGCCTGAAGCCCATGAACTGTCCCGGCCACTGCTGGTACTTCAAGAGCGGGCACTACTCCTACCGCGACCTGCCGCTGCGGCTGGCGGAGTTCACGCGCCTGCACCGCTTCGAGCGCTCCGGCGTGCTCCACGGGATGACGCGCGTCCGCTCCTTCTCGCAGGACGACGCCCACATCTACTGCACGCCCGATCAGTTCGAGGGCGAGGTGCACCTGTTCTTCGAGATGAGCCGCCGCGTGTACGCGGACCTCGGCCTCGGGGATCCCGTGATCCGGCTCGCCACCCGGCCGGAGAAGTTCATCGGCGAGATCCCCCAGTGGGAGGCCTCCGAGAAGCTGCTCGCCGAGGCCATCCTGAGCGCCGGCTACCAGTACGTGCTCGCCCCGGGCGAGGGCGCCTTCTACGGGCCGAAGGTGGAGTTCCACGTCCGCGACGCCATCGGCCGCTCGTGGCAGCTTTCGACGATCCAGATCGACCAGGCGATGCCGGGGCGCTTCGGGCTCCAGTACACCGGCGCCGACGGCGAGGACCACACGCCGATGATGCTCCATCGCGCGATCCTCGGGTCGCTCGAGCGGTTCATCGGCGTGTACACGGAGCACACCGCGGGGCACTTCCCGCTGTGGCTCGCCCCGGTGCAGGCGGTCGTGATCCCCATCGCGGACCGGCATGTGGCGTACGCCCACCGCGTCCGCTCGCTCCTGCGGGAGCGCGGGCTGCGAGTCGAGGTGGACGAGACGAACGAGCGGATGAACAACAAGATCCGCCGCGCGCAACTGCAACGCGTGCCGTACATGCTCGTTGTCGGCAACCGGGAGCAGGAAGCCGAGGCGGCCGCGGTGCGCGACGGCACGGGCGCGGACCTGGGTGCGATGCCCGTCTTCCAGATCATCGACCGCCTGGTGGACGAGCGAGACAGCCGCGCGATCTACGCGGGGCCGCCCGCGGGGGCGTAGCCGACCCGCGCCGTCGACGACATGGTGGACGCGAGTCTTTAGTCGACGACGATGTCGGAGGCGCTGCCGGAAGCGGCAGTCTCTAGTCGACGACGATGTCGACCGACGCCTCCGCGACGATGCTCCCGTCGCGGGGGCTGTTGAAGTGCGCGATCACTCGCACCGGGCCCGCAGCGGCGCTGGACGGCACGGTGAGCGTGGTCTGCCACATGCCGGGCATGCCCGCATCAGGCGCGGAATACGTCAGCGCAACCAGGGCGACGCGCACCGTCGGAGTGCGGTCGTCCAGGGCACGCAACTCGACCACGACATTGTTCTCGAAGGAGCCGCCGGCAACGCCGCGCACGTCCACCCGTCCGCCTCGCGCTACGTGCGTTCCGGGCGGAGGGCCGTCGAGGCAGAGGAACGGCTGCGTGACCTGCCGCCCCCACGGCACGTCCCGCGCGCACGACTGTGCGTACCCCGCAGGCGGCGTGGCGCTACTGACCGGGCCTGACGGGGTTGGCTCTGAACCGGGGGCCCTCGACGGCGCGGGTGAGGGCGCGGGCGAAGGCGTGGGGCTCGCCGTCGCGCTCGCCGCGCCTGCCGGGGTCCGCGAGGGCTCAGGCGCGGGCGCGCCGCCGGGCCCGCACGCGGCGCAGATCATCATCCCGACGGCGATGAACCCGACGGCGTGACGGCTGGCGCGCGGGACCATGTGCTTCCAGCGCTCGGTCCTGCGCTCGGTCATGCGATCCTCCCCCGCCGGTGGTTGCCGCGGCGGCGGCTGCATGTCACTCTGACGCTCACCGGCGGCGGGCGGTTCCGCGCTCCGAACCGGCGCACTCGTCAGGGAGCAAGATGATCAAGCGGGTGCTGATCGCCAATCGAGGTGAGATCGCGCTGCGCATCCAGCGGACCTGCCGCGAGCTCGGCATCGAGACCGTCGCGGTCTACTCCGATCCGGACCGCAACGCCCTCCATGTGCGCAGTGCGGACCACGCCATACGCATCGGCCCCGGCCCCGCGCTGGAGTCCTACCTCGTCATCGACCGCATCATCGAGGCGGCGCGCCAGTCGGGAGCCGACGCCATCCACCCCGGGTACGGCTTCCTCTCGGAGAACGCGCGCTTCGTCGACGCGTGCGAGGCCGCCGGGATCACCTTCATCGGCCCGTCCGCAGACGCCATGCGCGCACTCGGCGGCAAGGTGTCGGCGCGGCGCCTGATGGAGGCGGCCGGCGTCCCTATCGTCCCCGGCGCGAACGACATCGATGCGGACGATTTCGCCACCGCGGAGCGCGAGGCGGCACGCGTCGGCTTCCCGCTGCTGGTCAAGGCGTCGGCCGGCGGCGGCGGACGCGGGATCCGGCTCGTCGAGCGCCCCGAGGACCTCGCCTCCGCGATGCGGGCCTCCGGGAACGAGGCGGCGTCCTCGTTCGGCGATGCCACGATCTTCCTGGAGAAGTACATCTCCCCCGCGCGCCACATCGAGGTGCAGATCGTCGCGGACGCCCACGGCAACGCGCGGGCATTCGGGGAGCGCGAGTGCTCCATCCAGCGCCGCAACCAGAAGCTGGTGGAGGAGGCGCCCTCGGTGGCGGTCACGCCGGAGATCCGCGCGGCCCTGTGCGACGCGGCAGTCGCCGCGGCGAAGTCCTGTGGCTACCGCAACGCGGGCACGGTGGAATTCCTGCTGGACCAGGAGGGGCGCTTCTACTTCCTGGAGGTGAACGCCCGCCTGCAGGTGGAGCACCCGGTGACCGAGCTGGTGTGGGGGGGGATCGACCTCGTCGCCCTGCAGATCGCCGTCGCGAACGGCGAGCCCCTGCCCGACCCCGACGCCCCCGTGCGCCCCACCGGCTGGGCGATCGAGTGCCGCATCAACGGCGAGGACCCCTACGCGAACTTCGCGCCCTCGATCGGGCTGATCGACTTCGTGGACGTCCCGGCCGGCCCCGGCGTGCGCTTCGACACGATGCTGTACAGCGGGCTCGACGTGCCGGTGTTCTACGACTCCCTGCTGGGCAAGCTCATCGTGTGGGCGGAAACCCGCGACCGGGCGATCCGGCGGATGCGCCGGGCGCTCCGCGATCTCGTGATCTCGGGCGTGCAGACGAACGTGCCGTTCCACCTCGCGCTCCTCGACCACCCGGACTTCCTGAGCGGCGACGTCTCCACCGGCTGGCTGGAGTCGACCTTCGTCATGCCCCCCGCCGCCGAGGAGGACCCGCGCCTGGAGACGGCGCTGATCGCGGGCGCGCTGGCGGCGCGCATCATCAGCGGGGACGCGAAGGACGGCATGCCCGACGGCGATGGCATGACCCGCTGGATGCAGAGCTCACGGGGACTGGCACGGCGCGGTCTCCGCGTCGAGGGAAGGACGGCCGGTTGGCGACGCGGCACCGCTTCCAGGTAGGCGACAACACCTACACGGTCATGCTCGACGAGTCGGGCGGCCGCGTCACGGTCGCCATCGATGACGCGTCGCCACAGGAGGTGGACGTCACGGTCTCCGGCATCCCCGGGGTGTTCTCGATCCTTCGTGACGGCGTACCCACGCGTGCTTATGTCGTGCGCGAGGGGCGTAACCTCCGCGTCGTCGTCGATGGGCGCTCGTTCGTGCTCGGCGCGGCCGGCGCCGGGCGAGGGCGGGGGGCGGCCGGTGGCGCCGGCGACCCCCCGGGGAAGATCCTCGCGCCGCTCGCGGGCGTCGCCGTGGAGATCCGCGTCGCGGTGGGCGATCGGATCGAGGCGCGCCAGGGCGTGGTCGTGATCGAGGCGATGAAGATGCAGAACGAGGTGCAGGCCCCCCACCCCGGGGTCGTCACCGCCGTCCACGCTCAGCACGGTGTGCGCGTGGAGAAGGGCGAGCTCCTGGTCGAGTACACCCCCGACGAGGCCTGACCGGCCGCCGGTGCCTCGGGGCTTCCCCGACGAACCCGCGAGGGCACCCTGCTACCATCACGGTTCTGCTAGACTGGAGGGCCTGTCGGACTCCGTCGCAGCGGAGTGTGGGTTGAGGAGTCTCAGATCGCCAAGGAACTGCGCATCAACGAGCAGATTCGCGTCCCGCAGGTTCGCCTGCTCCGCGGCGACGAGCAGCTCGGCATCGTGCCGATCCATGAAGCCCAGCGGCTGGCCGAGGAGGCGCAGCTCGACCTCGTCGAGATCGCGCCCACCGCGAGTCCGCCCGTCTGCAAGATCATGGACTACGGCAAGTTCAAGTACGAGCAGTCCAAGCGCGAGCGCGATTCCCGGCGCGGCTCCAAGCAGGTCGAGTTGCGCGAAGTCCGGATGCGGGTCAAGATCGACACGCACGATCGCGACTTCAAGATCCGCACGGCGCGCAAGCTGTTGCTGGAAGGCGACAAGGTCAAGGTCTCCGTCATGTTCCGCGCGCGTGAGATCACGCACCCGGAGGTGGCGCAAGAACTCCTGACCGGCTTCTACGAGCAGCTGAAAGACGTCGCCGACCTGGAGCGATCGCCGGGCCTCGAGGGCCGGTTCATGACGATGGTGCTCGACCCGGGCAAGAAGGCGGCCGCCGCCGTCCAGCAGCGCGCTCGCGAGGCGCGACAGGCCGAGACCGCAGCCGCCGAGTAAGGCGACCCGCCGAGGGCGCGAAGAGGGGTTCCCGCTGTGCCGAAGATGAAGACCCACAAGGGGACCGCGAAGCGCGCTCGCCTCACCGGGACGGGCAAGGTGATGATCCGCAACACCAACCCGAAGCGGGCCAAGCGCAGCCGCACGAAGATGACCGGCCTGGGCCGCGACGTGGTCGTGGGGGGCGGTCAGGCTGCCGCGATCAAGGCCAACCTGCCGTACGCGTAACGTCCGAGTCGCCGCGCGCCGAGCAGGAGTCCCAACCAGTTCCCAGTTGAGTTCGCAGCCGAGTTTGAGGTAAGAAGATGGCCCGCGTCCGATCCCGCGTCCAGACCCGCAACCGCCACCGCAAGGTATTCGCCCTCAACGCGGGTCACCACGGCAAGCGCACGACCAACTACAAGGTCGCGCACCAGTCGATGATCCACGCCCTGCGGTACGCCACGGTGCACCGCAAGGACCGCAAGGGCGACTTCCGCCGGCTGTGGATCGTCCGCATCAACGCCGCCGCACGCCTGCACGACCTGACCTACGGCCGCCTGATCGATGGCCTCAACAAGGCCGGCGTAGACCTCAACCGCAAGATGCTCGCCGAGATGGCCGTCCGCGACCCCGCGGCCTTCGGCGCCGTCGCCGCGCAGGCGAAGGCCGCGCTGGCCGCCGTCGCGTAACTGACCACCCCCCCCAACGCACGCATGAGCCGCCCTCGGGCGGCTCTCGTGTGTCCGGTGGTGGTGAGACGTGTGTCCGGTGGTGGTGAGGGCGAACGGATCGTCGAGGGGCGACGCGGTCGAGCATCCCACCGGAGGAGCGTCCCGCCGCAGGAGCGCTCTGCCAGAGGAGCAGCCCGCCAGAGGAGCAGCCCGCCAGAGGAGTAGCCCGCGCGGCGCGTACCCCGGCGGAACAACCGCGACTCAGGGGCGGACGTACGCGTACACGAGGGTATCCATCACCTCGCCGTCCTTGATCACGGCGCGCCGGAGGCGGCCTTCGAGGACATACCCCGCCTTCTCGAGCACGCGCGCAGACGCGAGGTTCCGCTCGAACACGCCCGCCTCGATCCGCCGCAGCGACAGCCGCTCGATGCCGTACGCGGTGATCGCCCGCGCGGCCTCGGTCATGATCCCGCGACCCCAGTGCGGCTCGGCCAGCCAGTAGCCGATCTCCGCGGTCCCCCGGTTCACATCCTGTCCCGACCGTAGCGCGATGCCGCCAGCCGCCCCGCCCCCGGCCTCGATCGCCAGGTTCTCGGGGATCGCCTGACTCACGCGCCGGGCGAGGAACTCGCGCGCGTCTGCATCGGTGTACGGGTACGGAAAGTGGTCCCGCAGGTTGCGTGACACGTTGCGGTTGTTCGCGTGCCCCGCCAGCGCGGGCGCATCCTCGTCGCGCCACGGGCGCAGCCACACGTCATCGCGCACACGGATCGGCTCGAAGACGTCCATCGGCGCAGTCTACGCCCGCGTGTGGACGCGCGCCCCCGGCCCCTACGCCCGCTGCTGCGCGCCCAGCTCCCGTTCGAGGCGCCGCACGAGGCGCGCCTGCTCCTTGTTCGCGTCCTCCGAGGTGAGGGTGCGGTTGGGGACCTGGTAGCGGATCGAGAAGGCCACCGACTTCTTGCCCTGCGGCAGGCTCCCGCCCCGGAAGACGTCGAACACGCGCGCCGAGGCGACCAGCGGCGAGGCCTCGAGGACGGCGACGACGGCGGCCGAGGGGACGCCCTCGTCAAGCACGAGCGCGAGGTCCTGCTCCACCGCGGGGAAGCGGGAGACCTCGCGGACGGCGGCGCGGGCCGGGAGCACCTCCAGCAGGCGTGCGACGTCGATGTCGAAGAGCACCACGGGACCATGGCCCGGGCTGGCGATGTCGAACGCGGCGAGGGTGTCCGGATGCACCTCGCCCAGAACGCCGATCTCCGCCGTGCCCACCTGCAGGCGCGCGGCGCGGTTCGGGGTGAGGCCGAACTCGCTGCCTGCCTCGTACGTCACCGGGACGCGCAGCGCCGCGAAGGCAGCGTCGAGCATGCCCTTCGCGTCGAAGAAGTCCAGCGCGCGCTCACCCGGCCGGCCCCAGCGATCGATCTCCACGCCTGACACGACGCCGGTGACATGCTCGCGTTCCTCGGGGAGCCCGCCGTCGTGGCGGGGGAGGAAGATGCGCGCCGCCTCGAAGATCGCGACCGCGGGGGCCTCGGCGCGCAGGCTGCGCTCCATCGTCTCCAGCACGGCGTGGCGGAGCGTCGGGCGCATCACTTCGCGGTCGGCGGAAAGCGTGTTGCGCAGGCGCAGCGGCGCGATGATCGCGAGGTCCTCCGGCGCGATGACGCGCGCCAGCACCTCGTTGGTCGTCAGCGAGTAGGTGATGATCTCCTGCAGGCCCGCGCCCGCCAGGGCATCGCGCAGGCGCTCGCGGAGGTCGAGGAGCGCGTTCGGCTCCCACGCGGGGATCGCGCCCTCGATCGCAGCGGCCGGCAGGCGGTCGTAGCCCGCGAGGCGCACGACCTCCTCGGCGATGTCGTCCGGGATGCCGATGTCGGTACGCCACCACGGCGCGCGCACCCGGAACGCGCCCGGCGCCCGGCCGCCGTCAGACTCGAGGATCTCGAAGCCGAGGGTCCCGAGGATCGCCTCGACCTCCCGCGTCTCGACGTGGACGCCGATCAGGGTGTCGAGGCGGTGGCGGGTCAGGGTGACCTCGACGGGTGCCTGCGGCGCCGGGTAGCCGTCGACGCTGCCCGCGCGCGCGGTGCCGCCGCAGAGTTCGACGAAGAGCTTCGTGGCGCGGCGCGAGGCGTGCGCGGCGAGCTCCGGCGACAGGCCGCGTTCGAAGCGCGACGAGGCCTCGGAGCGGAGCGCCAGGCGGAAGGAGGTGCGGCGGATGCTCACGGGGTCGAAGCGTGCGGCTTCCAGCAGGACGCGTGTGGTGGACGAGGTGACCTCGGTCGACTCGCCGCCCATGACGCCGGCGAGGGCGATCGGGCCGCTGTCGTCGGTGATCAGCAGCGTGTCCGGCGTCAGCGCGCGGTCGATGCCGTCGAGGGTGCGCAGCGACTCGCCAGGCTGCGCGAGGCGGACACCGATCGTGCCGCGCACGCGATCGGCGTCGAACGCGTGCAGCGGCTGGCCGAGCTCGAGCATGACGTAGTTGGTGATGTCGACAACGTTGTTGATCGGGCGCATGCCTGCCGCGCGCAGGCGCTCCTGCATCCAGTCCGGCGAGGGGCCCACGGTGACACCCTCGACGATCGTGGCGATGTAGCGCGCACAGAGCGCGGGGTCCTCGATCGTGACGTCGAGCGTGTCCGCGAGAGGGGCGCCAGCCTCGACGTACGTCTCGTCTGGCTCGTGGACGCTCGGCAGGCCGAAGAGGCCCGTCGCGCGGCCGACGTGCCCCACGATCGCGTTCGCGACCGCATTCGGCAGGCCCAGCCCTGCCGCCACCTCCTGCGACCTGCTGGCGCCGAGGATCGCGGCGATCTCGCGCGCGATGCCGACCAGGTTCATGGTGTCGGCGCGGTTCGGCCAGACGTGGACATCGAGGATGGTGTCCCCGAGGACGTCCGCGACGGGGGTGCCGACGGGCGTGTCCGCCGGAAGCACGACGATGCCTTCGTGCGCCTGCGACAGGCCGAGCTCGGCCTCGGAGAGGACCATGCCCGCCGAGACGATGCCGCGGATGGTGCCGCGCTTGAGGCGCGCGGGCTTGCCGGTGTGGCCGTCGATGAGGTCCGCGCCCTCGCGGGCGAAGCAGATGCGCTGGCCCTCGGCGACGTTCGGGGCGCCACAGACCACGCGCATCCGCGCGTCGCCGCCGAAGTCGACGGTGACGAGGCGCAGGCGATCCGCATCCGGGTGCGGCTCGACCTTCTGGACGTGGCCGACTCGCACGAGGTCGCGGTCCCACGCGCCGACGCGGTGGATGCCGTCCACCTCGGCGCTGGCCATGGTGAGGCGGTGCGCCAGGTCATTGACATCGACGTCCGCGGGGAGGTCGACGTAGTCGCGGAGCCACTTCAGTGAGACGAGCATGGCGTCACTCTAGCGGAACGCGCGAGTAGGCTCACCCCTCGACGCGTCGATGTGGCGGCGCGGGGCGGCCCACCCCCTGCCCCCGCCCTGCGCGGGCGGGGGGTGGGCGTCAAAGGGCTTCGCCCTTTGCGAATCCCGATCCGGTGCAGTGCGTCCCGTTCGCCCGGCCTTCGGACTCGCCGATCCACGCCGGGGATGCCCGAAGGGGTGCAGCCGTGCAGCCCCCTCGCATGTCACCCCCCCCCCGCCGGGAGGGCAGGGTGGGCCGCCCACCGATCGCACATGGCGCACCGAGGCGTCGAGGGCCTGGATGCCGTGCGTGGGGGCTGCGCGGCGGCCGGGTGCGCCTCGCCTAGAACTGGGCGAGGAAGCGCGGGTCGTTGCTGTAGAAGGCGCGGATGTCCGTGATGCCGTACTTCAGCATGGTGACGCGCTCCACGCCCATGCCGGCGGCGAAGCCGGTGTAGCGCGTGGAGTAGTACCCTGCGGCGTCGATGATCTCGGGGTGCACCATGCCCGCGCCCATGATCTCGATCCACCCGGAGCCGCGGCAGACGGGGCAGGCCGGGTCGTTGCCGGGGCAGGCGAAGCAGTCCACCGAGAGCTCCACGCCCGGCTCCACGAACGGGAAGTACGAGTTGCGCATGAGCACGCGGCGCTCCGGCCCGAACATCTGCCGCGCGAACTCCTGCAGCGTGCCCTTCAGGTTCGCCATGCTGAGGCCCTCGTCCACGGCGAGGAGCTCGATCTGCTGCATCATCCACTCGTGCGTGGCGTCCGTGGCCTCGTAGCGATAGCAGCGCCCCGGCACGGCGATGCGGATCGGCGGCGCGTGGCGTTCGATGTACCGGATCTGCATGGGGCTGGTGTGCGTGCGTAGCAGCATGGAGGCGCCGGCCGAGGAGGCGCTGTCGATCCAGAACGTGTCCCACATGTCGCGCGCGGGGTGGTGCTCCGGGATGCGCAGCCGCCCGAAGTTGTACTCGTCCAGCTCCACCTCGGGCCCTTCGACGGTCGCGAAGCCGAGGCGCGCGAAGATGTCGAGGATCTGGCGGCGCACCTGCGTGACGGGGTGCAGGCGACCCCGGGGCGCGGGGCGGCCCGGCAGGGTGACGTCCAGCGCCTCCACGTTGGCCAGCGCGGCGCGCCGAAGATCCTCGCGCCGGGCGTCCAGCGCGGCCTCCAGCGCAGCCTTCGCGGTGTTGGCGGCAGCGCCCACCGCGCGGCGCTCGTCCTCCGGCAGCCCGCCGAGCCCCCGCAGCACCGCCGTCAGCGACCCCGACCGCCCGAGCACAGCCGTCCGCCACGCCTCCAGCGCGGCCTCATCCGCCGCCCCCGCGAGGCGCTGTCGCGCTTCTGCTTCCACCTCGGCGACCCGTTGTGCACCCATGCCGGGAGTTTACCGGACGCCCAAATTAGGTACGATGCGCCCCTCAGGAGGGACATATGGCCAACGCGGCCGAAGGCCAGCCCGACCAGGACGCCGAAGAGGCAGTTCTTGACGAATCGACCGATGCGGACGAGGCTCTGCCGCAGGCACTTCCCCCGTACGAAATCACCTCCTACGGCATCGATTTCGATGTCGTGGGGCTCGTCGGACGGCTGGAACGGGGGGACATTGACGTCCCATCATTCCAGCGGAAGTTCGTTTGGACGCCCCGCCAGTGCGCGCGCTTTGTTGAGTCCCTGCTCCTCGGGCTTCCGGTTCCTGGTGTCTTCCTCTACTCAGAACCGAAGACGCGCCGCCTCGTGGTGATCGACGGCCAACAGCGGCTCAAGACCTTGCTTGCCTTCTACCGCGGCGAACTTGACGGGAAGGCCTTCCGCCTTCCCGTGAACGAGCCCAGTCGCTACCAGCAGTTTCATCCTGCGTTTGAGGGCAAAATGATCGGCGACCTACTGGAGGAGGATCGACGACGACTCGACTCGACGATTATTCACGCGACGGTCGTCCGGCAAGATGCGCCAGAGAATGACCTAACCAGCGTCTACCATATCTTTGAGCGCATCAATTCGACTGGCACCAAACTGACCGCCCAAGAGATTCGAAGCGCGGTCTATGGCGGCCCCCTTTCCGATCTCCTTAGGCAGTTGAATCGTCAACCCGCGTGGCGCGAGATTTTCGGGCCAGAGTCAAAGCGCCTCAAGGATCAAGAGCTGGTCCTTCGGTTCATCGCGTTGTTGTATGAACTCGAGAGCTACGCGCGGCCGATGACCGACTTCCTGAATTCGTTCATGGGGCGACACCAGTCACTCGAGGACCTCAACGCGAACGAAATCTCGCGCGTGTTCGACGACACCATGGTTCTACTAACGCGGTCTCTAGGCCGAAGGGCCATCCGACCAGCTGGGCCGTTGAACGCAGCCGTGTTCGATGCGGTGGCAGTCGGTCTCGCACGGAGAGTCTTGCGAGGCCCCGTCACCGATCTCGACGGGCTTAAGCAAGCACACATCGCCTTGCTTGCGCGCCCCGACTTCTGGGAGTGGGCTGGTCGGGCCACTTCTGACGACGCGAGTGTGACGGGGCGCGTGCAGGCCGCGATCGACCTGTTCGCCGAGATCCCGTAGGGATTCGTGGTGGCCGCTAAGACTCTCCGACACGCGAATCGAGCGAAGTTGGACGCCGCTATGGCACGCGCAAATGCGGATGCCCTCCCCGATGAAGTGCGGTCAGACCTCGCCAAGTACCTGTGTGTCCGGGTCTCGGGATACATCGAGCAAGCTGTACGTGAAATCCTCGAGCAGTATGCGCAGACCAAGGCACACGAACGAGTTGCCAGGGTTGCAGGGCGGCAAGTGTCTCGGCTTCAGAACCCCTCGAAGGGCCACCTGCTCGAGTTAGTGGATGCGTTTGACCCCGAGTGGAAGACACAACTTGAAACCTTCCTCACGGACGAGCGAGACGGGGCACTCACAAGCATCATGAGCAACCGCCACCAGATCGCACACGGAGGAGACAGCGGGATCACGCTTGTCAGGCTCCGAGAGTGGGCGAAGCCAGCAATGGAGGTGGTGGACTTCCTCGATGGCTTGTGTGTCCGCTAGCCATCCGCGATCCCCCAACCTGACAGATATCCTCTATCCCTGCTTTCCGCTCCCTCCCCGCCCCCCGCCCGCGCTCGGGGCGGCGAGGCGGTACGATGCGGCTGCACACGCGAGAGCGCCGGGGGAGGACCGCCATGATCCGAGGCTACGTGCTCATCGAGACCGAGGTGGGGGCGACCCAGTCCGTGGGGGACGCCGTGCGGCACGTGCGCTCCGCCTTCGGCAAGATCGTCGCGGTGGACACCGTCACCGGGCCGTACGACGTCATCGTGCAGATCGAGGCGGAGGACCTGGACCGCCTCGGCAAGGCGATCACCAGCGAGGTGGCCACCGTCCCGGGCGTCCAGCGCACCACGACGTGCCTGTCGGTGAACCTCGCGTAGCGCGAGGCTTCGAGCGGCGGGGGGCGCCCATCCCCTGCCCCCTTCCCTGCGCGGGAAAGGGGATGAAGTGTTGGGGGCTGCGCCCCCAACGGCCCTGCCGGATAGCGCGAAGATCGAAGGGGCGTAGCCCCTTCGAATCTCAACCCCTCCCGCGCCGGGAGGGGGAGGGGTGGGCCGCCCCCCGCGTCGCATCGACAGGGCTCCTCGACGCACCCGGGTCGCGTCGACGGCGCTCGTGAGCGCGTGGCGCGGTACCATCGGCGCATGACGAACGACGAGCACACCTACTCCGCCACCAGGAGCGGCACCCGCAGCATCCTCCCCGGCAACATGATCTCCGTGGAGGAGGCGCGGGCGCGCATCCTCGACGTTTTCGGGGTGCTGCCGGCGGTGGAGACGCCGCTGACGGAGGCGCTGGGCCTCGTGCTCGCGCAGGACGTCGTCGCGGGATTCGACATCCCGCCGCTCGCCAACACCGGCATGGACGGCTACGCCCTGCGCGCCGCGGACACCGCCGGCGCCGAGTACGACGCCCCGGCGATGCTCAAGGTCATCGGCTACCTCCCCGCGGGGGCCGTCTTCGACCGCGAGGTCGCCTCGGGCGAATCGGTCCGCATCATGACCGGCGCGCCCATGCCCCCCGGCACGGACGCCGTGGTCCCCTTCGAGGAGACGGACGAGTACGACTGGTCGAAGGCCGACGCCCGCTACCAGCAGGGCGACTGGCAGCAGGCCCCCCGCGACGAGGTGCGCATCGACGTGGAGGCGCGGCCCGGCGCCAACGTGCGCGAGGCTGGCGAGGACGTGCGCGCGGGCGAGACGGTGCTGCGCGCCGGGACGCTCCTCGGTCCCGCGCAGATCGGCGTGCTCGCCTCGGTGGGCGTGGACCGCGTGCTGGCGCATCGCCGCCCGGTGGTCGCCGTGCTCTCCACCGGCGACGAGCTCCTGCGCCCCGGCCAGGCGCTGGTCCCCGGCAAGATCTACGACGCCAACGCCTTCTCGCTGGCCGCGCAGGTGCGCGCGTTCGGCGGCATCCCGCGCATCCTCGACGTCGCGCTGGACACCGTGGAGGCCCTCACCGCGCGCATCCACGAGGGCCTGGCGAACGCGGACCTGCTGGTCACCAGCGCCGGCGTCTCGCGCGGCGACTTCGACGTGGTGAAGACGGTGCTCGCCGCGGAGGGCGAGGTCGGCTTCTGGACGGTGCGCATGAAGCCGGGCAAGCCCCTCGCCTTCGGCACCTTCAATGCCCCGGGTGGGGCCCCCGGTGGACGGCGCGTCCCGCACCTCGGCCTGCCGGGCAACCCCGTGTCCGCGATGATGACCTTCGAGCTCTTCGGGCGCCCCGCCATCTTCAAGATGCTCGGCCGCCTGCAGCACGACCCGGAGGCGTGGAAGCGCCCCACCGTCCGCGCCGTCGCCCAGGACCCGATTCGCAACACGGACGGCCGCCGCTTCTACGCGCGCTGCCATGCCGCGCAGGACGCGGACGGCACGTGGCGCGTGCGCCTCACCGGACCGCAGGGCTCCGGCGTGCTCACCTCCATGTCGCTCGCGAACGCGTACGCGATCTGCCCGGAGGACATCGACGTCATCGCCCCCGGCGAGACGTGCGAGGTGATGCTCGTGGACCGCGAGGCCCCGCCCCGCCAGCCGGGATGGGCAGAGCCCGCCACCTAGACCGGGGTCCCGCATGGCCGCAGTCCTGCGCGTGATCGGCCCGCCGGGGTCCGGCAAGACCCTGCTCATCGTCTCGCTCGCCGAGGCCCTCCGGTCGCGCGGCCACCGCGTCGCCACCGTGTCGCCTCGACGCGACGGCGCGACGCTGATCGTGCTGTCCAACAGCGGGCGCGTGACGGTGGAGCAGCCCCTGGGCCTGGAGCGCCTGCGCGGCGCCATCCCGTCGATGGACCCGAGCGTTGCGATCATCCTCGCCGAGGGCTACGACGCTCCCGGGGACGCCGCCTTCCCGGCGATCGTGCTCGCCCCCCGCGGCGCCGCCCCCGCGGCCGGCGCGCTTGCCGTCGTCGCCAGCGAGGAGATCGAGGCGACGTTCGCGCGCCTCGGCCCGGGGGAGATGGACTCCGGGGCGACGCGCGGCCTCGTGGACCTGGTCGAGCAGCGCGTCCTCGGCGTGCCGCCGGGCGAGCCACCTGCCGCGCCGCCCGCCCCTGTGCGAGGCTGGCGCGCCGCGCTGCGCCGGTTCATCGTGCGCCAGCGCCGCCGGTCGGACCCCTAGATCACGGCCTCGAACCCCTGGAAGGCGTGCGTCGGGACCTCCCAGCGGAAGGTCACCTCGTCGACGCGGGAGAGCGCCGGCCCCTCGCGCAGTCGCTCGACGAACTGGCGGAGCACGGACTCATCGCCCTCGGCCAGCACCTCGACGCGCCCGTCCGGCAGGTTCTTCGCGTACCCGGAGACGCCGAGGCGCATGCCCTCGTAGGCGCAGAACGCGCGGTAGCCCACGCCCTGCACGCGCCCCCTGGCGAGCGCCACGATCTGCCGTTCGCGCGCCATCCGGCGGTCCTCGCTCGCCCCGGCTACCCGCGCGCCAGCGACTGCACCGTCCGCGACACGAGGTCCTCGGGCACGTTCCCGAGCACCACCGGGCGCCCGACGCCCTCGAGGAGCACGAAGCGCATTTGCCCCTGCTCGACCTTCTTGTCGCGCTGCATCGCCTCCAGCACCGCGCGCACGTTGATCCCCGGCGCCACCAGCGGGAGCCCGAACGAGCGCAGCAGATCGGCCTGCCGGTCCAGCACGGCGGCGTCGAGGACGCCGGCCTCGACGGCGATGCGGCCCGCGCCCATCATCCCCACCGCCACTGCCTCGCCGTGCATGTACTCCGTGTACCCGGTGGACTGCTCGATCGCGTGCCCGATCGTGTGGCCGTAGTTCAGGATCGCGCGGATCCCGCGCTCCTGGGGGTCGCTGGACACGATGATCGCCTTCAGATGCGATGAGCGACCGATGACGTGCGCCATCAGTTCCGGGTCGGCGGTACCCGCCGCCAGCGCGCGCGCGTTCGCCTCCAGCGTCTCCAGCAATCCGGGGTCGAGGATGAAGGCGTGCTTGATCACCTCGGCGAAGCCCTCGATGTGCATGCGCCGGGGCAGGGTGCGCAGCACGCTGACGTCCGAGAGCACCGCCGCGGGCTGGTGGAACGCACCGACGAGGTTCTTGCCCTCGGGCAGATCCACGGCCACCTTGCCGCCGATCGCCGCGTCGTTCATCGCCAGCACCGAGGTCGGAAGCTGCACGAACGGCATCCCGCGCAGGTAGGTCGCCGCGACATAGCCCGCGAGGTCGCCGACCACGCCGCCGCCCAGCGCGAGGATGACGTCGCGCCGCTCCGCGCGCTCGCCGGCAAGCCAGCGGTAGAGCTCGGAGGCCATGCGCTGCGTCTTGGAGGCCTCGCCGGCCGGGATGACGTACGAGGCCCCGGCGATCCCACCGACGTCGAGCGCCTCGGCGACGGCGCGGCCGTGGGCCTCCATGACGTTCGTGTCCGAGACCAGGAAGACGCGCCGGCCGGCGAGGCCGATCTGCTGCAGGCGGTCGGGGAGGCGGCGCAACTCACCCGGCGCGACCCAGATCGGGTAGCGCTGCACGCCGGTGTCCACCAGCGCAGCCGGGCCGCGCGCCGGTTCCTCGCTGCCCAGTCGCTCCAGGCGGCGCGGGCGCGAGACGAGGCCGGCCGCATCGTTCGCCCACGCGCTCAGGATGCGCGCCACCGCGCGGTCACGCGTCTCGTCGAGCTCGGCGGCGCTGCCCATCACCGGCACCCAGAGGTCGGCGTGGTTGTAGTACGGCCGCCGGTCGGCATCGAGCTCGCGGAGGCGGCGCTCCAGGTCGCCGTCCACGAGCGGGCGCACGGGCTCGCCCTCGGACGGGAGCCGTCGCGCGATCTCGCCGGGCGTCGCGTCCAGGTAGCAGATGAAGCCGCGCTCGCCGAGCGCGCGGCGGTTCCGGGCGGAGAGCATGACTCCGCCGCCGGTGGCGATCACCGCCGGCGACTGGCCCGCCGCCTCAGCGACGACCTCCTCCTCGATGCGCCGGAACGCCGGCTCGCCGCGCTCGATGATGAGGTCGGCGGCCGTCTTCTGTTCGCGCGCGAGCACGAGATCGTCGGTGTCGAGGAACGGCCACGCGAGGCGCTCCGCGAGCGCCCTCCCCACCGTGGTCTTGCCGACGCCGGAGAGCCCGACGAGGACGATCTGCCGTGGCGTACCAGTCATGAGCGTGGCTCCCGCGGACCCACCGTGGCCATGAACGCCTCGAAGTTCCGATACACCTCGTCCACGTGATCCCCGCCGAACTTCTCGAGCATGGCCTGCGCGAGGACGATCGCGACCATCGCCTCGCCGATGACGCCACCCGCCGGCACCACAGCGATGTCCGAACGCTCGTAGAACGAGGTGGTCTCCTCGCCCGTGAGGAGGTCCGCCGTGGGCATGCGCTGGGGGACGGTGGAGATCGGCTTGAGGAAGCCACGGACCACGATGTCCTCCCCGTTGGTCATTCCGGCCTCCAGGCCGCCCGCGCGGTTCGTTGCTCGTTCCCACTTGCGGCGCTCCCACGCGGAGGCGGGGAGGATGACGTCCTGCACGAGCGACCCGCGCATCCCCGCGCCGGCGATCCCCTCGCCGATCTCCACGGCCTTCACCGCGTTGATCGACATCACCGCCTGCGCCAGGCGGCCGTCCAGCTTGCGGTCCCAGTGCACGTGACTCCCCAGGCCGAACGGCACGCCCGAGG
>JBAYVN010000047.1:0-19080 GCA_041674525.1 Dehalococcoidia bacterium | reverse complement strand
GCTGCCGCCGCTGGACGTGCCGCCGTTGCCGTTCCCGCCGCTCGACGTGCCGCCGTTGCCGTAGCCGCCGTTCGACGTGCCGCCGTTGCCACCGCCGCCGTTCGACGGACCGCCGTTCCCGTTGCCAGCGTTCGACGAGCCACCGTTGCCGTTGCCAGCATTCGACGAGCCGCCGTTGCCGTTGCCGCCGCTGCTCCCGCGCTCCTGTTCGGTGCCGCGAGCGGGCGGCCGCGCCGCGTCGCTGTGGCCCGGAGCGCTGTCGCTCTTGCCGGAGTGCCCCGCGGCCTCCGACCCCGCGGTCGCCGAGGACGGCCGTTCGTCGCTCGTCGCGCCGGGTCGACCGCCGGCACCGTCGTGATCGATGCCGTCCTGCACGGGCACGTCCGGAGCCGTCACCGCCAGCGGGATCGCGCGGCTGCCCACCGCATCCGCCTCCGTGGCCGGCTGATCGGCCGCCGGCCGGACCGCCGACGCGCTCGCATGCGGCACGGGATCCGGGGCCGGGGGAGCCACGGGAAGCGTGTACGCCACCAGTTGCTCGACCGGCGCCGCCGGTGCGGCGATCGCCGCCACCGCGGTGCTGGTGGCGGCGGCTGCGGGCGCGGGCACCTCGATGGCAGGCTGGGACAGGGCGAGGCTCCCCGCGATCACCGCCGTCGCGAGCACAGGCGCCATCGAGGGAATGAGGCCGGCGCTCGTCGCGGGCGCCTGCAGCGCCGTCGTGGATGCCTCGGCGCCGAAGATGTTCGTGAGGCCCGAGAGCCGGGCGGCCAGCCCGCCGAGGCGGCCCCACACCCCGGCCAGGAGACTGCCCGGGAGCATCGCGAATCCACCGAAGCGGCTGAACAGGTCGTGGCCCGCCACCATGCGGGACAGGCGCTGCGCGCAGTCGGCGCAGCTGTGCACGTGTTGCTGGAGGTCGACGTCGCGAGTGGCGGCCTCGTCGACGAGGAAGCTCAGGCGCAGGGTGGGCACGCCGCAGGCGGGCCGCACAGCATCCGTGGACTCGAAGGCCTTGCGGAATCGCTCGCGCGCCCGGAAGAGGCGCTGGTGCGCCGCGTTCGGCGTGATGTCCAGGCGCGCGGCCAGGTCCTCGTAGGAGAGCCCGCGGTACTCGTGCTGGAAGAGCGCGTCGCGATCGGCTGGGGCCAGCGCGCCCAGCGCCTCCCAGACGCGGTACTGGTGGTCGCGTGCGGCCATCCGCTCCGCGGGGCCATCGTCCTCCGCGATCTCGTCCATCGCCGCCTGCGCCGCCTCACCGGCGGACTCCCGCTGGCGGCACTGGCCGCGCCGCGTGAGCGCCGTCATGCAGACGTTGCGCACGATGCGCTTGAGCCAGGGCTGGAAGCGCTCCGGGTCGTCCAGCGTGTGCAGTCCGCGCACGGCGCACAGCCACGACTCCTGCGCGACATCCTCGGCCTCCGTGGCGTCGCGCATGAAGTAGCGCGCCAGGCGGTCGACCATGTCGCGGTGCGCCTCGATCAGGTCCTGCAGCGCACTCTGGTCGCCCTCGCGCGCGGCGTCGATCAGTGCGACCGAAGGCTGCTGAGTTGCCAGGACCATTGCAAGCCTCCTCGGCTCCCACTGATTGAAGCGGGGAGTCGGGAGGCGCCCGCATAGGGGAAACCCCGAAGTGTGGCCGGGCGACCACCTATCCATGCGGCGCGCGGCCGGAGAAGGCCGTGAATCTCCGGCCACGCGGCTTCGGCGGCAGTCAGCCGCGCCCGGCAGGCGCGGACGCCGCTCCTCCCAGCCTCCGAAAGCGGGATCACGATTCGAGGTGCGAAGCGGGGGTTTTCCCTGATGCGACGGCACTGACGCGGGGCGCACCCTGAGCCGGACGTAGGGAGTGCCCGATGGCAGTGCTCATCCTCGGTCTGTGCGCTGCGCTTGCCGTGGCGAACCACCGGTACAACCGCTACCTGGACGAGTCTGCGTTGCACCGCAAGACCATCGAGCGGTTGCGGGCGTACACGGCCGCGCGCAGGCGTTGAGCGGGCCGGTCACCGCCGCGAGGCTCAGCTCCCGGCAGGAGAAGGCAACATGAACACGACGCGAAGCTTCGCAAACCGTTCTTCGGGCATGTCGGACCTGCCCCGCGGGATCACCCCCCCGCCGTCGAGCGGCGGACTCACCAGTGCGGCGCGCGATCTGCTCCTCGCGCGATCGAGCGTGCCCGCGCCCGCGGCATCCCGGGTGCAGGCGGCGCGACAGCAGCTCCGCGATCGCATGCTCGCGGGAGGCGCGCTCGGGGGACCAGCCACCACCGCCTGAAGTCCCGCGGCGAGCGCCACGGCGCGCGGCGGAAAGATCCGGAGAAGCCGGACCACCTGCCGGGCACAAACCGCACCCCGGGAGCATTGTGATTGATGGGCCACGGTGAGCTGGCGGTGGTCGCCCCCCGCTCGATCGTCGGGTACACTGCGCGCAGCGCGGGTCGAAGGGGATGTTGCAATGATCTCTCGATTCGAGTGGCTGCTCCAGGTGCTGGGATTCGGCCTCTTTGCCGCGAAGTTCCTGAGCCTGGGAGCGATCCTGGGCAGCTCGACCGTCCTCCTTGGTCTACAGCTGAACGTGCTGGTCGCCGCCACCGGGCCGGTGGCTGTCTTCTGCCTCTGGGTCGGCTGGCTCGCGTTCGCTCGCGTGCGCGCCGTCCTCCAGACGCCCTACTACTAGCCGGCGACTCCTGGCCGGCGCCCGCGACCCCGACTCGAGCCGCACTCGCCGGCGCCGCCCCTCGCCTTCCGGCGAAGCGCGAGAATTGCGCGTCTCGAAGAGACACATCCCCTTCACGCGCGCCGCGCGTAGCCGATGATCCGGCGATGAACGAAGCGACGCCGCCCCCGGAACTCCTGTCTGAGGCAGGTCGCGCCCTGATGGAGCCGACCGAGATCGAGGCGCGCATCGCGCGCGATCGGTTCCTCTTCGCGATGCGGCTGGAGCAGCGGCGGGCGACGCCGCCCGCCCGGCGCGTCGCGTAGGGCGTCGCCCGCACGCCGCTCCCGGGCCTCACGCCACCCTCGACCTGTTCGTGCTGAGCACGCGCCGAGCGCAGGCGCTCCCGCGCCCCTCGCCCCCGTCACCCCGTTCCCCTGCTCGCCGGCATGTGGAAAGGCCATCACGGGTGCATTAGGATACGCGCGGCAGGTTTAACTCCATGAGCATGCAGGCGACCGGCGATCGGCTGGACGCTGCCCGCGAGGCGGCGGAACGCCACGCGTGGCGTGACGCGTACGAGATCCTCACCGCCCTCGACCGGGAGGGGCGCCTGGATGGGGCAGGGCTCAACCTGCTGGGCGCGATCGCCTGGTGGGCCAGCCAGCCCGACGAGTCGACCTCGGCACGGGAACGCGCGTTCGCGGCCTACATGGAGGAGGGCGATCGCATCAACGCGGCGTTGATGGCACTGCTGGCGGCGTTCGATCACCAGTCCCACCTCTCCGAGGCGATCGCCCGCGGCTGGCGGGCACGCGCCGCGCGCATCCTTGCGGACGAGCCGGAGAGCATCGCGCACGGGTACTTGATGGTGCTGGACGGGCGCGAGGCGACCGGGCGAGGCGACCTGGATGCAGCGGCGGAGCTCGGGGGTCGCGCGGTCGACATCGGATCGCGCTTCGGCGAGAAGGACCTGCAGGCGTACGGCCTCGTCACCCGGGGCATGGCCCTGGTCCAGCGCGGCGGTCACGAAGAGGGGCTCGCGCTGCTCGACGAGGCGACGGCCGCGGCCGTCGCGGGCGAGCTCAGCCCCTATGCCACCGGTATCGTCTACTGCCAGACGATCAGCACCTGCCGCGACCTGGCGGACTACCGCCGCGCCGGGCAGTGGACCGAGGTCGCGGAGCGCTGGTGCGAGCGCCAGGCGATCAGCGGCTTCCCCGGCGTGTGCCGCGTGCACCGCGCGGAGATCCTCGCGCTGCGCGGCGAGTGGACCGACGCCGTGGAACAGGCCCAGCGCGCGTCCGAGGAGTTGCTCGCGTTCAAGGCGCTGCCACAGGCTGCCGAGGGGTTCTACGCGCTCGGCGAGATCCGCCTGCGCATCGGAGACCTGGAGGGCGCGGACGAAGCGTTCCGGCGGGCGCACGACCTGGGGCGCGATCCGCAGCCCGGGCGCGCGCTCCTCTACCTCGCGCAGGGGCGAGCCGACACCGCCCTGACGTCGCTGAAACGCGCGCTGGCGCCCTCGGGGAAGGACCACCTGCTGCGAGCAAAGATGCTCCCTGCGCTCGTGGAGATCGCGCTGGCCTCGGGCGACCTGGAGACGGCACGAGCCACCGCCGAGGAGCTGTCCACGATCGCGGCAACCTACGGATCGCCCGCGCTCCACGCGGCGGCCCACTGTGCGCGCGGGGTCCTGCACATCGCCTCCAACGAGCCGGACGAGGCGCTGCACGAGCTCACCCAGGCGCGCGCGCACTGGCAGGCGGTCGACGTGCCGTACGAGCTCGCGCGGACGCGGATGGCGATGGCGATGGCGCTGAGGCTGTGCGGCGAGGCCGACGAAGCCGCCATTGAGCTGGACGCCGCGCACTCCACCTTCGCCCGCCTGGGCGCGGCGCTGGACGCGGCGCGGTGCGAGCACATCCTGGAGGAGCTCCGCCGCCGCGGGACACAGGGCGAGCGGCAGCGGCGTGCGTTCATGTTCACGGACATCGTCGGATCGACAGAGCTGATCTCCGTGATCGGCGACGAGGCATGGGGCGACCTCGTGCGCTGGCACGACGAGGCCCTCCGCCGGCTGGCGAGCGCGCACGGCGGAGAGGAGATCAACCACGCCGGCGACGGCTTCTTCTTCGCGTTCCAGGACGTCCGCTCCGCCGTGACGGCGGCGGTGGGGATCCAGCGCGCCCTGGCCGCGCACCGCCGCAACGCAGGATTTGCGCCGCGCGTGCGCATCGGGCTGCACGCCGCCGAAGCGACCCGGGTGGACGAGAGCTACCTGGGCCAGGGAGTGCACGAGGCCGCCCGCATCGGCGCGCTGGCCGGCGCCAACGAGATCGTGGCGAGCGCGGACAGCCTGGACGGGCTCGCGCTGGATGGCCTGGGCGAACCTCGATCGGTGGAGCTGAAGGGGATCCCGGGGCCGGTGGAGGTCCGAACGATCGACTGGGCCACCGCGGAGGCCTGATCGGCGGAGTCGGTGCAGGGTGTGTGATCCAGCCAGGGCGCCTCGCAGTGGCGAGGGAGTGACGGGAGTGTGCGATGACGACCGCGGAGCCGGAAGAGATCCGATACGAGCCTGCTGCCTCCCGCAGCTATCGCACGGACCGGATCGAGATCACGTGGGAGCCCTCGCTCTGCATCCACTTCGCGGCCTGCATCCGCGGCTCGCAGGCGGCGTTCAACCCCCGGCGCCGCCCCTGGGTGGACGCGACCGCCGAGACTCCGGATCGCCTGGAGGAGATCGTCATCCAGTGCCCGACGGGTGCGCTGCACCTGCTTCGACACGACGGGCAACCCTCGCGGGAGCCGGAGGCGCCGGTGTCCGTGACGCCGCAGCTGGACGGTCCGCTGTTCATCCGCGGCCCGTTCGAGGTGAGCGACCGCCGCGGGAACGTGGTGCGCCGGGACACGCGCATGGCGCTCTGCCGCTGCGGGCATTCACATAACAAGCCGTTCTGCGACGACAGCCATTACCGCGTCGGCTTCGAGAGCAACGACCCCGCGTTCGGCACGGAGGCGGACGAGCCGGCGCAGTAAGCGAACGGGCGGGCCGTTCAGGCGCCCGCGATCACGGGCTCAGGTCTTCGCGGACCGCGGCGGTGACGGTGAGCAGGGCGTTCGCGGCGAAGTGCAGGGGTGTGAACACGCCGGTGCGCCCCTCCCTGTCCATGGCGGTCACCGTGTAGTCGATGGTCCCCACCGGGAAGTCCTGCGGGATCACGAAGTAGGCCGCCCAGTACGACTCGTTCGGCAGCTCCTTCGGATGCGGCCCGTACACCGCGGGCGCGAGCTCCATGCCGTTCTTGAACTTCACGGTGATGTGGTCGATGGACTTCGGGTCCACCTCCTGGCCGGTCCCGGGATCGACCACACGGAGGCGGAAGACGATCTGCTCGTTCTTCGCGAACATGCTGGTCTGGACGCACCCCTCGGTCGCCGCCTGGGTCGGCGTCAGGTTCTTGGTGCCGCGCACCGTATCGAGGTCGATGAAGAGCCGCGTCGCCTTCACGGTCCCCGCCGCGTCCGCGCCGATCGATCGGTTCGGCGTCGCGGTGGTCGTCGCCGGCACGGGCCCGGTCCGGTCAAGCCCGGCGTCCCCGCAGCCGGTCGAGAGCAGCGCCGGCACGGATGCCAGCATCACCGCCCCCGCCCCGGCCGTGATCCTCTGGGTCCATCGCCTGGTCATGGTGACACCCCTCTCTCCGGGCGCCCCCGGGCAGGCGTCCCGGGTCAGGCGTTCGGCCACCCACCCCATGCCACCGGATGCGGGCACCTCGGTTCGAGGTTGCCATGGACGCACCGCGGCCGGTGGTGGCCGAACGTGTGCTCCCGTGCTGCCCGGTCTCGCCCCCGGCGAGCACGCCGGACGGCCCGGGGCTACATCGCCATTGGAGGCCGCAAGGGGTCACGGGGTCAACGTGACAAAGGCCTACGCGATGTAGGCAATTTGAGGGCCCGGCGATGGCGAACACCGGACGAAGGCTGGACGCGGGCTACTCGTCGCTGAGGAGCGCGGCGCCGCTCGCGATCTGATGCTCGAAGATGGCGCGCGCGTCGTCCAGCAGGTGGTACACGCGGGGGTCGGTGGTCGAGTAGAAGCTGCTGGTCCCATCGCGACGGGCCGTCACGATCCCGAAGTGGCGCAACGTCGCGAGGTGCTGGGAGACGTTGGGACCGCTGATCCCCAGTCGCTCCTGGAGATCACCCACCGAGCGCTCGCCGTCCCGGAGCTCCTCGAGGACCCGGATGCGCACCTCGTGCGCCAGCACGCGGAAGAGCGCAGCCTTGAACTCCTGGAGGCTCTCGGGCACGCCCGCTCCTTGCGCTTACGTCACTGTACAGCGAATATATGCGCATCTTCGCAGACTTGCATGTTAGTCGCATCCACCCGGGTGCCCGGGCGAGGTTCAGGCGTCGATGGCTGCGATGGCGCTCGCGGGCTCGTTGCTGATCCTGGCGGCCGTGCTCGCGGTCGTGCGCCCCGTCGCCCGTCTGCGCCTCGCTGGTTCCCTCGACCCTGCCGCGATGATGGCGATCGCCGCGTGCGCGGTCGGGAGCGCAGGCGCCGCGTACGCTCTCGCCACCGGCGCGGACGAGGCCTGGCGCGTCGCCTGGGCGATCCCCGGAGGTGCGCTGGCGCTGCATGTTGACCCCCTGGCCGCCGTCTTCCTGCTCCCGGTGCTCGTACTCGGCGGCCTCGCGATCCCGTACGGCCACGAGTACTGGGCGGGCACCGCGAGCGAGGATCGCCACGAGGCATGGGCCTGGTTCTACCTCTTCCTGCTGTCGATGGCGCTGGTCATCCTCGCGGCCAACGCCGTGCTCTTCCTCATCGCGTGGGAGTCGATGTCCGTCGCCGCCTTCTTCCTGGTCAACCACGAGGATCACGACCCGACGGTGCGGCAGGCGGCGTGGACCTTCCTGATCGCCGCCCACCTGGGCACCGCGTTCCTGCTCGCCATGTTCACGATCCTCGGAGGCGGGGCCCCCGGAACCGGGGCTGAGACGCTCGACTTCGCTCAGCTGCGAGGCGCCACCGCGGGCGGGCCCGCCGCCGCAGCCGTGGTGCTGCTGGCGCTGGCGGGATTCGGCACCAAGGCGGGGCTCGTCCCCGGTCACGTGTGGCTCCCGGCCGCGCACCCGGCCGCACCGTCGCACGTCTCTGCCGTGCTCTCCGGCGCGATGCTGAAGACGGGGATCTACGGCCTGCTGCGCGTGCTCACGCTGCTGCCTGTGCTGCCGTCGTGGACCGGCTGGCTGCTGATCAGCAGCGGCCTGCTGTCCGGCCTGTTCGGGATCGTGTTCGCGATCGCGCAGCGCGATCTGAAGCGCCTGCTGGCGGACAGCAGCATCGAGAACCTCGGCGTGATCGTGCTCGGCGTCGGCATCGGCGTGGTGGGGGTGCAGCACGACGCGCCGATGGTCGCCGCGCTGGGGTTCAGCGGGGCGCTGCTGCACGTGCTGAACCACGCGCTCTTCAAGGGCCTGCTGTTCCTGGGCGCAGGCTCCGTGCTGCACGCCACGGGGGAGCGCAACCTCGATGTGCTCGGCGGGCTCCTGAAGCGCATGCCGTGGACGGGGGGCCTGTTCCTGATCGGAGCGGCGGCGATCGCCGCGCTGCCGCCGCTCAACGGCTTCGCCAGCGAGTTCCTGCTCTACAGCGCCGCGCTGGAGGGCGTCGGGGGCGGGGATCGCAGGATGGCCGTCGCGATGCTCGCCGCGATCCTCGGGCTGGCGCTCATCGGCGGGCTCGTCGCGGCGACGTACCTCCGGGCGGCGCTGGCGTTCACCGGCGAGCCGCGCAGCGAGGCTGCCGCGCACGCGCATGAGTCCGGACCGGCGATGCGCACCGTGATGCTCATCCTCGCCGCGGCGTGCGTGGTGATCGGCCTCGTGCCGATGCTCATGATCCGCGCCCTCGAGCCGGCCGTCGCGCAGCTCGCGCGGGCGGACGTCGCGGTGGCCACCGTCGGCGCAGCGGGGGTGCTGACGCGCGTGACCGCCGTCGCCGCGATCCTCGTGTGCTTCACCGTGTTGCTGTCGGTCCTGCGCGCCCGCCTGCTTGCCGGGCGGAGCGTGCGCCGCGGTCCGGTGTGGTCCACGGCCTACCTCGCGCCGGCGCCGAGCATGCAGTACTCGGGCGCGTCCTTCGTGCAGCCGCTGACGGGGCTGCTGAGCCGCGTGCTGGGGCAGCAGCGCGAGGGGGGCGTTCCCCCCGCGTACTTCCCGAGCGCGCAGCGGTTCGCGATCGAGACGCCCGGGCTGTTCCGGGAGTACGTCTTCGTACCGGCGTTCCGCGGCGTGCGGTGGATCGCGCTCAACCTGCGCTGGATGCAGCACGGCCGGATCCAGCTGTACCTGGTCAACATCGCCGCGACACTGCTGCTGCTGCTGGTGTGGAAGCTGGGCTTCCACGGATGACCGCCATGCCGTTCACGTCGTTCATGCCGTTCCTGCACGTGGCCACCGCGCTGGTCCTCGCTCCACTGTTGCCCTCGATCATCACGCGGGTGAAGGCGATCTTCGCGGGGCGCCGAGGCGCGCCGCTGCTGCAGCCGTACTACGACATCGCGAAGCTGCTCCGGAAGTCCGCGGTCTACGGTGACACCACGACGTGGCTGTTCCGCATGGGGCCCACGGTGGGGCTCGCGGCGGTGCTGACGGCGCTGCTCCTGGTCCCGTTCGGGGGATCGCCCGCGGTGCTCGCGTTCCGCGGCGACATCATCGTGTTCGCGTACGTGCTCGCGCTCGCGCGGGCGGCCACGATCGTCGCGGCGCTCGACACCGGCTCGTCCTTCGAGGGCATGGGCGCGAGCCGCGAATCCGCCTTCTCCGCGATCATGGAGCCGGCGCTGATCCTCGGCCTGGTGGCCGTGATGCGCAAGGCGGGGGGCGGCTCGCTGTCCACGTTCCTGCACCCGCACCGGGTCGAGACGGCCGCCGCGACGACCACGCTGGTCATCGGTGCGCTGTTCGTGGTGTACCTCGCGGAGAACGCGCGCATCCCCGTGGACGATCCGGCCACCCACCTGGAACTCACGATGGTGCACGAGGTGATGGTGCTGGACCACAGCGGCCCCGACCTGGCGTTCATCCATTACGCGGCCGCGCTGAAGCTCTGGGTGCTCGGCGCGCTGATCGTCGGGCTCGCCGTGCCTCAGCCCGCCGCCTCGCCGTGGGCCGCGTACGCGCTCGCGCTGGCGGGCATCGCCGGCGTCGCGGCCGTCACGGGGATCGTCGAGTCGACGATGGCGCGCCTGCGCATGGCGGCGGTGCCCAGCCTGCTCTTCGCAGGCAGCGCGCTCGCCGGCGTGGCGCTGATCCTGGGGCTGCGATGATCGATCAGCGCTTCCTCGTCGATACCGCCGCGGGCCTGCTGGTGCTCTCGAGCCTCGCCATGCTCGCAACGAGCCGGATCGCCACCGGTATCCGCCTGGTCGCCATCCAGGGACTGCTGCTGGGCGCCATCGCCTTCCTCGACGGGCACGAGGGCGTGACGATGCGCTCGATCGCGCTCGGCGGGGGGACGGTGCTGCTGAAGAGCGCGCTCTTCCCGTGGCTGCTGAGCCGCGCACAGCACGAGGCGCGTGTGCAGCAGGAGCCGGATCCCTTCGTGAGCTATCCGTTCTCGCTGGCGGGCGGCGTGACCGCGCTCGGGGTGGCGGTCTGGCTCTCCGATCGAGTGACGCTGACGCCCGACATCGACGCGCTCGTCGTCGCGGTCGGGCTGTTCACGACGTTCGCGGGGCTGCTGCTGCTCGTCACCCGGCGCATCGCGCTCGGACAGGTGCTCGGCTACATCGTGCTGGAGAACGGGATCGCCACGTTCGGTCTCGCCGTGGCCGAGCAGCAGCCGCTCCTGGTCGAGCTCGGCGTGCTGCTCGACGTGTTCGTCGCGGTCTTCGTGATGGGCATCGCGATCGTGCACATCAACCACGAGTTCGACCACATCGAGGTCGACCAGCTGAGCGCGTTGAGGGACTGAGATGCCGATCGCCGCGGTGCTCTTGCCTGCCGGCGCCGGGGCGCTGGCCTTCCTGCTGCGCTCCACGCCCGCGCGGCGCGCGCTGCTGGTGCTCACCGCGGTGCTGCACACGGCGATCGTGGGGTCATGGTGGCTGGCGCGCCCCGCTCCGGTCCTCGGCGAGTGGATCGGCGTGGATGCGCTGGGCCTGATCGTGATCACGATCGCGAGCGTGCTCTTCCTGGTGGCGTCGATCTACGCCGTCGGCTACCTCGCTCGGGAGGGCGAGGGCGTGCGGCCGGACTTCTTCGAGCGCGGCCGCCTGTTCGCGAACGAGCCGGAGGCGGTGTTCATCGGCGCGCTGCTCTTCTTCCTCGCCGCGATGAGCCTGACCGCGGTCGCCCACCACTTCGGCCTCGTCTGGGTGGCGATCGAGGCGACGACCCTCACCAGCGCGCCGCTGCTCTACTTCCACCGCCACGAGCGCTCGCTGGAGGCGACGTGGAAGTACCTGGTGATCGGATCCGTGGGGATCGCCGTGGCGCTGCTGGGAACGTTCTTCCTGGCGGCCGCCGCGCTCACGGGCGGCGTGACGGGCACCGCGCTGGTCGAGTCGTACACGCGGCTGGCGGGTCTGCTCAACGCGGGCTGGCTGAAGGCCGCGTTCATCGCCTTCCTCGTCGGCTACGGCACGAAGGTGGGACTCGCGCCGATGCACACGTGGCTGCCCGACGCGCACAGCGAGGCGCCGTCCGTGGTGTCCGCGCTGCTCTCGGGGGCGCTGCTGAACACGGCCTTCCTGGGCATCCTGCGCCTGCTGCAGGTGATGACCGCCGCCGGCCTCGGCGACTACGCGCGCGAGCTGCTGCTGCTGTTCGGATTCACCTCCATGGCCGTGGCCGCCGCCTTCATCGTGGCGCAGCGCGACTACAAGCGGATGCTGGCCTACTCCAGCGTGGAGCACATGGGGATCATTGCCACGGGCGTCGCGATGGGCGGCGCGGGCGTCTTCGGCGCGATGCTGCACGAGGTGAACCACTCCGTCGCGAAGGCGCTGCTGTTCCTCGTCGCCGGGAACATCCTCGGCGCGTACCAGACGAAGGAGGTCGGCGACGTGCGCGGGCTCAAGCGCCGCCTGCCCATCTCCGGCGCACTCTGGTTCGCCGGGTTCCTCGCGATCACCGGGACGCCGCCCTTCGGCGCGTTCCTGAGCGAGTTCACCATCCTCCGCGCGGCGATCGAGGGTGGCCGGTGGCTGGTGACGGCGTGGTACCTCGGCCTGCTCGGGGTGGTATTCGTCGGCATGGCGGCGGTGTTCATCGGCATGACGCAGGGGCCGTCGGCGCACCCGCGAGAGCGCGAGGCCTGGCTGGCGGTGCTGCCGTCGGCGGTGCTGGCGGTGATCGCGCTCACGCTGGGCGTGTACGTCCCGGGCGCGCTCGCCGCGGTCGCGCACGAGGCGGCCCGATCGATCGGGGGCGCGTGATGCCCCCGCGCGCATTCGATGTGGCCAGCGCCATCCCGCGCGCGGAGGTCCCGGTACTGGGCATGGCCGCGTTCCGCGCGTCCGTGCTGGACGCGGTGCGCTCGGGGCAGCGCCTCGCCGCCCTGTTCGCGGGCCCGGAGCAGTCAGAGCGGCAGCTGTACGCGATCCTCGCGGACCCGGACGCCCACCGCCTGGCCGCGGTGTCCACGATCCCCGGCGATCGCTATCCCGCGCTCACGCCTGACTGTCCGCAGGCGCACTGGTTCGAGCGCGAGATCGCGGAGTCGAGCGGCATCGAGCCGGCGGGCCACCCGTGGCTCAAGCCCCTCCGCTTCAACGGCACCGGCGCGGTCCCCGGCGTGACGGACTACTTCCGCCTGGGGGGACGCGACGCGCACGAGGTCGCCGTGGGCCCGGTCCACGCGGGGATCATCGAGCCCGGGCACTTCCGCTTCCAGGCGTACGGGGAGGAGGTCCTGCACCTGGAGATCTCGCTGGGGTATCAGCACCGCGGCGTAGAGCGGGCCCTGCGTGGCGGACCGGACCTGCGCTCCGTGAGCTACGCGGAGACCCTCGCTGGCGACACCAGCATCGGCCACGCCACGGCGTACGCGCAGAACGTGGAGGCGCTCGCGGGAATCGAGACGCCCCGCCGCGCGGAGGCGGTACGCGCGCTCGCGCTGGAGCTGGAGCGCCTGGCCAACCACGTCGGCGACCTGGGGATGCTGTCGGGGGATGTGGGGTACCTCCCCACCGCCGCCTTCTGCGGGCGCATCCGGGGCGAGTTCCTGAACCTCAGCGCGACGGTGTGCGGGAGCCGCTTTGGGCGCGGACTCGTGCGCCCCGGGGGCACGGCCTTCGATGTCGATGCGGAGATGGCCGCCGATCTCCTCGCGCGACTCGACCGCGCCGAGGCGGATGCGCGCGGCGCCGTGTCGTTGCTGTGGGAGTCCGCCTCCGTCCGCTCGCGCTTCGAGGGCACCGGACCGCTGCGGGCGGACGCGTGCCTCGATCTCGGCATCGTCGGCGTCGCGGCACGCGCCGCAGGCCTCCCGCGCGACGCCCGTGCCGACTTCCCGACCGGCGTGTACCGCCGTGCGCCGTTCATCCCGGCGACGCACCGCGGCGGCGATGTCTTCGCCCGCGCCACCGTGCGCGCGCAGGAGATCGAGGCTTCGTGCAACCTCGTGCGCGCGCTGCTGCACGGATTGCAGGAGGAGGCGGCCGGTCCCGTGCTCGCGGCGATCGGCGAGCTCGCCCCGGATCACCTCGCGGTCGCGATGGTGGAAGGGTGGCGCGGCGAGATCTGTCACGTGGCGCTGACGGACGAGCGCGGGCGGTTCGCCGCGTACCGCATCGTCGATCCGTCGTTCCACAACTGGTTCGGACTGGCGTACGCCATGCGCGGGCAGGCGATCTCCGACTTCCCGCTCACCAACAAGAGCTTCAACCTCTCGTACTGCGGGCACGACCTGTGACCGCGCACGCACCAGGCACCGGCGGCACGCATCGCAGGGCCGGCACACACGGTATCGAGGGCACACGCGGCAGGGACGACGATCGATGATCAAGGCGATCCAGGCACGCATCCGCCAGGGACATCGCACGATGGCGTTTCCCCCCGCCGCGCCGGGGCTGCCGGCCCGCTTCCGCGGGCTGCCCGTGCTGCAACCCGCGATGTGCACTGACGGGTGTCGCGCCTGCGCGGATGCCTGCCCGACCGGGGCGATCACGACCGCCCCCCTGAGCCTGGACCTCGGACGCTGTCTCTTCTGCGGAGACTGCGCAACCGCCTGCCCGACCGGCGGCATCGCGATGTCCCCGGAGTACCGCATGGCGGCGCGCGACCGCGCCGCCCTGGTGCTGCAGGGTGACGAGGTCATGCCGCGCGCGGAGGCGTTGGACCGCGAGGCGCGCCGCCTCTTCGGCCGGTCGCTGCAGCTGCGCCAGGTGAGCGCGGGTGGCTGCAACGCGTGCGAGGCCGACGTGGCGGTGCTCAACACGCTGGTCTACGACCTCGGCCGCTTCGGGATCCAGTTCGTCGCCTCGCCGCGACACGCGGACGGCCTCCTGATCACGGGGCCGGTGACGGACCACATGCGCGAAGCGCTGCGCACGACGTACGAGGCGCTCCCGGACCCGCGGGTGGTGATCGCGGTCGGCGCCTGCGCGATCAGTGGCGGCCCGTACCTCGGCCACGCCGAGGCGAACGATGGTGCCGGCGGAACCGTACCCGTCGACCTCTATGTCCCCGGCTGCCCCCCACACCCGCTCACGATCCTCGACGGCCTCCTGCGGCTCCTCGCGCGCATCGAGTGACGCGCGCTCTGGCGCGCATCGCACCGGCACCGGTCAGCACGTGAGGTCGGCACCTGGTGTCAGCACGTCGTGGCTGAGCCCTCGAAGAGCAGGCGTCCGTTCTTCGCGTAACCCGCGATGAGGTACGTCCCCAGCGCGGGGAACTCGAACGTCACCAGGTCGCCCTTCTCATGCACGCTTGAGGTGGGCCCGTATAGCAGAGTCACGCCGTTGCACGCGCGCAGCGTCTCGAACACCAGCGCGGGCGCCGGGCCGTGCGCGGGGAGCGTCGACTGACACGCGGTCTGCCCGGCGGAGGGCGAGGTGCAGGACGGCCCCTCGAGCTGTGGCTTCCCCGCGGTGGCCGGCGACGCGAGCAGCGCAAACGCCGCGAGCGCGGCCAACGCCGGCAGGACTGCAAGCAGCCCTCGCCGGTGCATCGAGCGGTGCACGGGCCTGTGAGACTCGTTCATTCGTCGCCTCCCTGCGCCGCCGCATGGACGATGATACGAACGGGCCCGGGACGGCGAACGGCCATCTACGCACCGCGCGGGGCATTTGCGCAGGTTCGGAACCGCCCTTTTACACTTGCCGCGCACATTGTCAGAAGGCTCGCGTGCACTCCTCGCGGGCGCGCCGTGGCACACCCTGGCTGTCGTACACTCCGCAGCGCGCGAGAACGGGAGGCGGCCGTGACGTCGACATCGTCGACCGGATCTGCAGACAACCCCCACGAGGCGATGTGGCGCGATGTGCTGCTGCACGGCCACCGCGGTCGCTGGGCGTTCCTCCCTGCTGAGCCGCGATGCATCGTGTGCGCGCAGCCGTTCCAGGGCCTGGGGGGGACGCTCCTGCGCACATTCACCGGGTACCGTCCCTCGCGGATGAGCCCGAACGTTTGCAACATGTGCGAGGACGTGATGCCCGCCGGCGGCGCCGAGGTCGACACAGCCATCCTGTTCGCGGACATCCGCGGATCCACCACCATCGCGGAACGCCTGGGGGCGACTGAGTACGCGGCACTCCTCGACCGCTTCTACCGGGCGTCGTCGCGCGTCATGGTGACCGAGGAGCAGGGGTGGATCGACAAGTTCGTCGGCGACGAGCTGATGGCGCTCTTCATCCCCGCGATGGGCGCCGACTACCGCACGCGCTCGGTGAACTCAGGGATCGGGCTGCTGCGTGCCGTGGGCTACACCCCGGGGCAGGAGCCGTGGCTGCCGCTGGCTGTGGGCGTGCACGCGGGGCCCGCGTTCGTCGGCAAGGTCGGCGCTGCCGGCTCGAACGCGGTCACGGCCCTCGGCGACACGGTGAACGCCGCCGCACGCATCCAGGCGCAGGCGGCCGCCGGCGAGCTCCTGCTGAGCGAGGACCTGTACGCCTCCGTGGAGCATGCGTACCCGGGCCTGGAGCGGAGGACGCTGACGCTGCGTGGCCGCGAAGGCACCACGGACGTCCACGTCCTGCGGCCCGCCGAGTTCCCCCCACCCTGACACGCCGCGACACCGAACGCTCCGCGACCGGGGCGCCGATCGCAGATCTGGCGCCGGTCTCCACATCATCGCCAGATCATCGCCGCAGAGGCGACGCGCTAGCCCGTTGGAGGCACCCAGCTGTCGGGCACGGGGATGAACAGCGACAACCGGTCGGCGGTGCCTCTCCCGCGCGTGATGTGACCGCGCCCGCCCGTGGCTGCGGTGTCCTCCACGAGCACGATGGTGCCGGGGCCCAGCGGCAGCGTGGTGCCGTCGCTCGTGAGGATCTCCCCTTCGCCCTGGATCGTGATCACAAACTGACGCTGGGGCGCCGGGTGGAACGCCGCATCGAGATCCGCCGTCGTGCGACGGAAGATCACGCCTTCCACGGGGACGAGCGCGGACAGCGATGGTGATCCCAGGCCGAGGGGAAACGCGAACCGATCGACGTGCGTCTCGCCATCGGGGCCGGTGTAGACGCGAAACGCCGGAATGGGCTCCAGCGGCGGTCGATCGGCGGGGTTCGCGGTCACGGGAGCCTCCTGTCATGGCCTCGCGGCGGAGCGTGCACCGGGCACGTGCGCCGGGCGGCGGCGACAGCGTACGTCGCGCGGCGGGTGCGGCGCACCGGGAAGGCAACGCGCCGCGGGGGGACAGAGCACGGTGTCGCCCGGCGCTGCGCTACCATCACGGCATGCCCACGTACCGGGAAACCACGCGCGCCGGGGTCTGCATGCACTGCGGCTCATCGACGGTGCAGGCCTGCGAGGCCTGCGAGAACTTCGTGTGCGCGGGATGCGAGGCGACGCACAACGCGCATCCGCGCCCCGACCTCATCGTCCGCGGCAAGCCCGCCGGGTAGACCGGCTGGGGCCCGTGCACGGCCGTACGAGGTGCCCGCACCCCCTCCCCGGCGGGCCTATACTCCGGTACTCGCCGCGACAGGAAGGTGGAACCACGTGACGACGACCGAGCGGCCCTACCAGGTGATCGGCACGCGACCGGTGCGGCCGGACGGCTTCGAGAAGGTGACCGGGACCGCGCAGTACGGCGCGGACATCGATCTCCCGCAGATGCTGCACGCGCGCCTGAAGCGCAGCCCGCACGCGCACGCCATCATCAAGCGCATCGACGCCTCGAAGGCGCTCGCGCTCCCCGGCGTGGAGGCGGTGGTGACCAGCGCCGACTTCCCGGACGCGAGCAGCGTGGCGCCGGCGGGCGCCGGCCGTGGCGGCAACTTCCCTCGACGTTACGTGATCGGCAACTTCATCGCGGTGGAGAAGGCGCTGTTCTTCGGGCACGTGGTCGCGGCCGTCGCGGCGACCAGTCCGCACATCGCCGAGGACGCGCTCGATCTGATCGACGTCGAGTACGAGGTGCTCCCGCCGGTACTGACCGCGGAACAGGCGATGGCCTTCGACGCGCCCATCCTGCACCCCGAGCTGCGCACCGCCGAGCCGCTGGGCAGGCCGCACGCCGGCGACCAGCCCACGAACATCGCGAGCCACCTCGAGGTGACCACGGGCGACGTCGAGGCGGGGTTCGGGGCCGCGGACGTGATCGTGGAGCACGAGTTCCACACGGGGACGTTCCACCAGGGGTACATCGAGCCGCACACGGCGACGGCGGTGTGGACGACGGACGACAGCCTGACGATCTACTCCAGCTCGCAGGGGTCGTTCGCGATCGTCCGCGATCCCCTCGCCACGATCCTGCAGATGCCACCCTCGCGGATCCGCGTGGTGCCCATGGAGATCGGCGGCGGCTTCGGCGGCAAGAACCGCATCTACTGCGAGCCGCTGGCGGCGATGCTCGCGAAGAAGACCGGGAAGCCCGTCAAGCTCACCATGACGCGCGCCGAGGTGATCGAGGCGACCGGCCCCACGGCCGGGACGTACATCCGCGCCCGGCTGGGCGCGAAGCGCGACGGCACGTTCGTCGCCGCGCAGATGTGGATGGCGTACGAGGCAGGCGCGTTCCCGGGCTCCTCCGTGGGCGGCGGCGTCAACAGCACGTTCGGCCCCTACCAAGTCCCGAACGTGAAGATGGACGGCTACGACGTGGTGGTGAACCGCCCGCGCAACGCCGCGTACCGCGCGCCGGGCGTCCCCGCGCCCACGTTCGCGCTCGAGTCGCTCGTGGACGAGCTGGCCGAGCGGCTGGACATGGACCCCATGGACCTGCGCCTGAAGAACGCGGCGCGCGAAGGGACGCGACGCCCCAACGGCGTCGTGCTCGGCCCGAACGGCAACGTGGAGGTGATGGAGCGCATTCGGAACAGCGCCCACTACCGCTCCGAGCTCATCGGGCCCAACCGCGGGCGGGGCGTGGCGATCGGCTTCTGGAACGCCGGCTCCGGCGCGCACAGCATCAACGCCAGCGTGAACACGGACGGGAGCGTGCTGCTGAACGCGGGCGCCGTGGACATCGGCGGCCTGCGCGCCGCTGAGGCGATGGCCATGGCCGAGGTGCTGGACATCCCGTACGAGGACGTGCGCACGCGCACCGTGGACACGGACTCAATCGGCTACACGAACAACACCGGGGGCAGCGGGACCGCTTCGGGGACATCGGCGAGCATCGTGCGCGTCGCCGAGCAGATCCGCGAGCGCATGATCGACCGCGCCGCCAGCATCTGGGGCGTGGACCGTTCGCAGGTCGTCTACGGGCCCGGCGCGGAGCTGATCGGCCCGCCGGCCGAGGATGGGAAGGAGCGCCGCCTACCGCTCAAGCAGATCGCGGCGCAGATGCAGGGCACCGGCGGGATTATCAGCGGCCACATCGACACGGGCGGAGCGACCGGCGGCCCCACGTATGCCGGGCACCTCGTGGACGTCGAGGTCGATCCGGAGACCGGGAAGGTGACGATCCTGCGCTACACCTGCGTGCAGGACGTGGGGTGCGCGCTGCATCCCTCGTACGCCGAGGGGCAGATCCAGGGCGGCGTGGCGCAGGGCATCGGCATGGCGCTCATGGAGGAGTACTGCTACGACGAGCAGGGCGTGCTGCGCAACAACAGCCTGCTCGACTACCGCATGCCCACGGCCCTCGATCTCCCGATGATCGACACCGTCCTCGTGGAGGTGCCGAACCCCGGACACCCGCTGGGCGTGCGCGGCATCGGCGAGACTCCGATCGTCGGGCCGATGGGCGCGGTGGCGAACGCGATCCACGACGCGGTCGGCATCCGCATGCGT
>JBAYVN010000046.1:0-19181 GCA_041674525.1 Dehalococcoidia bacterium | reverse complement strand
CACCCTGCACCTGGCGCTGATCGACGCGCTGCGCCCGGGACAGGCCAATCGCTACCACCCCGGCGAGACGGTGCTGCGCATGGCGGACGTGATCGTGATCACGAAGACCAACGCCGCCACGGCAGAGCAGATCGCCACCACCCAGGCCGAGGCGCGGCGCCTGAACCCGCGTGCCACCGTGGTGCGCTCGGCCTCCCCGGTGACGCTGGACGACCCGGAGGCGGTGCGCGGGCGTCGTGTCCTGGTGGTCGACGACGGCCCCACGCTGACGCACGGCGGCATGGCCTTCGGCGCGGGCTACGTCGCCGCGCGCGAGGCGGGCGCCGAGATCATCGATCCGCGCCCGTACGCCACGCCGGGCATCGCCGAAGCCTTCGCCCGTTTCCCGCACCTCGGCGCGGTGCTGCCCGCGCTCGGCTACGGCGACGAGCAACTCGCGGAGCTCCGCGCCACGATCAACGCCAGCCCCGCCGAGGTGATCGTCGCCGGCACGCCGATCGATCTCGCGGCGCTGCTGCGCCTCGACCGCCCGGTGGTGCGCGCACGGTACGAGTACGCCGACGCGGGCGAGCCCTCGCTGGGGCCGATCGTGGACGCCGCCCTCGGCGGGCCTGCGTGACCGGGACCCCGCAGCGGCGCTACCTGACACTGGCGGATGCGCGCGCCCTGGAGTGCAACGGGTGCGGCGACTGCTGCGATTCCAGCCGCACAGGCGGCTTCTGGACGTGGGGCGCGCTGCCGCGCGACCAGTACCGCATGCTGATGAGCGGGACGCCGCTGATCATCCCCATCGCGCGCAACGGCACGGATGCCGGCTGGCGCGACCGCGACTGGCGCCCCGGCGACGACTCTGACGCCACACCGACCCCGTTCCGGTGCTCGGCGTTCCGTCCCCAGCACGACGGGCGCGGCCTCTGCGGCATCCACGACCGCGAGCGACCCTCGAAGTGCGGCGAGTTCCCGGTGCACATGGCCGGGCAGGACGAGGACGTGGACGCGCGCACGGTGATGCACCTGGAGACGAGCGCGTTCCCGCGGTGCACCTGGTTCCGCGTGGATGCCGTGGCGCGTGACCACCCGGCGATGGATCCCGCACGCGGGTGCGTCGACACGGACGGGCACGTCGCGCTGGGCGAGATGCCGCCGTCGCTGCTCGCCACGTGGGCGGCCCGCGGCGGGGCGACGCTCCCTCCCACGCCTCGCTAGCGCGCCACCGGGACGGGGAGAGCCTCGCGCGAGGTCGGGCCAGCACGCACGGGCCAGAGGGGTTTCGGAGCGTCGGCGGCGGAAAACGGGAGAGAGATCAGGGTTTCCACCGACCGGGAATGTGTATGAAAACGGCCCCCTCGCCCGTCAATAAGTATGAAAGCGGACGACAGTGCGAGTGCCGGGAGGCCAGAACATGACCCAGACGTTTGCCACCAACGCCGAGCCGGTCGTCCTGTCCGAGGAGATCCGTGACGGGCTGCTCCAGGACCTCGTCGCCGTTGGCCTGATCCTGCGGCACCTCGAGATGCACATCCCCGGCGACACCCGCGCACCCCTCGCCACGGCGAGCGCGGCCATCGACGCGAACGTGAACGTGGTGCGCACCCTGATCGACCGCCTGCGCGCCGCCTAGCGGCCCCCGGCCCGCCTGCACCACCCCGCCCGCGCCGCGCCGTCCGCGGCGCGCGGCAGCGCTCCCCACGCGCGCACCGCAACTCTCGCCCCCGCGCATCCACCGACGAGCGCGCCGGCGAGCAGGCCCCCACCGAGCCGCAGCACGGGCAGCCCCGGCGCCCCCGACAGCAAGATCACGCGATCGCACGCGATAATCAGTCACGTAACGCGGTGAGCCGCGACACGCCCGGTGCCGTCCGGAAGGCCGAGTGCCGGGTGCCCGGGTGCCGCAGGAAGAAGTGCCGCCATGCTGATTGCCATCACGGGGGCCACGGGGCTGATCGGCTCCGCGCTGGGCGCCAACCTCGTGGACGCCGGCCACGAGGTCCGTGCGCTGCGCCGGGGGAACCAGGCGGAGGGCGGGCAGTACGACATCGCGAGCGACTGGGTGGCGCCCGACGCGCTGCGGGGCGCCGACGCTGTGGTGCACCTGGCCGGGGCCTCCATCGGGACGGCGCGCTGGACAACCGCACGCCGCGAGGCGATCCGCAGCAGCCGCGTGGACTCCACCCGGCTGCTGGTAGATGCGATGTCGGCGCTCGAACGCAGGCCACGCGTGTTCATCGTGGCGTCCGGGGTCGGCTATTACGGCGACGGCGGCGACCGCGTGCTGGACGAGTCGGCCCCCATCGGCGCCGGGTTCCTGGCGTCGCTAGTGCGCGACTGGGAGGCCGAGGCGCAGCGTGCCTCGGCATTTGGCGTGCGGGTGGTCTCAGCGCGCTTCGGTGTCGTGCTGTCCCGGCACGGCGGCGCGCTGCGACAGATGGCCCTGCCATTCCGCCTCGGCGCCGGGGGCCCGATCGGCAGCGGGCAGCAGTGGCTCCCGTGGATCTCCCTGGACGACACGGTCGGCGCGCTCACGCTGCTGCTCCAGGACGAGCGCGCGAGCGGACCGGTGAACCTCGTGGCGCCGGAGCCGGTGACCAACCGTGCATTCTCGCGCACGCTCGGGCAGGTGCTGCGCCGCCCATCGTTCATGCCGGTGCCGGCGTTCGTGTTGCGGCTCGCGCTGGGCGCAGGCCGCGCGGACGAGCTCCTGCTCGCGGGCCAGCGCGCCGTCCCCGGGCGGCTGCATGACCTCGGGTTCGCGTTTCGCCACGCGGACCTGCGCGAGGTGCTCACCGCCGAACTCCGGCCGGGCGCAGCGCGGCCCCAGGCGGCGCGGCCCTAGGCGGCAAGCCCCCCGCGCGGAAGGCGGGCGCCCCCGGGCGGATCCCGGTCGCGGTGGGCAATTCGCGCAGCGCAAGTCGGCAATCCGGTCGTTGTCATGCGCATGCCGCGGGCGTAGCATCGGGCAGCGGTAAGGGGGAAACGCGCATGAACGCGTACGCGCCCGATGATCTGCGAAACGTCGTGCTGGTGGGCCACAGCCGGGCCGGCAAGACAACGATGGCGGAGGCGGCCCTGCTGGCCACCGGCGCCATCTCCCGCGCCGGGCGCGTCGAGGACGGGAACACCGTTTCCGACTACGACGAGCAGGAACGGTCGCACGGCTACTCGATCGCGATGACCCCGATCGCCATCGAGACGCGCGGTCACCGCATCAACCTCCTGGACACCCCCGGCTTTCCAGACTTCGAGGGCGAAGTAGCCGCCGGCGCCGCAGGCGCTGAGATGGGCGTCGTGGTCATCGACGCCGTGAGCGGCATCCAGCCCGGCACCGAGGTGGGCTGGCGGCACCTGGACCTGGCCGGCGTTCGCGCGCGGGTGTTCGCGGTCACGCACCTGGACCGCGAGTCCACGAGCTTCGCCCGCACGCTGGCGGCGCTGCGCGCGCGCTTTGGATCGCACGTGGTCGCGCTGGACATCCCTGTCGCCGGCGGGCACGGGGTGCTCGATCTCTCGACCGTCGAGGTCGCCCTCGACGGTGAGGCGGAGGCTGAGCGCGAGCAGTTGATCGAGACGGCCGCGGAGTCCTCCGACCACCTGCTCACCGAGTACCTGGAGGGCACGCCGATCCCCGCGGGGGAGTTGCACGAGGTCGTCATCGGGGCCATCCGCTCGGGTGCGCTGATCCCCGTGATCGCCGTCTCGCCCCTCGACGGCACTGGCGTCTCCGCGCTGCTGGACCTGATCGTGGACGCCGGGCCCTCGCCCCTCGGCCGGGCGCACGCCACCGACGGCGACCCGTTCGTCACCGCTCCGGACGGCCCCGCGGTCGCCCGCGTGCTGAAGACGGTGGTGGACCCGTTCATCGGCCACCTCTCCGTGGTGAAGGTCGTCTCCGGACGCCTCGCCACCAACGCCGCGATGCGCAACGTGCGCGCCGGCGCGGACGAGCGCGCCTCGCACCTCTTCGTGATGCGCGGCAAGGACGAGATCGAGGTGCCCGCCCTCGTGGCGGGCGACGTGGGGGCGATCCCGAAGCTGGCCCATACCGCGACGGGCGACGTGCTGGTGGAGGGCGGGGCCCGCGTGCCCGCGCTCGCGCCGATGCCGCTGCCCGTCCCCACGTTCCGGAGCGCCCTCCACCCGCACAGCAAGGAGGACGTGGACCGGCTCTCGAACGCCCTCCACCGCCTGCGCGAGCAGGACCCCACGCTCGGCATCGATCGCGACCCGGACACCGGGGAGATCATCGTGCTGACCCTGGGCGATGCGCAGGCGGCGATCGCGGCGTCGCGGTTGCAGAAGAACTACAACATCGCCGTCGACCTGGATCTCCCGCGCGTCCCGTACCGGGAGACGATCGCGGGAAAGGCCGACCAGGAGTACCGCCACAAGAAGCAGACCGGCGGCCACGGGCAGTTCGCGCACGTGGTGATCCGCGTGGAGCCGCTGACGCCGGGCGCGGGCTTTGAGTTCGCCGAGCAGGTGGTCGGCGGCGCCGTGCCCCGGCAGTTCATCCCGGCCGTGGAGGCCGGCGTGCACGAGGCGATGGTCAACGGCCCGCTCTCGGGCTCGCCCGTCGTCGACCTGCGAGTGACGCTCCTCGATGGCTCCGCCCACGCGGTGGACTCCTCCGAGATGGCGTTCAAGACTGCCGCCGGTCACGCCCTGAAAGAGGCCGTGCTGGCGGCGCGCCCGGCCCTGCTGGAGCCGATCATGGCCCTCACCATCGAGGTCCCCAGCGACATCCTCGGCGACCTGATGGGTGACATTACGTCACGTCGAGGCTCCGTCCAGTCGGTCGACTCGCGCGGGGACACCAGCGTCGTGAGTGCGCTCGCACCGCTGGCCACGGTCCAGCGTTATGCCTCCGACCTGCGTGCGATCAGCCACGGGCGGGGGTCGTTCCGCATTCGCTTCGACCACTACGCCCCGCTGCCGTCCAACGAACAGGAGCGCGTGCTGGCGGCGGCGGCGCAGGCGAGGTAACGCGGGGGCCTCGCGGGCCCGGCATCCCGCCCGCTACCCCGCAACGCCTCCGGTGCGCCGCCGGGGGCGGGGGGCATGGCGCCGCAACATGGGATCCCGTAAGATCGAGCGCAACACGCAGGCTAGCCTAGTCCTCTTTGGAACGAGGAGCGGGGGAACCAGTTACCCGGGGCGTAATCACCCGCGGACGCCGTGAGGCGCGCGCGGGGATGCGGGACCTCCACCCGTAGCCCGTCAGCTAACCCCGTCGGCACCGGAGGAAAACCCGAAGAGGGCTTTCCTGACTACTACAGCCCGCCCCCCCGAAACGCCGCGCCTCACCTCTGTGTCGCCCTCGATGAGTGGCGTCCCGGAGATGGTTCCGTCCCCCTCAATCGAGGCGTCCACGGAGTGGGGCGTCCGCATCGGCAACTCCGTGCCCCTGGTGATCTCGGTGCTGCTTGCCAGCACGGTGTTCTGGGCGCCGCTCACGCGCCCCACGGCCGCCTGGCTCGCCGTGGGCCTGACGATCTTCTTCACCTACTGGGTGCTGCGCTCGTACTCCGTCGCCGTCGCCGTGTGGGTCGGCCTCCGCCGCATCCGCCGGTGGGAGCGCATCGACTGGGCCGCGAAGTTCGAGGACTGGCGCGGCCAGCGCGAGGATCGTGCGGCCGTCGAGCCGTGGGACTGGCCGCGGCACATCGTCATCATCCCCAACTACAAGGAGGACGAGGCGAGCCTCTCGCGCACGGTGGAGGCGATCGCCGACCAGGCGAACGCGAAGCAGGTCGTCGTGGTGCTGGCCATGGAGGCCCGCGAGCCGGGCGCTGACGAGAAGGCCGCACGCATCGTCGAGCGCTTCGCCTCGAAGCTCGGCGACATGTTCGCCACGTTCCACCCGCATGGCCTGCCCGGCGATACGCCCGGCAAGGGCTCCAACGAGGCGTGGGCGGCGCGTGAGGCGTTCTCTCGGCTGATCGAGGACGGGCACGACGACATCCGCCGATACACCATCACCTCGTGCGATGCGGACGCGCTCTTCCACCCGCGGCACTTCGCCGCGCTCAACTACCTCTTCCTGACGGCGCGCGACCGCTACCGGACGTTCTGGCAGCCGACGATCTTCAACAGCAACAACATCTGGGACATTCCCGCACCGCTGCGCATCCCGGACGGCCTCTCGGGCATCAACCGCACGGCCAACCTCGTACTGCCGCTCAGCCTGAAGTTCCCGACATCGTGCTACTCGCTGTCGTGGGAGATGCTGCACACGGTGGACTACTGGGACGAGGAGGTCATCCCGGAGGACTGGCACATCTACATGAAGTGCTGCTACTCCCTGGGCGACCGCGTCCACGTGGAGGCGCTGTACCTCCCGCTGGGCAACGACTGCGTGCTCACCGAGAAATACGGCAAGACGCTCCTCGCGCACTACGAGCAGTCGAAGCGTCACGCCTGGGGCGCCAGCGACATCCCGTACGCGTGGCGCGCCGCGTTCGCGAAGGGCACGCGGCTGAGCCGGGCGCGCGGCATCCTGATCGCGACCACGGTGACGAAGGTGCACACGTTCTGGTTCGCGCAGTGGTACCTGGTCAGCCTGGGCATCCTGATCCCCACGAAGTTCGCCGCGCTGGGCGCGCCGATGCCGCACTGGTGGACGCACAAGGCCTTCAGCGTGCCGGGCCCCGGGTGGCACCCGGAGAACGCCCTGACGCTCTCCGGCTGGATGAACATCGGCACGAAGGACGGCGTGATGGAGCCATGGATGTGGCTCAACCTCGTCGGCCTGCTCGTCGCGCTCTGCATCATCCCGCTGTTCGCGATGATCGCCTTCGAGGGGCGCACGCGTCCCCCGCGGCCGGAGCACGTGCGCTTCCGGCACCTGATCGGCCAGTACGCGATGTGGCCCGCGATGATGATCATCACCTTCTTCTGGGCGAGCCTCCCCGCGCTCCACGCCCAGTGGCGCCTCGCCTCCGGAAGGGGTCTCGTCTACAACGTCGCCGAGAAGAACCGGCGCTCGGCCCCGGTGGGGCTGGTCCTGCAGACCGCTGACATCCCCGTCACCGCCTCCCCTCGACAGGAGAACGCATGAACCCCACGCTGACCGAACTCGAATGGCGCGAGGTCATCGACGACGAGCGCTACCGCATCCGTGACATGGAGATCGGCTCGTACACCCTTTCGGAAACGGTGCTCCACCCGGGACAGGCCACGAAGGGGCACTCCCACCCGTGGCCCGAGGTCTACATCGGCACCGAGGGACGCGGCGTCCTCTACCTCGACGGCGACGAGGGCCACCCGCTGGTCCCGGGCGCGCGCTTCGTGGTGCCGGGCGATGTGCACCACCGCGTCTCCACCGGCAGCGGTGTGACCTTCACCTGCGTCTTCGAGGGCCCGCGCCGCTAGCGAACACGTCCAGCGGCCGGATCACGGCATGTGCCCGCATGGGCGCGCACTTGCCGTGCGCTACTCCCGCATCATCACGTGCAGATCGGCCGGGGGAAGCTCCACCACCCACCGGCGGCGCGTCGCGACGCCCAGCACCTCGTACGGACGCGAGGCCACCTCGATCTCCACGGAGGGCCCAGCGCCCTCGGGGTCGAGGCGGAGCGAATGCGTGTTGCCGAAGGCGAGGTCACCGACGACGTTCGCGACGAAGCAGTTCTCGGGGAGCGGCGCCTCCGGGTCCAGGCGCCGGAGGTTGCAGCGCTCCGCGCGGATCGCGAGGTCGACTGACGCCCCGTGCGGGCCCGCCGCGTCGACGCGGAGCGACAACCCGCGCACGCGGACGCAACCATCGTCGCCCACGCGGCCCTCGAAGATGTTGCGAACGCCCGTGAGCTCGGCGACGCGACGCGACCGCGGGCGGAGGAACACCTCCTCGCGCCGGGCGAACTGGAGGACGCGCCCGGCGTCCAGCACCGCGATGCGATCGCCCAGCAGGTGGGCCTCGCGCAGATCGTGCGTGACGAAGATCACCGGCACTTCCAAATCGCGCCGCAGGCGCAGGAGCTCCGCGCGCAGGTCGCCGCGCAGGGTCTCGTCCAGCGCAGAGAACGGCTCGTCCAACAGCAGCGCGTCCACGGGCCTCGCGAGCGCGCGGGCGAGCGCGACGCGCTGCTGCTGCCCCCCCGAGAGCTGGCGCGGCCATCGTCCGCCGAGACCGCCCAGGCTGAGCAGCGACAGCAGCTCCTCGACGCGCTGCGCGCGCGCGGCGCGACTCCACCCGACGAGGCTGTACGCGATGTTCTCGGCGGCTGTGAGGTGAGGGAACAGCGCGTACTGCTGCACGACCAGACCGATGTTGCGCAGGTGTGGAGCGACGTTCACACGACCGTCCGCATCAAAGACGGCACGACCGTTGAGCTCGACGCGACCAGCATCCGGGCGCTCCAGGCCGGCGATGCACCGCAACGTCATGCTCTTCCCCGATCCCGAGTGTCCGAAGAGCGCGACGAGTTCTCCGCGATCAGCGTGCACCTCAACGCTGAGCGCGAAGTCGCGCAGACGGCGGGAGATGAGGGCGTTCAGGCTCACGTTCGCCTCGTCCGCGGCATCCGGTGGAGCAGCCAGGCGAGTATCGAGAGCAGCAGGACCCCGATCAGCAGCGTGAGAGCAGCAAGCGTGTTGGCGAGTGCCGGGTTGCCCGCCTGAGTCGCGTCGTAGATCGCGGCCGGAATCGTCCGTGTCTCGCCGGGAATGTTGCTCGCCACGATGATCGTCGCGCCAAACTCGCCCAGATTCCTCGCGAAGCCAATCACCGCAGCGGCGGCGAGTGATGGCCAGGCCAGTGGCACGGCGACACGCCAGAACACCCTTCGTGGACTGGACATGGTGTGGGCCACGGCAAGGAGATCGGGATCGATCTGTTCGAAGCCTGCCTGTGCGGTACGAACGACCAGCGGGAGCGACACGATCGCTGCCGCGATCGCCGCGCCAGGCCAGGTGAACACCAGACGAACGCCGAGGTCATCACCCAGGAATCGCCCAAATGCACTCTGCCGTCCGAGCCCATACAGCACGTAGTACCCGATTGCGGTTGGCGGAAGCACCAGCGGGAGCATCGCGAAGGACGACAAGATACTCGCTGTGGCCGGCCGCGAGCGGGCGATCCGCCACGCGAGCGGTATGCCCACAACCACACAGAGCACCGTCGCGAGGCCCGTTACCTCCGCCGACACTCGGAACACGTCCCAACTGACACCTGAGAAAGTCAACGCTTGACGGCCTCGAACCCGAACTGCCTGAGCGCGGCCTGTCCGGCCGGCTCGAGGATGTACTGGAGCACACAGCGCCCGCTCAACTCGGCTCCGGTCCCGTTCACCACCGCGCCACCCTGCTCGATCGGCAGATGCATCGCCGAATCGATCAGGGAGAACCTCGCCGGGGAGCCGTTGATCACGAGCGCGTAGGCCACGATGGCTGCATCGGCGTTCCCTTGCTCGACGTAGTCCGTGGTCTGGCGGATGTTCTCCCCGAGCACCAGCCGATTCTTGATCTGATCGTATACGCCGGCCTTCCGCAGCGCCTGCTCCGCGGCGCGACCGTACGGCGCGTGGTCCGGATTGGCGATCGCAATCCTCTTGATGTCCGGCCGCACCAGGCCATTGAGATCGATCACCGGCTCCAGGCCAGCACGCGTCGCGAGGGCTATGCGTCCGAGCCCGTACGAAGCCGTGCCATTCGGTACCACGAGGCCAGCCTTCACGAGATCGGCCGGGTACTGCGCGTCAGCCGAAAGCAGTAGGCCGAAGTCCGCACCGCCGGCAATCTGCGTCGCCAGTTGCCCGGACGATCCGAAGATGAACGTGAGTCTCGTGTCGCACTGGCGCTCGATGTCTGGCTGCATGCGGGTCATGACGCTCCGCAGATCGGAAGCCGCGGCGACCTTGATCGTGGCACTCCTGTGCTCTCCAGATCCAGCCCCGGTCAAGACGGAGCGAGTGTCGTTCGGGGCTGACACCGTTGCACTCGACGTGGGGGTTTGTGAAGGAGTGGGGGCCGTGCTCGTCTGCACCCTCCCGCCGTTGGTGCACGCTGGACCTGCGAGCATGGACAGCAGCAGCGCTCCCGCGAGATGCTTGTGCCATCGTCGGTACATCGGCATCATCTCGTGTCCTCCTGCGTTGAGCCGCGTGAAACCAACCGGACTGTGTGCACCGGCCGACCCTGCCGTGCCCGCGCGCCGGCTAGAGCCGCCGGCGGTACGCGTGCAGCCAGTCGAGCGTGCTGCGCGCCGCGGTCGTCCGTGACTCCACGACGAGGTACGCGAAGTCGTCCGGCGACAGCTGCGCCGCGCGCTCCTCGAGGCGGGCGAGGTAGTCGTGGCAGACGCGGATCTGCGCATCGACGAGCGCGCGGACCACGCGCACGCCCCGGCGGCGCGCGAAGTAGACCTTCAGCAGGAAGTCGAGACGGACCTGGCGCAGGCGGGGCACGGGCTGGCGGAGCCAGTCGAGGAGCGACGCCTCCCCGCGCGGCGTGAGTGCGTACGTGGTGCGCAGCGGGCGGGCGCCCTCGCGCTCCTCCTGCCCGGCAATCAGGGCGCGTGCGACGAGCTCCTTCAGCGCGGCGTAGAGCGCGGGCTGCCCGATCTGCGCTACGTCCGCGAGCTCCCCGCCGGCGGCGAAGGCGCGCTGCAGCCCGTAGCCGTGCGTGGGCTGGTCGTACAGGAGCCCCAGGATGGCGTACTGTGCGGGACTCAGTTCTGCGGGGCGGTGATCTGCGGGGATGGGCCCGGTGCCGGGATCGGCGTTGTCCCGCAGGCGAGGCAATGGCGGCACGGCAGCCTCCCGGTGTCCATGCTTGCCGGTGTCCATGCTTGCCGGTGTCCATGCTTGCCGGTGTCCATGCTTGCCGGTGTCCATGCTTGCCGGCGTCCACACCTGCCGGCGTCCACACCTGCCGGCGTCCATACCTGCCGGCGTCCATACTTGCACGAGGAATACTCACTGTGTGAGTATTCGGGACGATAGCACCGGCGTGCGGCAGCCGCAAGAGCGCGCACCTCGCGCATCGCCGCGCGGGCGCGAACGCGAGAAGATGGGCACGGAGGCACGCCATGACCCCAGAGGAAGCATCCAACCGGCTCCGCCCCGGGGCGGCCGAGGCCTTCACGGCCTACACCACCCTGGTCCTCGCGAACCGGATGCAGGTGGAGCGGCTGCGCACGGCCATGCCCGGCGAGGACTTCTGGGAGGAGCGCGCCAACGGCTTCCGGCCCGGCGCCATGGAGGCGGACGAGGTGGCGCGCCTGGTCCAGCTCGCCCGACCCGAGGACACGTGGCTGGACATCGGCGCCGGGGGCGGGAGGTTCGCGGTGCCGCTGAGCCGCAGCGTGGCGCGCGTCGTCGCCATCGAGCCGTCGCCCGCGATGCGCGGCGTGCTGGGCGAGGCGGCGAAGACGGAGGGGTGCGCGAACATCGAGGTCGTGGACCTGCACTGGCCTCCCCCGGCGGACGCGGACGCGCCGGCCGGTGACGTGTGTCTGGCGGCGAACGTGCTGTACGACGCCGACGACCTGCAGGGATTCCTGGCGGCGATGGAGGCGCGCACGCGGCGGGAGTGCGTCGTGCTGCTCTCCGACCGGGCGCCGAGCACACCCGACACCGCGGTCTGGGAGGGGCTGTATGGCGAATCGCCGCACGCGCTTCCGGGGCTGCGCGAGTTCCTCGCGGTGCTGGGCGCGCTGGGACGCCGCTTCGAGGTGGTGACGTACCCCGTTCGGGCCGGCCGCCCGGTGAGCCTGGACGACGCCCTGGAGCAGACCCGGTGGCGCTACTGGACGCAGCAGGGATCGCCCGCCGAGGCGCGCCTGCGCACGCTCCTGCAGGAGCACTACAGGATGCCCTCGGGCGAGATCCTGCTGCCACCGCGCCGCAACTACTCGGCGGTAGTCAACTGGCGGGTGCCGCAGGCGGACCGCTAGCGCCTCGCGAAGCCCGTGAGCTCGACTCGCGGCGCCTTGACGTCTTCGCGAGCAGCGCTGTTAAATACGACTAATCCACTCAAGTTTCGTTGGATTAGTTTCCGCACACCACGGGAGTGCCTCAATGACCATTCGACTGGGTGATGCCGCACCAGACTTCACGCAGGCCTCGACCGAGGGGCCCATCCACTTCTCCGCGTGGAAGGGCGACAGCTGGGCGATCCTCTTCTCGCACCCCGCCGACTTCACGCCGGTGTGCACCACGGAGCTCGGCCAGGTCGCCAGGCTGAAGCCGGAGTTCGACCGCCGCAACGTGAAGCCGATCGGCCTGAGCGTGGATCCCATCGATTCGCACGAGAAGTGGGTGGGCGACATCAAGGAGACGCAGGGCGAGGCCCTGAACTTTCCGCTGCTCGCCGACGCCGATCGCAAGGTCGCCACGCTCTACGACATGATCCAGGGAGAGGCCGCCGCCACCTCCACGGTGCGCTCGGTGTTCATCATCGACCCGAAGGGCACCGTCCGCCTGACGCTGACGTACCCGGCCTCGACCGGCCGGAACTTCGACGAGATCCTGCGCGTCATCGACTCGCTCCAGCTCACGGACGGATACCGCGTGGCGACCCCGGTCAACTGGAGGCCGGGCGACGACGTGGTGGTGCTCCCGGCCGTCAAGAACGAGGAGGCCGACACGCTCTTCCCGAAGGGCTACACGGAGGTCAAGCCATACCTCCGCACGACGCCGGACCCGCGCCCGTAGGGCAGCGGCCCCTCGCCCTCCAGGTGCCTCGATCACCGCGCAGCGACGCCGCCCGACGGGCGGCGTCGCGCTTTCCCCCGCCGGGCCGCGTGCCATGCGGGGAGCGGCTTGCCCGCCCCGCGTACCATCACGGCATTCCGTTGCGGGCACGTGCCCGCGACGGCCGTCCGGGAGGGACACGCAATGATCACGGGGCTGGACCACGTCACCATCCTGGTCAGGGACTGGGAAGGGACGATCGAGCAGTACAAGAAGATCTTCGGCACCGACCAGGTGCGTTTCAGCCCGCCGACGCCGGGCCGCGGCTACAAGGCCGCGCACATCGACTTCGGCAACGGGCAGAACATCGAGATCATCACGCCGACGGATGAGAACGGCCCCTGGGCACAGCGCCTGGCGAAGAACGGCGACGGGATCTACCTGTTCAGCCTGAGCGTCGACGACGTCGAGCAGACCGCCGCGGAGATGCGGGCGCGCGGCGTGCGCCTGCCCGAGCCGATCGCCGGGCTGCAGGTGATCCACCCGTCGTCCGCCGGCGGTGCGCTGGTGCTGATGTCGCAACAGCGGTAGCGCAGCCTCGGGTCCGCGTGCGTCACCTTGTCGTCGCTCAGGGCGCGACGACGAGGTGCACGCGGAACAGGCGCGAGGGCTGCGCGCACGCGGGCACGGCCTGCCGGCATAGCGGATCGCCCGTGGCGGAGAGATCGGTCGAGCCGACGCCGACCGCCTCATATACGCCCTGAGCCCCGCGGATGACCGCGATCCCGGGGACGCGGCGGACCACGTTCGTGTCCAGCGGGTCCACCGTCCACGTGTACGTCTCGCCGAGCATCAGCAGCACACGGTCGCCGACGTGCAGGGTGACCGTGGAGCCGTGCTGGTCGAGGGTGATCGGTGGTGGCTCCGCCGAGCGCACGAGGATCACGGGCGTGAGGCCGCTGATGCTGGGGATCGCCGCCTCGAACCCGCTGCGCAGGAACGCGGGGCCGCGCACCGGCAGCAGCTGGAACACACCCTGCCGGTCCTGCACCCAGACGCCGGTAGCGCCGGCCGTTCCCGCGGCAGCCTCGAGGCCGTCGATCGTGCTGCCCATGTAGACGACGAGCGCGAGACCGCCGGAACTGAAGACGGGCGTCGGGACGAACGGTCCCTCGCCCGGCGCGATCCCCGGCGCTGGCGTCTGCGCCGCGGCCCGAGGACCGAAGGTGACGGCCGTGACCGCCAGCAACGCGACGGCAATCATGGACGAGAGGATCCGCGTGCGCGTGCTCATCGTGTTCCCCATTCGTGCCCTGCACGAATGATGACGCTTCCGGCGCAGGGATGGTTCCCGCACCCGAGCCCGCCGGGCTGCGCCGACTGCCGGCATTCGCTCACACGTTCGAGCGCGACCCTCGGCGGCGCGCCGCGGGGTGTTCGGGGCTCGGCCCGTGGCCGGCGCGTGTCCGGGCGCACCGGACCCGGCGCGGCGATGTATCTTACGCCGGGCTGCGACTCGAGCGGTGCGCACGACATCGCGAGCAGGGCGCCACAGGAGGACGAATGACTGGCGAGGCCAACCTCAAGGAACGCATCCGGCGCGGCGACCCGACGATCGGGGTGTCCCTGCCCATGACCGCGACGAAGGCGCAGATCGAGCAGATCTTCGCGAAGGACCCGGCGTACAACTTCATCTCCGTCGATAGCCAGCACGGGCCGCTGAACGAATCGAACCTGGTCTCGCTGTGCACCGCGGCGCAGGAGCTGGGGATCCCCGTCCACTTCCGCATCAAGCACACGCGGTACGCGTTCCAGGTGGGCAACTGGTTCGACCTGGGCCCGACGATCATCGAGGTTCCGCAGACTGAGGAAGAAGAGACGGTGCGTGACGCGGTGGACTTCACGTACTACCGCCCGCAGGGCAAGCGCAGCTGGGGCGGCGCGGCGCGCGTGGGGTCGGGCGAGCGATCGGGGATCCCCGACTACACGTCGTGGTGGAACAACTTCGGCGTCCTGTGGATGCAGGTGGAGTCGATCCAGGCGATCTGCAACATCCCGCGCCTGGCTGCTCCGGGCGTGGACTGCATTTCGTGGGGCCCCTCGGACCTCACGATCGACCGCAACCTGAACCCCCTGCACCCGCTGGCCGTCTCGGACGACGCGTGCGTGGAGTACGCGGTGAAGGCGCTGGCGGGGACGGGCGCCAAGCTCGCGTACCGGAGCTACGACTGGAACCTGCGCGACCGGTACCTGGGGATGGGTGCCGTGGTGCTCCTGGAGCGCCCGAAGCCGTAGCGCGCTCCCTCGGCGCAGGCGCACAAGTCAACCGGCCGGTGGAGCAAGCTCCACCGGCCGGTTGGATCACGAGCGGATAGCGAGCGTGGCGACTATGCCTTGCCCGCCGCGCGCAGCGCGTTCAACTGCTCGCTCTCGATCGGCTTCGCCCACGGCGAGATGGCACCCTCGTACACGGTCGGGCCGAGCAGGAAGTGCTTCGCGTGCTGGAAGGTCTCGATGAACGGGAGGTTCGGGTCGTAGAGCTTCTTGCCGCGAGGCATCGGCCCGACCTTGCTGACCATCCCGACGAGCGGGCGGCCGAGGATCTCCTCGAGCAGCCACTCACACTCGATCACCTTGTAGATGTCGACGCCGGTCTCGATGCCCATCTCGTTGAGCATGTTGACCACGTCCTCGGTGGGCGCCATGCCCATGCCGCGACCGGAGCCGCAGTACGGGCAGCCACCGATGCCGCCGAGCGCGGTGTCGATGTGCAGCGTGTCCTTCGCCTCAAGGGCGTCGAGCGCGGCGTACGTGCACGACAGCGCGAGGCCGCGACCGTTGTGGAAGTGGAACCGCCAGTTGACGATGTCCGGCCAGCGCTTCTTCACCTCGATGATGTCGTCCTTGACGATCCACGGGCGGCACCAGCCCATGGGGTCACCGAGGGAGATCGAGGTGACCTTGATGCCGGCCTCGTCCCACAGCTTGTGCTCGCGCTCGAGGATCGCGAAGCGGTCCTCCATCGCGACCTCGCCCGTGAAGTTGGAGCCCCACGAGGCGTTGCAGCCGATGCCGGCTTCCTTGGCGCCAGCTTCCTTCGCCGCGGCGACGGTGCCCGGCCAGCGCCCGATCTCATCGGCCTGGCTGCGGTTGGCGTTGCGCCGGATGAAGACGTCGCACATGTGCACACCCAGCGAGGGGTTGCCGCGACCGATGGTCAGCGGCGGCGAGTACTCGCGCGCGCGCTGCACGCCGCGCTCGTTGAGCGCCAGCGCGGTGTACCGGACACCGGGCTCCGGGTGGAAGCCGGTGACGATCTCGTCGATCTTCGCCATCTGCGGGGTGTACGTCGGGCTGACGAAGGAGCCGACGTTGATGTTCTTGATGCCGGTCTTGGAGAGGGCATCCAGCAGCCGGATCTTGTCGGCTACGGGGATGTCCTTATCCTCGATCTGCATCCCTTCCCGCATCGTCTCTTCGCCGATTTCGACCTTGGCCCATTGTCGTGCCATGAGAGTCTTCCTTGCTACTGCTTACGCGAGGCCGCTGGCGATCGCCCGGGAGGTCCCGTGCGACGCCCGGCAGTCTACGCCTTTACTCTTGCGGCGGGACGAACGGGTACGGGATCGCCTCGCCTCCGCGGACCGGCAGGACGACGGTCGCGGTACCGGGTGTACCGTTTCCGCCGCGCTGGTTCGCGAGGCCGATCTCGCACTCGACGATCCCGTAGTCGCCCACCTGGCGCTTGTCCGTGACCTTGCCCCAGGCGGTCACGGTGTCGTTGACGATGTCCATGCCGCGGTACTGGAAGCCGATCTTCCAGAGCCACCCGCCCAGGCCAACCCAGTCCTTCATCATCTGGCACATGACGTGCTGCTTCCACGAACCGTTCACTAACCGGTCCGGGAGCTTGTCGTGCTCCTTGGAGAACACTTCGTCGTAGTGGATCCGGTGCCAGTTCTCGATCGCGGAGCTCCAGCGCATCAGGTGCGCGGGGCTCATGGGGCCTTTCACCAGCGGCGTGACCTCGTCACCGATGTTCACGTCTTCGAAGTAGAGCTGCTTCGCTTCTGCCATGTCTGACTTCCCTCAGTGCTGCTCGCCCGCCGGATGGACCAGCACCAAGGTCCCTTCCGCGGTCCTGGCGCTCCGCCTGTCACGAGGGGCTGAGGCGCCCTCGTGCCCCGTCAGGCGGGAACCCCCCGGTGAGCTCTGGCTGTCCTGCCATACAGCGTGCCCGGGGTGCAATATTACAGATATTGTCAACGGGATTGTCGTCCGGGACTCACCCCTGGATGGGGCCGTGCACCTCGGTCAGGAGGGGGAACGTTCCCGCATCGATGGCCTCCCCACAGGGCGGTAGGCACGATGGAGATGAGGGGCCGCCAAACCCGTCGAGCCTGCCCGCCGGACCGAGGACTCGGCGCGATGGGCGAGTGACGCGCATCGGGGCGGGCATTGCTGCCCGCCCCGATGGCGATGATATGACTACTTGATGTACGCCGCGGGGTTCGCCATGAACTTGAACCGGCAGTCCACGCTGTCGAAGTAGTACCACTTCCCCTCGTGGAAGCGGCGCGTGCCCTGCGCCGGGTCAACCTCGGACGCGCCGTGCTCCGTCATTCCCGTCTGGGCGCGGACCACAGCTTCGTCGATTTCTTTCCCGCAGACCGGATCGATTGCCATACGTACTTCTCCTGTCAACCACGGGCTCTGCCGACACCGCTACAGGGTGGCGATGGGCTCCCCGAGACGAACCTTGCCCGGCTGGTCAATCAGTGCAGCCGCAATGCGAGCCCGGTGCTCGAACGAGGTCCCGAGCCGCATGCTCCAGGCCGCGACGCGCCGGTAGTACAGGGCGATGTCGAATTCCATCATAAACCCGATGCCACCGTGAATCTGCTGGCCGATGCGCACGGCCGGCACCAGCCGGTCGTTCGCGAAGGACTTCGCCTGCGACACCTCAAGGCCCGCGTTGCCGCGGTTCGCCAGCGCCCACAGCGCCTCGTACCCGAGGAGCTGCGCGCCGTCGCACCACATGATGGCGTCCGCGAGCATGTGCGCGACGGACTGGAACGCGCCGATCGGACGACCGAACGCGACACGCTCCTTCGCGTAGGCGATGGTGATCTCCGCGTCCTTGCGGGCGCAGCCCTCCATCTGCACGACGAGGAGCGCGGTGGCGACATCGAGCATCTTCTCGATCGGCGCCCAGCCGGCGGCCACGAGGTTGGCCTTCGGCACTCGCACGTTCGTGAAGTCGACGCGACCCTGCTTGTCCTTGGCGGTGGTGACCTCGAGGGTCTGCTTCACGCCTGAGGCGTTCATGTCGATGAGCAGCAGCCCCAGGCCGTTGCGGCCAGTGGAGCCGGGCTCAGTGCGAACGACCGCCAGGACCTTGCCGGCAACGTTGCTGTTGTCGACGAACATCTTCGTGCCGTTGACGACGTAGTTGTCGCCGTCCAGCACCGCGGTGGTCTTGATGGCGTCCGGGTTCAGGCGCGCGTCGCGCTCCTGGTACGCGAAGGTCAGGATCAGGTCGCCGGAGCTGACCGCGGGCAGGACCGACTGCTTCAGGGCGTCGGGGGCGAACTCCGCGATCGTCATCGCCGGGACGGCGGTGCTGAGCAGCGGCAGGGGGGCCATGGCCCGGCCCATCTCCTCGATGATCAGACCGAGGTAGGTGAGCGCCATGCCCTGGCCGCCGTACGCCTCCGGGAGGCACATGCCGACCCAACCGAGGTCAGCGATTTGCTTCCACAGCGCGGGCGGGTAGCCCAGTGCATCCTTCTCCATGGCACGGGCGAGAGCCGTGGTGCACTCGGACTCGAGCACACTCCGCGCTGAGTCGCGCACCATCTGTTCTTCTTCGTTCAGCAAGATATCCAAGTGACCGGTCCCTCCGCCTCACACTGGTTCTCGGGAGCCCTTTTAGCGGACTCGCTTCGAGAATGTGGCACGCGACCCGCGGGCCGCGTGCCTGAATCGCACGAACGGCTACCGACTGCGCGGGAGCCCCAGGCCGCGCAGGGCGACCTGGTCACGCATGATCTGCGTGCTGCCGTGGTTGATCCCGGACTGGAATGCGCCCATCACGTTGTGCGCGTACAGGCCGCTCTCGATGGCGTCTTCGGCGCCGTTGAGGAGCTGGCAGTACGGGCCCAGGAGCTGCGCGATGGTCTCGGTGGTCTTCACGCCGTGCTCGGGAGCCCACACCTTCTCGGCGCTGCCCTCGTACGTGAACTTCCCGTTGTGCTCCACGATCGACATGCTGCGTAGCGTCATCAGCCGGCAGACCTGCGCCTCCGTCCACACCTCGGCGATGCGGTCACGGGCGGACGGGTTGTCCTTGATGTGCTCGGCCAGCGCGGCGTTCTTCGGGTCCTTCACCCAGTTCACGATGTCCTCGTCGCGGCGCACGGAGATCAGGTAGCGCGAGGCGCCGACGCGGTCGAGGTTCAGACCCATCGCGCTCAGGTTCCAGCCGTTGTTCTCCTCGCCCAGCAGGCAGGAGGCCGGCACGCGCACGTCCTCGAAGAACGTCTCGTTCGT
>JBAYVN010000045.1:0-19975 GCA_041674525.1 Dehalococcoidia bacterium | reverse complement strand
CGGTCCGGGGCGCATCGGCGCGACCGTTGCCCGGCGCGCCCAGGGCTTCGGCATGCGGATCCTGTACCACGGCCGGCGCGAGGTGCCGGGGTTCCCCGGCGCCTACGCCGGACTGGACGACCTCCTCACGCAGTCCGACTTTGTCTCGATGCACGTCCCCCTGACCCCGGAGACCGAAGGCATGTGCGACGCGGGCTTCTTCGCGAGGATGCAGCCCCACGCCATCTTCGTGAACACCACCCGCGGTGGTGTGGTCGACCAGCCGGCGTTGATCCGGGCGCTCGGCGCGGGCGTCATCGCCGGGGCGGCGCTGGACGTGACCACCCCGGAGCCACTGCCGGCCGGTGATCCGCTGCTCGCCGCGCCGCACCTCACGATCGCGCCCCACCTCGGGAGCGCGACCGGGGAGACGCGCCTCCGCATGGCCCACCTCGCAGTGGAGGGCCTGCTCGCGGCGCTCGCCGGTCTGCCGCCGGCGCACCTCGTCAACCCTGAGGCGCTCAGCGCCTGATCCCGCGATGGGTCGGGACCGCGATTGGCGCCTCTCGACGGCGCACCCGCTGGCTGACGCCGGCAGACGTTGTAGACTGCGGCAGCCGAGCCGGCTGCTCGCTGGCGGACCGGCGCCCCGTACCGGAACCAGTTGCCAGAGGCCCCTGCCGAGGAGTGAACCATGCCCTTGCCCCTGTCGGACATTCGAGTCGTCGACTTCTGCACCGTGTACGCCGGGCCGTTTACGGCCATGCTCATGGCCGACCAGGGCGCAGAGGTCATCAAGATCGAGCCGCCTGACGGGGACTCCGCCCGCACCATGACGCTGGTCGACTCGACCGATGTCAGCCTCTCGTTCCTGACATTCAACCGGAACAAGCGTTCGGTGACGCTGGATATCACCACGCCGGCGGGCAAGGAGGCCGCGTACCGGCTCTGCCAGTGGGCGGACGTGCTGATCATCAACACGCGGGTGGATGCGCGAAAGCGGCGCGGGTTCGCGTACGAGGACCTCGCCGCGATCAACCCGCGCCTGATCTACGTGTCGCTGACGGGCTACGGGGACGAGGGCCCGGAGGCGAACCTGCCCGGCATCGACATCGTGATCCAGGCTCGCGTGGGGGACATCGCCAGCCGCCGGGAGCCCGGCAGCCCGCCCCCGCGCCACACGCCGCTCTTCCACTTCGACATGTCGACGTCGCTGGCGACGTCGTTCGCGGTGATGCTGGCGCTCCGCGAGCGCGAGCAGACGGGGGTGGGTCAGAAGATCGAGACGAGCCTGCTGCAGACCGCCCTGTCCCTGCACTCGCTGCAGATGACCCGCGTCGCCGGCGTCGCGGCTCGCGGCGCCGTCCGCATGGAGGGCCCCCGCGCGGCGTACCTGTGCGCAGACGGGCGATACGTCCTCAACACCACGATCAACATCCGTAGGGGCTGGGACACGCTCTGCGACACGTTCCCGCTGGTGGAGCTGGTGGGCGACCCGCGCTTCCTCACGCCGGAGGGGCGCCTGGATCACACCGCGGAGATCGAGGAGATCCTTGCGCGGCAGTTCCTGACGAAGCCAGCGAAGGAGTGGGAGGCGCTGTTCAAGGCGGCGGGACACACGGCGAGCGTCGTCAACGAGATCGACGACATCTTTAACGACCCGCAGGTCATCGCCAATGACATGGTCACCACCTTCGAGCAGCCCGGTCTCGGGATGACGGAGGCGGTGGGGCGCCCGTTCCGCCTGTCCGGGAGTGCCGCCCTGCCGTGGTACCGGCGCCCCGCGCCGCACCTCGGCGAGCACACGGAGGAGGTTCTGCTGGAGATGGGCTACAACGAGTCCGATGTCGCGGCGATGCGCGCCTCCGGAGCGCTCGGCCGCGTCCCCAACCTCGGCGACGCCTGATCCTCGCGCCGCCGAGGCGGCCGCCGGTGGCTGCGAACGAGAGAAGCCCGCCTTTCGGCGGGCTTCTCCTCGTTCGCATGCTGGAGGCGAGCGCGCCTCTCGCGCCTCGGAGGACTACCGCTTGATGCTCGTCAGGCCGTTCTTGACACCCTCGGTGGCCCAGCCGTTCCACGGCACCGTGAAGAATTTGAAGCCCTTGTCCACGTAGAAGTTGGGGTCCATCCCCGGCGGGATGAAGTACATGCCGGGCACGACGCCGTGGTTCTTGCAGGCAGCCGCGATCTTGTCCAGCCCGCGCTGGTACGTGTCGGACGGGTAGTCCAGCGGCACGCCGAGCTCGATCGAGAGGTCCGAGGGGCCGACCAGCAGGACATCGATCCCCGGGACGCTGAGGATCTCGTCGAGGTTGGCGATGGCCTGGTTGGTCTCGATCATCGGGATGATCAGGAGCTCGTTGTTCACGGCGTCGAGGTAGTCGCGGTAGTTCTTGTACTCGCCCCACTCGCCGCGGACGCCGGAGTTGCTGCGGTCACCCAGCGGGGAGTACTTGCAGGCCCGCACCATCGCCGCGGCCTCTTCCTTGGTGTTGACCATGGGCGCGATGATGCCCCGCGCGCCGGCGTCCAGCGCGAAGCAGATCAGGTCCGCGCGGTTGTCGCTCACGCGAATGATCGGCGCGGCCTTCTTGCCGCGCATCGCCTGCACCGACGGCCCCAGCTGCTTGATCTCCACGGGCGAATGCTGGGTGTCGAAGAGCACGAAGTCGAAGCCGGCATCCGCGAGGAAGGGGACATCGGTGGCCGGCGAGCCGGACGTGCCGACGACGGTCTTGCCGGACTTCAACAGATCCTTGACTGCGTTCATGTAACTCGAACCTCCAGAGCTCAGACTAATGCCAGATGACGTCCCGAGGAGTGGTGTAGGAGTGATCTCCGGCGCGTCGCCGATTCTCGCACATCGCTTCAACTGCGAGTACGCCGCAGCCGATCCGCTTTTGGCCGTGTCAACGTTTGCGGGTGGGCTGGCGCCGGGATTGGCCTCGTTCCGCCGGCGAGTCCCGGCGGGTGCAGGCCCTGTGCGGGTGAGTGGGGGCACGGCCGTTGGTGAACACGCACTAGGTGCTGCTGGACCTGCATCATCCGGCTCGGAGGTGTGCGTGTTGCCGGCACGTCCACGGCGGGCTCCGCCGCTCGCGACTGATCGCCTCAGGGCCCGCGGCGATCACGCCTCGGACGGGACGGCGAGGGCGACCTCCATCGGCTGTCCCCAGGGCATCGTGATCGACCGCACATCCAGCCGGAACCGTCCCGGTGTCTCGAGCTTCGGCGGCAGTGCCGCGCCGGCCCCACGGCCGACGAGGATGACGTTCCCGCAGCAGCAGGACTCGGGCGGGGGGTCGGCCCGCGAGCGATCGAGCGCGAACCCCGCGTCGCAACCGCAGTAGCAGTCGTAGTTCACGTTGGCGCCCGCCTCGGTTCGCTCGACCCGATAGGCGGCAGGTTTCCAGTCAGTGGTGAGGTTCGGATGCAGGCCGCTCGCCGCGTGCACCTCGTCGGGTGCAGGACCATCCACGGGGCCGAGGGGATACCCGGCCTCTGCCAGCGCACTCGAGATCCGGTCCAGTGCGGCCCCGGACTCGACGTCCACGACGAACGTGCGCGCGTTCGCATCTCCCGAGATGAACCGAGCGACGCCGCTGGCGTTCGTGGCCTCGCGGATCGTCGCGATGCAGTGCTCGCACGTGATCTCAGGCGAGGAAAGGAGGAACTGCATGAACCCACGCTCCCCTCGCGACATCATCACTGCGACGATCCGTGCGGCGCGGGATCGTCAGCGCTTGCTCCGGTCGCCATAGATATGGATCCGGTTGAACGTCTCACCGGCCGAGAGGAACCAGTCTCCGGTCACGGGGGCGTCGTCCTGGAGCGGATCGGGGACCACCTCACGCGTCGAGTGAATCCTGCGCGGTCCGAACTCTGGGAGCCTCACGGGCGCCTGCGTGGTGACCACGGTCGGGTTGCGGTACCCCAGCGCGCGGGCGACGCGGATGGATACGGCGTCCACGCCGCCGAACGCGACGTCGTCGGGCTCAATGTGCCAGCTCACCTGCGGTTCCCCTCCAGCCCCGCCGGCCCATCGATCCTATCCCGGGCGTCGATAGCCGGGCATCCGGCATCCAGCGGCATGCCGCTCGCGCTGCGGGCGGGCGCACCTCAGGCGCGCAGCAGCCGCTGGATACGAGCGCACGTGCGGTCGCGCGCCGCTCAGAATCGACCTCGGCGGAGGTTCCATGCATGCGGGTCCACCTTGACGGGGCAGGCGGCTGCCGTAGCATGCAATATAACGTGCGTGATGAGACGCACGCTGACTCTCCGGAGGGAACACCGATGACAGCTCAGGACTCCAACGTATGGATCAGCCCCCGCTCCGCCCTGGTGAGCCGGCGGGGTGTGATCAGGGGTAGCGTCGTGACAGGCCTCGGCCTCACGGGGGCGGCCCTGGTGGGATGCGGCGCCACGCCGAAGCCCGCGGCTCCGGGACAGGCGACACCGGCCGCGGGGACCCCGTCCACGGCCGCCACCGGCCGTGCCGGCGTTCCGGTGGTGAAGGGAACGATCAAGGAGGGTGGGACCTACACCGCCTCGATCACCGCGACCTCCTCGACGCAGGACATGCACACGACGAACACGTCGTTCTGGCAGACCATCAGCGAAGGTCCGATGATCGCGGATGCCTACACCGGCCAGCCGCAGGCGAACCTGGTGGAGAAGTGGGAGGTCCCGGACTCAACGCACATCGTTTTCCACGTGCGGAAGGGCATGAAGGTACACAACAAGCCCCCGTGGAACGGGCGCGAGTTCGATGCCGAGGACCTCGCCTTCAATATGGACCGGACGGTCGGCAACACCGCCGCGGCCGAGGGCATCCCGAAGGCCGCGTTCCTGCACTCCGACTGGTTCACGGGGATCGACAAGCTGGAGGCGGTCGACAAGCACACCATGCGGGCGAGCCTGCGGGCCCCGTCCAGCGCATTCCTCACCAACATGGTGGATCATCGCAACATGATGATGCCGAAGGGCGTCGTGGAGGTCGGGTTCAAGGACCCGCTGAAGCTCGCCGGCCTCTCCGCGTTCGTGCTGGACGAGTTCGTCCCGGGCGTGCGCGAGGTCTACGTGAAGAATAAGGAGTACTGGAAGCCCGGGCAGCCGCACTTCGACAAGATCGTGAACACGGTCACGGCGGACCGCGGGGCCGACCTGGCGGGGTTCATCAGCAAGCAGTTCGCCACCTTCTCGGCCGGGTCGGAGCAGGACGTGCAGACCGTGCTGAAGGCGCGGCCCGACGCCCTGCTGTACAAGACCATCGGCATCTCGTGGTATCACCTCCGCCCGCACTTCAAGCACGGCTCCTTCGGTGACTTCCGCGTGCGCAAGGCGATGCAGCTGGCGATCGACTACAAGGAGATCGGCGACGGCTACCACGGCAGCGGCTGGGCGTACGTCATGGGGCTCCACTCCTCCTTCCCGGAGTCCTGGAGCGACGAGAAGGTCAGGACGCTGCCGGGCTACAACCCGGCCACGAAGGCCAAGGATCGCGAGGAAGCGGTCAAGCTGATGACGGCCGCCGGGCACGAGAAGGGCGAGGGGATCACCTTCGACCTGCTGACTTCTCCGGGATGGTCGTTCAGTGACGCCACGAAGGAGAACGCGCTGCGGTTCCAGTCGCAGATGGTTTCCCTGTGGCCGAACATGAAGATCGCGGTCAAGACCGCGACCGATGTCGCGTCGTTCGCGAAGGCGCAGGCGGAGAAGAACATCCAGATGGTCTCGTACGCCATCGGCGGGCAGCGGGACATCAGCTCCGAGGCGTACTCGAACTACCACACGAAGGGCGTTCGCAACGCCGGCGCGTTCTCGAACCCCCAGGCCGACGCCATGATCGAGAAGGCACTGATCACCCTCGACCTCAACGAGCGCAAGGAGATCTTCGCCGGGAAGGATGGGTTCCTGGAGAAATTCTTCAACGAGTGGCAGGCCATGTTCATGTTGAGCGTGTACCCGTCGAACACGCTGGTGCAGCCGAACATCCAGGGCTACGACCAGCTGGTGGGGCCGTGGGCCTCGGGACGGGCCTCCGCGCTGAGGGGTGCTCTCGGGTACGTCTCGTAGGCCCTGACGCACGCCGATGGCAGTCCCGATCCGACTCCGGATTCGGGGCACCGGGGGGCAGCCGGGCATATCACAGATGTGTTGACTCGGCTGCCCCGGTTCGGATACAAGGCGAAGACATCTCTATCGAGCAGCGCGAACCTCCGCGGGAGCGGGCGCGTTGCGCAGTCGAAGGGCAGTACGGTGAAGATCGGGCTGATGATGCCGAACTACGCACGATGGTTCCGGGACGACGCCATCTGGGACGTCTGCCTGAAGGCCAAGGAGTTGGGCTTCGATGCCCTGTCCTTCGTCGACCACGTGATCATCACGCGCGCCCAGTACGCCGGCATGGGCAACGGCTACATGGAGCAGTACATGGCGATGTGCTACGTCGCCGCCGTTACGAACGCGCAGGGGTGGAAGCCCATCCTCACCCAGGCCATCAACGTGATCCCGTACCGCCCGCCGGTGCTGCAGGCGAAGATGGTGGCGACGCTGGACTCGCTCTCGGGTGGGCGCCTGATGATCGGCGCCGGCTCCGGCTACCAGGAGTTCGAGTTCAAGTCGCTCGGCCTGGACATCACGAAGCGCGGCGAGATGACGCGCGAGTACGTGGAGTGCATGCGCGAGCTGTGGAAGAACCAGGTCGCGTCCTTCCACGGGAAGTACTCGGACTTCACGGACATGACCATCTCCGTGCGGCCCACCACGCAGCCGTACCCGCCGATCATCTACGGGTCGCACGGCCCCGGTCCGCGCCGTGACATCGCGAAGATGTACCAGGGGAACATCGAGGGCTTCAACACCAAGGATCCGGAGTCGGTGGCGAAGTACCAGGCGAACATCGATGACCTGGAGCGGCGCTGGAAGGAGAACGGTCGCTCCGGCCGGCCCTTCCAGATGTGCATGAACCGGGCGCATCTCACCACCAGCCGCGAGGAAGCCGGCCAGGTGGTGACGAAGGGCGTCACGCCGCGCGGCGTCGACCGGCCGACCTCGCAGCCCGAGCGGCTGGCCGAGGGCGAAGAGCGCGTGTACATGTCCGACTACCACCTGACGCTCGTGGACGACTACGTCGACCAGTTGCGGCACCAGGAGGCGCTGGGCATGGACATGGCCCTCATCTGGCTCCCGTCCTACAACTTCCGGGGGCTGAACAACCTGCAGCTCCAGCTGCAGCAGATGGAGCTGGTCGCCGAGCACGTGCTGCCGAAGCTCAGCAAGGACACGACGCCCATCGAGATGGACTTCGAAGGCACGCTGCACCGGCCGTTCGGCGACGACATCCACGGGATGGACGGTCCGATGCGATCCGCCGCGAGCACCGCGAGGGCGTAGCGGCGCATTCCACCGTTCGCGGTGAATCCCGACGAGGGCGAGGCGTGAAGCCTCGCCCTCGCCGTGCGCCTACTCGGGAGTCGTGCCGACCGCGCCCCGAGGATGCCCATCCCCGGGGACGGCGGCGACCTATGAAATCGCCCCGGCCGCGACGCGCATGCACCCCCTTCCCGGGGCCCCGGCGCACTGGCGGTCACCGCTGCTCGTATGATGACCGCGCCCGGCGAGATGCCGGGGCGGCGGTGAGCACGCGGGAGGTACGAAGGTGCCGGTCAACTTCGCGACGGTGGAGCCGATCATCCTCGAGGCCAGGAAGCGCCTGGCGCAGGGCGCGTGGGACTACCTGGTGGGTGGCTCCGAGTCGGAGACGGCGCTGCGGCAGAACCGGGCCGGGTGGGACCGGCTGGCATTCAAGCCGCGCGTGCTCGTCGACGTCTCGGACGTGGACACCTCGACGACGCTGCTCGGTCACCGGCTGCGCATCCCGGTGATCGCGGCGCCCGTCGGTGGGCTCGATCAACTGACGCCCACTGGCGCGGGCGCGGTCGTCGAGGCTACCGCCGAGTTCGGGACCGTACCGGTGGTCAGCTCCGTCGCGGGGCACGAGCTGGAGGAGATCGCCTCCGCCGCACCGGACAGCACCAAACTGCTTCAGCTCTACATCCGCGGCGACCGGGACTGGGAGCGGATGATGATCGGGCGGATGAAGGCCGCCGGGTACTCGGCGCTCACGATCACCGTCGACACGGCGGTCGGTTCGCGGCGCGAGCGGCCGATGCTGAGTATCGGGGCGAACACGCCATCCGGCGCTGCGCGAGCCGGCCAGGCGCCGCCGCCCGCGTACGGTGCGATGGTCACCTGGGAATCGATCGACCGCTACCGCGAGATGTCCGGGGTGCCGCTCCTGCTGAAGGGCATCCAGACGGCCGAGGACGCGGCGCTTGCCGTGGAGCACGGCGCGAGCGTGATCTGGGTCTCGAACCACGGCGGTCGGCAACTCGACCACGCGCGCGCGAGCGCCGACGCCCTGCCCGAGATCGTGGCCGCGGTGGGCGGCCGCGCCGAGATCGTCGTCGATGGCGGCATCCACCGGGGCACGGATGTATTGAAGGCGCTCTCCCTCGGCGCGACGGCAGTCGCGATCGGGCGGCTGCAGGGGTGGGGCCTGGCCGCCGCGGGGAAGGACGGGCTGGTCCGCGTCCTGGAGATCCTCGAGGACGAGCTCCGCTCGGCCATGGGCCTGCTGGGCGTGACGCGTGTCGGCCAGCTCGGGCCGCAGTACGTCTGCACGACGACGCCCGTGACGCCGGCCCACGAGATGAGCTCCTGGCCGAACATCCCGGGCGACCGCATCGTCTAGCGATGCACGGCGTCCCGCGCCGGGCGTCACCGTTCGAGTGGCCACTCGGGCCGTGCGCAGGTCGCGGGCACACGCGGCGTCGAGGCACGCCCGCTGGAACGAGGCGCTACTGGGCCGCCGCGCCGGGGGCGTGCTGCTGCCGGATTCGAACCGCCACGCGCAGGCTGTTCGCCACGTTGCCCGCGAGCAGCGCGCCGACCAGGTAATAGACGACGCCGGTCGTCATGAACAGCGCGTACGCCATCGCGGCCACTAGCGCGCCGTACCAGAGCTGGTCCCGGTAGCGCGCCGGGCTCGTCGGCGGATCGTCGAGCATGTAGAACGCGAAGAAGACCGCCATGTGCACGCCGGGCGATCGGAAGATCTCGGCGACCTCGATGCCCGCGGGGCCGAGCCCGGTGAGCGTGAACAGGCTGAAGTACGTCCCGAGGAACGTGAGCACCAGCGGCAACTTGTTCACGTAGTCCGCGATCCAGATGCCGGGGAGGAGGACGACGAGCAGCCCGAGAACGCCGTAGCCGGGGAGTGCGCCCCACCAGCTTTCGCCCTGTCCAAACAGCAGGTGCGCCAGCACGAGTCCCAGCACGGCCGGGTTGAAGATGTTCGCGGAACCGGCTCGGAGCAGGTGCTTCGCGGCGATGCCGGTCGCCGCCGCCACCGCCGCGACGTGCACGGGAGCGTACGGATCCAGGATCATCGCGACCACGAGCCCGGTCAGGATCGCACCGCCGGGGAACTCGAACGCGCGGCGTGTCGCGGCCCGCGCGAGGACGTCGGTGACGGCTGCCGCCGCCACGCTCGCGGCGAGCCCGGGGAGCGTCTGCCCCGCGCCGGTCGCGGCCGACCCCAGCGCGGCGAGCGACAGCACGAGGGCCAGCATGTAGCCTTTCGGCGATCGCAGCGCGTGCCGGATGGAGGCCATCGCGCGCCCGGCCCGCGTCCCCCGCGTTGCCCACGCGCTCACCCGATCGCCGCCCGCAGCCCCGGCGTCTCGATGGCCGCGCCGCCGGGATCGATCAGGAGCGCCTCCACCTCGAAGTGCGCGAGCATGGGCAGTGCACGCGCGGGGCCGAGGACGTACACCGCCGTCGCCAGAGCGTCGGCCACCGCCGCGCTCGTGGCGAGGACGGTGGCGCTGGCGAGCAGGCGAGGGGAGCCCCCGGAGGCGCGGTCGATGATGTGGTGCCCCTCGGCGCCGTCCGGGCGGCGGCGCAGGTAGCCCCCCGACGTGCACACCGCCAGGTCGCGCACGTGCAGCACGCGATAGGCACGGTCCGGCGCGAGCGGGTCGCGGATCTCCATCGGCCACGCGGCCTCCCCGGGAGGGGCCCCGCGCGCCACGATGTCGCCGCCGGCGTTCACGATGTGGTTCGGGAAGGCGTGCAGCTCCCGGCTGGCGAGATCGACGGCGAGGCCCTTCGCGATCGCGCCGAGGTCGAGCGTCATTGGCGCGCGCAGCGTGACGGTGCGCTGCTCCGGATCGAGGACGATGTCGCGATACGAGACGCGGCCGGCCGGTGCGCTGTCCGTCGCGCCCCGCGGACTCGATGACGCCCCGTTCCGGTAAGCGTAGCGGAAGCCGGCGCGCACCATGGCGTCGCCCACGGTGGGATCGAACGCCCCGCCGCTGATCTCCGCGATGACGAGCGCGACCTGGAGCAGCTGGAAGAGCAGCTCGCTCACCGGCACCGGGACATCGACGGTGGAAGAGAGCCTCGACAGCTCGCTGGTGCTGTCAAAACGGCTGCACGAGGTCTCCACGAGGTGGAACCAGTTGAACGCCCGGGAGATCGCTGCGCGCGCGGCCTCCGGATCGCGTGACCACGCCTCCATGTGGACCGCCGTGTCCATGAAGACGCGCAGCTGCGCCGTGCGGACGGCGGCTGCCTCGATCACAGCGCCGCCTTGCGCAGCGCGTCGTTGACGGCGCGGACGTACGCGTACGTGCTGTCCGTGGCGCCAGTCACCCGCGTGATGTTCATGATCCCCTGCAGCTCGATCACCTGCGGTGGCAGCGAGACGATGCGGTCGCAGGGGTACCGCGTGCCGCACTCCGTGATCTCCGCCGAGACAATGAGTCCACCCTCGATCACCACCTCGACGTCGATCGTGCCGTGGGGGCCCCGGCCGGTGCCCGGGTAGGCACCGTCGCGGTAGGGAGAGGCCTCGGAGAGCGGCGGAGGCGTCGGGCGAGCCACGGGGGCCGTGCCCGCAGGGGGCGTTGATGGCCCGGGGCCGGCAGTGGCGATCGCGGCGAGCGCCTGCAGATCACGCTGGTCGTCCGGGAAGCGCGTCTCCATGTACCCGGCCGCGTACACCGCGAGGATCGCCGATGAGCTCAGTGCGACCAGGCCGCGCGAGATCCGGCGTCCCCGCGGCGGCAGCCGGAGCCGGAACGGGTGCACCGCTCCCGCCCAGCGGTCCGCGCCCCGCTCGCTCACGGCACGAACACCGTCAGGGTGCCGTGGAGCGCCGGGTGCAGCGGGTCGACGACCTGGTAGGTGCCGGGCTTGAGCGCATAGAAGCGCAGGACATCCACACCGGTGCCGGCAACGTACGCATGCACCTCGGTCAATGTCGGCTTGACTCCGCCCGGCGAGGTGCCGCGCCAGTCGATGAAGTCCTTGGCATGATGGGCCCCGTGCTCGTCGTCGGTGACGCCCGCCTCTCGAGTCATGTCCTCCCTGGGGGCGAGCCAGAGGATCTGCGTCGCGTCCAGCCCCTGGACGCGGTAGTGGTACTCATCCTTCGAGCGGTTGCGCAGGATCAGCTGGATGCTCGGGCCCGCGGGCACGCGAACGTCGATGGGCTCGTAGCCCTGCTCCGACACGTCGATGTTGACGGTGACGGCCGGGGCCTCTGAGTCCGGGTAGATGCGCGCGCCCGCGTTGGCGGGAGCCAGGCCGCAGCCGGCGATGGCGAGCGCAATCGCGGCCAGCGAGGGAAGAACCAGCCACCGTGCGCGCGCCCGCCATCGCCGGATCATCGGGTGCCTCCCAGCAGACTACGGCTGCTTGCCGAGGTAGGCCAGGTATGCGACCACGGCCTCGAGGTCGGCATCATTCAACTTCACGATCTTCATCAACTCGACGTTCGCGAGTGCGGTGCGAACGCGATCGATATCCAGTCCGCGGTTCGGCGGGGCGGCGACGCCTGCGGGGCCGTTGCCCTTGCCGTCCATGCCGTGGCAGGCCGCGCAGCCCACGCCACCTGCCTCCTTCTCGAAGATCACCTTCCCGCGTGCGAGCAGCGGGTCGCCCCCGCCTGACGCGGCGGCGCCGGTTGCGGGTGCAGCGGCGGCTGGCGCGGCGGCGCCGCCCGAGGCACTCGACGGGGCGGGCGCGCTCGCGGAGGTGCTCGCGGGGGAGGCCGGGGTGTCCGAGGCCGCCCCGCCGCCGCATGCAGCGCTGGTCGCGATGGCCGCGAGGACGGCGAGCGTGATGGCGCCGGTACGACGTGCTCTCCACGTGTTCACGGTGCGTGACCTTTCCTGGCAGCGGCGCTACTGGCCGCCGAGCGACTTGACGTAGGCCGCCACGGCCTCCATCTCGTCATCGTTCAGCTTGATGAATTGCATCACCGGCACGCCGCCGTTCAACGCGGGGCGAATGCGGGTGATGTCGAGGCCGCGGATGTTCGGTGCGCCGAGGTTGGCCACACCGTCGCCGCGCCCCGTCACGCCATGGCACATCTTGCAGCCGGCGCCGCCGCCGGCGGTCTGCTGGAAGATCACCTCACCCCGGGCGATTAGATCCTTCTCGGGATCGCCCGTCGGAGGCGGCGGTGTCGCCGCCGCCGGGGCGGGTGCGTTCGGCTCACTGGCGCTCGTGGCGCCCGCCTTCGATCCCGCCGCGCCGCTGCACGCGATCGCGAGGACCGCGGATGTGGTGGCGAGGGCAAGCAGCAGGCCGCGAGCGGGCCTGATCCTGTTGCCGGTCATGATCGTTCTCTTTCTCTGGCCGCTCTCGCGGTGCGATTCCTCGACATTCCATCGCGCCGAACGCAGAACGTGCTCCGGCCGCTGCGGTGGACCGGAGCACGTTCCTTGACGCCCTGCGGTCCTACCGGGCCGGAGCCGCAGTCGGGCTGCCCGCAGGCGTGGTGGCCTTCGGCGCGGCGGGCGTGCCGGTGGGGGCCGGGGTGGCGGCGGCTGCAGCCGCGGCCTTCTTCATGTTTTCCCACATCTCCTTGCCGGGAGTGGCGTGGTCCGCCAGCAGCGTCCCCGCGCCGTCCGCCGCGTACCGCACGAAGGCGCCGGAGTGCGTGTCACCACCGTACGAGACGGGGATGCGCGCCTTCACCGTGAATGTCTTCGTGTCCAGCACGATCGTCTCGAACGTGCCCGAGCTGCTGATCCACATCTCGTTCTTCGCGGGGTCCGGGTGCAGGATGCCGTGGTCGATGATCTGGCCACCGGTCTCGATCGGCATGCTCACGATGTTGTTCGGCACGGACATGGTCTTCGTGTTCATGACCGCCACACCGCCGCCGATGTTGTGCGTGCCCTCGCCCTTGCCCATGATGAACAGCTGCGTCTGGTCGTAGCTCAGGCGAATGCCGTACGGGCCGGCGACGCCGGCGCTGCCGCGCGCCACCACCTGGTTCGTGGCGAGGTCGATCTTGTAGATCATGCTGCCGTGTCCGTCAGCCACGTACAGCGTCTTGCCGTCCGCGGTGGCCGCCGTGCCGATCGGGTGGTTGCCGACCTCCGGGATCACCGTGACGGACCCGTCCTTGAGGTTCAGCTTCGCCATCGAGGCCACGTGCGCCGGAGCCTCGCGGATCCAGTCAGAGCCCATCGAGACGAACAGGTATTGTCCGGTCGGATCGGCCGAGACGTACGGGTGCCCCATCGGCATCACGTCGTCGTACGTGATCGCCTTGACGACCTTGTTGTCGTTTTTCGGATCGAGCAGGAAGTGCGGGCCGCCGTTGGCGCCGAAGCCGTACTCCAGCAGCACGCGATCCTTGCCCTCGAAGTCCGTGAAGGCAGTGACGTGGTGGATGTCCTGAGAGCGGTCCTTGCCCTGGACCTTGCTGAGCTGGCGCAGCACCTTGTCCAGCTTGAGCGTCCGGGCGTTCACGACCAGCGTGACGTCCTGGCGGACCTTCTTGTCATCCTCGTATGCATAGCCGATGTATGCCCACTGGCCGTCAGGCGAGACGCCCAGTCCGTGCGGCTGCCGAATGGCGGTGCCGCCGAGGTCGAACAGCGCGGACGCGACCGTCTCCTTCGAGTTCGCGTCGATCACCTGGATGCCCGGCAGCTTGTCCGTCTTCGACGGCCGGTGCGCGTAGCCCTGGCCGATGCTGGTGAAGTACACCAGCGGGTGCGCCTTCAGATCCCAGGCGTTGTCGCCCTTGGAGTCGTAGGTGGAGACCAGCTGGAGGCCGCCTCGCAGTGATTCCGGCGTGTTCCAGCCGGACGGCGCGGCGCCCTGTGCGGCCGGCTGCAACTGGCCGGCCTGCACGACCTTCGTGGGTTCCGCCTTGCCCTTCTGGGTGCAGGCGACTCCCCCGATCAGGGCGAACGTCAGCAGCGCGACGAGCCCGACTTTGACCGATGGTGTCTTCATAGCCCCTCCTGTTCGCCGTGCATCCGGGCTCGCGCGGTTCCGGGGCGCTTCCACGGAACCGCGGGCGGGTGCGGTTGTCCAGAGGGATCATGGGCTCGCGGGCGCGGGCGGAGAACACAAGAAGTAGTGGCCGCCGCCGCCCACGAGAACGTCCGGGGTCAGCATGACGAAAGTCCCGCGGCGCGGCAGGACTTCCCGCGATCAGTGGCTCAGGTAGCCGTGCTCCAGGGCCCACGCCACCACCTGCGCGCGGTTCCTGAGGTGCAGCTTGTTGAAGATGTTCTTCATGTGGAAGTTGACGGTGTTCTCGGAGATGCGCAGCGTGCGCGCCGCCTCGCGGCTGGTCGCGCCACGCGCGACCTCGCTCAGCACCTCGCGCTCGCGGGGCGTGAGGCCCGCCTCGTGCGAGTCGACGGCGGACGCGCCGTCATCGGACTCCCGAACGCGCGTGAACTCGCTGAGCAGCGATCGGGCCAGCCGGGGCGAGATCACCGGCTCGCCGCGGCGCACCTGCTCCACGAACTTCCCGAACTCCTCCTCGGAGAGGTCCTTCAGGAGATAGCCCTCGGCACCGCTCTTGACCGCATCGAACAGATCACGCTCGTCGTCCGAGACGGTGAAGATCACGACGCGCACGGCGGGCCACTCCGCCTTGATCGCGCGCGTCGCCTCCAGGCCGTTCATGACCGGCATGCGGATGTCCATGAAGACGATGTCCGGCTGGGTGTCGCGTACGCCGTTGATCGCCGCGACGCCGTCCGCCGCCTCGCCCGCGATCTCGAATCCCCACGCGCGCAGCAACGAGGCGAGCCCGGCGCGGAACAGCGCGTGGTCGTCCACCAGCAGGACACGCATGCGGTGCTCCGTGGTGGTCACCGGCGGACGGGCAGCCGCACGATCACCCGCGCGCCGCGTCCCGCCGCGCTGGCGACGATGAAGGTCCCGCCGACGGCCTGGGCGCGCTCGCGCATCGTCTGCAGCCCGAAGCGCGGCCGCGCGACGCTGGGCAGGGACGCGGGATCGAAGCCCATCCCGTTGTCGGAGACCTCCACCTGCATCGAATCGCCGTCCACCGTGAGCGTGACGCGCGCCGCCGTGGCGCCGGAGTGCTGGCGCGTGTTGCTGAGCGCCTGCTGCACGATGCGGATCAACTGGATCTCGCTGCCCGCCGGGAGGGAGACCATGGCCACCTCCGGCGACACGTCCAGCTGCACGTCGATGCCGAACGCCTCGCGGTAGGCGTCCACGTACTCGGCCAGCGTGCACGCCAGCCCGCGATCGACCGGGGAGGAGCGCAGCGCGAGGATGTTGTCGCGCACGTCTGCGTACAGCGAACGCGCTGCGGTATCCAGCCGGCGCAGCTCATCCGTCGCCGCGTCCTGCTGGCCGGTGTCGAGCAGCCGGCGCACCGCCTGGACCTGTGTGTTCACGTAGCCCAGCACCTGGCCCAGCCCGTCATGCATCTCCCGGGAGATACGCTCGCGCTCGCGCAGCGTCGACACGTCCTCGACCTCGCGGTGGAGATTCGCGTTCTCGATCGCGGTCGCGATCTGCTCGCCGATCGCGTCGAGCAGCGCGCGCTCCTGTGGCTCGGACATCGCGCGCGGATCGCGGGCCGCGAGGATCATCACCCCCATCAGCGACCCTCCGAACCGCAGCGGGGTGATGCAGCACGCGCTGTACCCCGCCGCGGCGAGCGCCGGCGAGAACTCCGGCGTGCCGGCCGTGATGCGCCTCGTCGTGCCGTGCGCCGGGTCGTCGACCAGCTCGCCGGCGCGCCACCGCGTCTCGCCGAGCAGCGGCGGGGCGTCGCTCCTGTCCACGCGGTGCAGGACCAGGACATCCCCGGCCGGTAGCCAGAACTCGCCCGCGTCCGCGCTGGTCAGCTGCGTCACCACCTCCAGGGATCGCGTGAGCACCTCGTCCAGCACGAGCGAGGACGAGACGGCTGCCTGCACGCGGAGCAGCGCGGACAGGTCGCGGTTCTGACGCTGCGACTGCTCGTAGAGCTGGGCGTTCTGGATCGCCAGGCCCAGCTGCTGTCCCACGTTGCGGAGGAACTCGCGGTCGTCATCGTCGAAGCGATACGCGCTGCGGTACGCGACGACGACGATCCCGTTGATCGTGCCGGACGACACCAGCGGCACGCTCATCCCGGAGCGGATGCCCTCGCGGGAGGTGTGATGCAGGACATCGGGGTCGTCGAAGACGTCGCCCCACCACACCGGCCGCTTCGTGCGCAGGACCTCGGTGGCGACGGGGTCGTCGGCCAGCTTCGCGCGCTGGATGCGCTGCACCACGTCGGTCGAGAAGCCGCGGGCCCCGATCGCGGTGTGCTCAGCCTCGTCCGCGTGCAGGCGGCAGACGAGGCTGGCGTCCGCTCCGGTGGCGGTGACGATCTCGTCCAGTCCGTGCGAGATCGTCGCGTAGAGATCCAGGTTCTCGGCCGTCACGGCGGCGATGCGGTTCAGCGCGGCCATCTGCGCGGTGCGCTTCGCGGCGCGCGCCTCCATGCGCTCGATCTCGCGGAACACGACGAGGGCGAAGGCGGACACCGCGCCGGTGACGCCAACGAGGGTGATCAGGACGCCGGGTGTCGAGTACCAGAACGCGCGGTCTGTGCCTTCGCGCAGGAGATCGAAGAGCACCAGGAACACCACGGGGCCCACGATCGTGGCCCAGCGGAGGCGGCGGAGATCGGAGAGGATCCCTCGCGCCCGGCGGAACTCCGCGCTGCTTCGGATCGCCACCTGTTCCATCAATGGCCAGAGTATCAACACGGCCGGACGCACACGCTACCAGTTCAGGTGGGGCCCGCCCGCGACGTATCAGGACCTTGGACCCTCCGCCGCCCCCGGCGGCGCTCCCATACTTGAGGTCGACGGAGGGAGGCCGCACATGACCGGCAAGGGGTCCCCGGGGACCGTCACGCGCATCGCGGCCGCCGGAGCGGCGGCCCTGGCGGCATCGGCGGTGCTGCCCGCCGCGGCACTGGCGCACACCGGTGCGGACGTCCCGCTCTCCCACACCCTGCTCGAGGTCGGCCAGTGGGCGCTGGGCGTCGCCGGCGTCCTCGGCGCTGCAATCGGGCTGCTGTGGGCGCGCGCGCGGCTGCGAGGGCGCGGCGAATGACGACGCCCAGCGCTCTCGCCGGGCCCGGCGGGCGCTGGCCACTCGTGGGCCGCGTCCCGGCCGGCGCGTGGATCTTCGTCGCGCTCGTCGCGGTGACGGTGGGCGCGTGGATCGCCCTGGCGTACCTGCTCAGCGGGATCAGCGGCCGCACCAGCGCCGTGGAGGCGCAGCGCGTGATCCGCTCGCTCTCCAGCACCACCGCGAAGCGCGGAGTCTTCGAGCTGACCGGGGTGGTGGCGACACCCGATTACTTCCGCGTGACGGACCGCGGCGATGAGCTGTTCGCGATCGATCCGGCGAAGAACCTCGCCACGATGGTGGACTCGCCGGAGTACTTCGACGCCTTCAACCAGGGATCGAAGGAACTCGGACTCGACCCGCAGCGCTACCTGTCGCTGCTGGTGACCGTGAACATCCACGACGGAACGCTCCCGGAGCCCGAGTCGTGGCTGCCGCTGGCGGTGCTGACGTCCGGCGAGGCACGCGTCTCGCCGGTCCCCGGCTACCGCGTCGCGTTCCGTTCCGAGCACCATCAGACGGTGGCGGTCCAGTTCCCGCGCCGTGACGCCGCCGGCCACGAGCTGCTGCGCAAGGAGGGCACGCTGTCGCTCGCGGTCGCCGGGCTGGAGCCGGGCGCCCCGCCCATGTCGGTCGACTGGCGGCTGCCCTTCGCGGCAACCTCCAGCATCGGCGCGATCACGGCCACCAGCACCATGGGCGGCATGCTGGCGGTCTTCGCCGGGTTGCTGGTGATCTTCTCGCCGTGCGCGATCCACATGACGGCGTACTTCCTGCCCCTGGTGACGGGCCTCGGGATGAAGGAGGTCCTGGACCGGTCAGGGGACGTGCGGTTCCGCATCCACGTGATCTCGCTCGGGCTCGCCTTCGTCGCGGGGTTCGTCGCGCTGTACACGGTGTTCGGCGTGGCCGCGGGGTTCGCGGGCCAGTTCTTCTCCGACACGGCGAAGCTGGCGCCGTACGTCACCCCGCTCCGCATCTTCGCCGGGAGCGTGGTGATCTTCATGGCGTTCCAGACGCTTGGCGTGTTCCGCCTGCCGTTCATGCTCAAACTGGGCATTCCCGGCCGCCCCCACGAGGCGGGAACGCGCGCCGGCTACTTCGCGGCCGTCGTCTCCGGCATGACGGTCTCGGTGGGCTGTCTGACGTGTGTCGGCGGATCGCTGCTGGCGGCGCTGCTGATCTACGCCGGCGCCTCGGGATCGCCGGCCACCGGCGGGCTCACGCTCTTCCTCTTCTCTTCGGGGATGAGCATCCCCTTCCTCCTGACTGCATTCGCGTTCCAGCGTGTCGTTCCGAAGTTCACCGGGGCGCGACGCCTGCTGCGCTACTCCACCACGGCGGCTGCCGCGGTGATGCTCGTGGTCGGCCTGCTGATCCTCAGCGGCAACGACACGATCTTCGAACGGCTGGTGACGTAGCCGCGGCCCATGCGGACGTGAGGCCGCCACGATGCGGCGCCTGACTGAGGGGCAGGTGATGGCATGGCGATGAAGTTCGGGATCGGGCTGTTCATCGTGCTCGCCGTCGTCGGGGTGGCCTCGCTCCTCGCGAGCCGCCAGGTGGGGCACTCGCACGACGCCGCCGGTGACCTCGCGCTGTTCGAGCAGCCGGCCGCGCAGACGCTCACCGTGAAGCTGGCGGACATCAGCTTCGCCCCCGCGGCGCTGCGTGCGCAGCGTAACTCCCTCGTGGAGGTCGCGCTGGAGAACACCGGCAGGCTGGACCACGACTTCACGATCAAGAAGATCGATGTCGATCAGGCGCTGGAGAGGTCCGGAGCGGCGCCGGCCGGCCATCAGCACGTGGACGAGTACGCCGTGCACGTCGCGCTGGGCGCGTCGCAGACGGCGCGTCTCCGCCTGCACCTGCACGCGCCGGGAACCTACACGTTCTTCTGCACGGTGTTGGGACACGAGCAGGCGGGGATGCGCGGCACGCTGGTCGTCGAGTAGCCGGCGCCGCCGGCACGCTCCGCCGCCGCGGTCCGCGCCCAGCCCCCCGTGCGCTCGGGGCGGCGGGGCGCCAGGCGGCTGCCGCGCGGCGGGCGAGCGCGCCCTGCTAGGGCGTGAGCGTGCTCCGCAGGAACGTCGTCAGACGGGTCAGCGCATCGTCGTGCCATCGGGTGTCGAAGAAGAACTCGTGCGGGGCTCCCGGGTAGTAGTGGGCCTGCACGGGACGCCCCAGCCCCCCCAGCGCCACCTCCATGGACCGGCTGTTCGAGACCGGGAGAACGGTGTCAGCCTCGCCATGGAGCAGCAGCACCGGCGCGGTCATCCCGAGCGCGACGAGCCCGGCTCCCGGCGGTGCGCCGGCGATCGCACCGATGGCCTGCGGGCGAGTGGTGCCGGAGGATCCGGCGAGCAGGGCCGTGATCGAGCCGCGCGAGTTCCCCACCAGGCCCACTCGATCGCCGCGAACGTCGGGGAGGGTGCGTGCTGCTGCGATGAGCGCCACGACGTCGTCGATCGCGGCGGTCGAGGTCAGAGGCTTGAGCGTCGGACCGTTCGGGCAT
>JBAYVN010000044.1:0-21100 GCA_041674525.1 Dehalococcoidia bacterium | reverse complement strand
GGGCGGCGTCGGGATGCGGGAGGCACGCACGGCCTCGGGCGTGCTCAGGTGCGTGGGCGGCAGTCCGCGGGCCGCCTGTTCATCCAGCCAGGCCTGTGCGAGCGGGTCGAGCGGCATGGTGTCCCCCCGGGGTGCGTGCAGCGTGCGCCGTGACCGGGACGATACCCTCGACGTGTCCCCGCTGTCACCAGCCGGGTGTACGGACGTGTCCGAGCGGCGACCCGCCCGGGGCGACTAGCCTGCGGGGTCCTCCTCGGACTTCACGAGGCCCACCTCGTTGCCCGCGAGGTCGCGGAAGACGGCGTAGGTGACCATGCCCGGGATCACCGTCACGTCCTTGACGATCGACCCGCCTGCGGCCTTCACCTTCTGCAGGTAGTACATCGGATCGTCCACCTCGATATAGATGAGCACCTTCGCGCGGTCCTCGGCGGCATCGACCGCGCCGCCGATGCCGTCCTCGTCCTCCTGGGGAGTGACCATCCCGTAGTCGAGCTCGTTCGAGGAGTCGATGTTCCACTTGAAGGTGTCGCGGTAGAAGGCCTGGAGCGCCTTCTTGTCCTGGTCGGGCCCGGCGAGGATTTCGAAGTGGACGATGGGGTTCATGGAACCTCCTGGACAGACTGGACAAACTGGACAGACTGGACGGACTGGACGGACTGGACGGACTGGACGTGGATCACGCTGCGCGCGACCGGATCAGTCTAGCGCGGCCCATCGTGCACGCTGGGCCGCTCGCTCAGCTGTGATCGCACCACCGGCGTGCCGCGCTCACCACGCGACGACGTTTCGCGCGCCACTGACCAGGAAGACGCCGCCGAGCACGAGCAGGAACGCGGCGCACACCGCGAGCAAGCCCCGGTACGCGCCGTCACCCATCCACCGGGAGCCGGAGCCGACGAGGGCGGCGACGAGCGTGAGCCACAGGAGGTCGCTCAGGATGTGCCCCGCGAACACGGCGGCCGGCCCGGTCCATCCGATGCGGAGCGAGTCCACGGTCAACTTCGTGCCCACGGTCGCCCACCAGATCACCCAGTACGGGTTCGCCACGCTCACCGCGATGCCGAGGGGGGCGACCGCCCGGAACGCCGCGAACGAGGGGCCGGTGCGCGGGGCCTCGGCGCGTGGCTCGCCCGCGGACGCCCGGAGGCGCGAGGCGAGCGAGGCGGTGGGAATCGACCGCGCGGTGCCCCACGCCATCCACAGCAGCGCGAGCCCGCCGACGAGCGAGATCGCCGTGGTCACCGGGCCGTCGGCGCTGACGTACGCGGAGAGCCCCAGCGCGAGCAAGGCGATCGTCGTCGCCTCCGCGACGGCGTGTCCCGCGGTGGCGAAGGGGCCGGCCCACCAGCCGCGTCGTGCGCCCTCGCGCATCGCGAGGACGGTGAGCGGCCCGGGGCTGAGCGCGCCGCTCAGTCCCACGCCGAACGCCACCGCGCCGACCTGGAGCCATTCGAGCATAGCGAGAGCATAGGGCGGCGCGAGGGCGGGCGCTCCGGGGGCCCCGCGTGCGCTATCTTCTGCGAGACCCCCGCCCGGGTACGCGCGGCACACGACCAGAGGAGCACTGATGGACCTTCAACTCACCGGCAAGCGCGCGATCGTGACCGGGGGCAGCCGCGGCATCGGGAAGGCGTGCGCGCTGGAGCTGGCGCGCGAGGGCGTGGACGTGGTGATCGTCGCGCGGCACGCGGAGCCGCTGCGCGCCGCCGCCGAGGAGCTGAGCGCGGCCACCGGCCGCCGGGTGATCCCCCTCGTCTGCGACACGAGCAACGACGAATCGGTGCAGTCCGCGATGCGCGAGGCGATCGCTGCGCTCGGCGGCGTCGACATCCTGGTGAACTGCGCCGCCACGGCCAGCGGGCAGGCCGCGCCCGCGATGCTGGCGGACGTGAACGACGAGAACTTCTGGGCGGACATGAACGTGAAGGTGCTGGGCTACCTGCGCACCGCGCGCGAGGTGGCCCCGGCGATGGTGGCGCAGGGGTGGGGCCGGATCATCAACGTCAGCGGCCTCGGCGCGCGCAGCACGGGCGCCGTGCTCACCAGCATGCGCAACGTCTCCGTCGCGGCGCTGACGAAGAACCTCGCCGACGAGCTCGGGCCCCAGGGGATCAACGTGACCGTGGTGCACCCCGGCATCACGCGCACGGAGGCGACGCCCGGGGTGATCCGGTGGCGCGCGGAGACGACGGGGCGGAGCGAGGCCGAGGTGGAGCAGCAGATGGCCTCCGCGAACGTGGTGCGGCGGCTGATCGACGCGCAGGACATCGGCGTGATCGTGGCGTTCCTGGCGTCGCCGCGCTCCGTGGCGATCACGGGCGACGCGATCGCCGCCGGCGGTGGCACGCCCCGCGCCATCTACTACTAGCCCGGCTCGCTCCCACGCCCGGCGCCTCTGCCTGGCGACGTCCCCACGGCTCGCTCGACGGCGCCGCCAGGGCTAGCGCAGGCGCGCGTTCCGGAGGCGCAGGCTGTTCGTCATCACGCTGACGCTGGAGCAGGCCATGGCGGCGGCGGCGACGATCGGGTTGAGGAACCCGCGCGTGCCGAAGATCGGCGTGAGGATCGCCGGCACCTCGGCGCCGCCGAGGATCACGCCGAACAGCAGGTAGCCCGCCCCCGCCGCGATCGGGATCAGCGCGACGTTGTAGCCGAACGCCCAGCCAAGGTTCTGCCACATCGTGCGCATGGTGGCGCCACTGATCGCCATCGCCTGCGCGACGCCGCCGAGGTCGGCCCGCATCAGCGTGACGGGGGCGGTCTCCATCGCGACGTCGGTGCCGCCGCCGATGGCGATGCCGATGTCCGCGGCGGCGAGCGCCGGCGCGTCGTTGATGCCGTCCCCCACCATCGCCACCACGCGGCCCTGCCGCTGGAGGGCCTGGACGATCGCCGCCTTGCCCTCCGGCTTCACGTTCGCCTCGACCTGGGCGATGCCCACCTGCTTCGCCACGGCGCGCGCGGTCGCCTCGCCGTCACCGGTGAGCATCACAACCTGCACGCCCCGCACCTGCAGCGCCGCGACGCCGTCGCGCGCGGACGCGCGGATGCGGTCCGCGACGGCGATCATCCCGGCCACTGCGCCGTCCACGGCGACCAGCAGGGCGGTCTCACCCTCCCGGGCCGCGCGGTCCGCCTCGAAGGCCATGCGCGTCGCGCCCGGCGCCGCCAGGTCGATGCCCTGGCGCGCCATGAAGTCGGCATTGCCCGCGAGCAGGGCGCGTGTCGCCCCGTCCAGCGCGACCGAGGCCTCCACGCCGAGGCCCGGCAGGGCGCGGAAGGTCAGCGGCCAGTCCAGCGCCACGCCGCGGCGGGTGGCCTCGCGCTCCATGGCGGCGGCGTACGGGTGCTCGGACCCGCGCTCGGCGGAGGCGACCAGGCGCAGCAGCGTGGTCTCGTCCAGCCCCGGCCCGGGTCCGCCCGCCGCGACCGCGATGCGGGTGACCTCGGGCCGCCCCTCGGTGATCGTGCCGGTCTTGTCGAGCACCACGGTGTCGATGCGCCGCGCGCCCTCCAGCGCCTCGGCATCGCGGATGAGCACACCCGCGCGGGCGGCACGCCCCATGCCGACCATGATCGCGGTGGGCGTGGCGAGGCCGAGCGCGCAGGGGCACGCGATGATCAGGACGCTCACGGCGTTCAGGATCGCCAGCGTCCCCGCGGGCTCCGGCCCGAACGCGTACCACGCCACGAACGTGAGTGCGGCGATCGCGATCACGATGGGCACGAACACGGCCGAGATGCGGTCGGCAAGCGCCTGGATCGGCGCCTTCGAGCCCTGCGCCTCCTCCACCAGCCGGATGATGCGCGCGAGCGCGGAGTCCGCCCCGACCGCGGTGGCCCGGATCCGCAGCATGCCGTTGGTGTTCATGGTCGCGCCGAAGACGGAGTCGCCCGGGTGCTTCTCCACCGGCACGGACTCCCCGGTGAGCATCGACTCGTCGATCGCGGCCGCGCCCTCCGTCACCTCGCCGTCCACGGGGATGCTCTCGCTGGGCCGCACGAGGACGATGTCGCCCGCCTGCACCGCGCGCACCGGGATCTCGTACTCCTGGCCGTCCTCGATCACGCGCGCCGTCTGCGGACGGAGGGCGATCAGCGAGCGCACGGCGTCGGACGTCTGCCCCTTCGCGCGGGCCTCGAGCAGCCGCCCGAGGAGCACCAGCGCGATGATCGCGGTCGCGGTCTCGTAGACGACGGTGGTGTCGAACTGCGTGGCGTGCGCGAAGAGGCCGGGTGCGAAGGTCACGACCACCGAGTACAGGAAGGCCGCGGAGGTGCCGAGGGCGATCAGGGAGTTCATGTCCGTCGACCCATGGCGTCCCACGCGCCAGGCCCCCGCGTAGAACGGCGCGCCGGCCCAGACCTGCACGGGAAGCGCGAAGGCGAACAGCACCACGTTCACGTACGGTGAATGGCCGATGGTGTGCAGCCAGGACCAGCCCAGCAGCGCCGGCCCGAACTCGTGCAGGAGCATCCATCCCATCTCGCCGAACGCCACGACGAGCGCGAACGTGGTGCGCGTGGCCAGCGAGCGGAACTCGCGGCGGCGCTCTTCCTCCAGCGCGTCCCGCGCGACGTCCTCGTCCTCCCCGGCGTCCGGGAGGCGCATCGCGTACCCGGCGCGGTCCACGGCGGCGCGCAGCGCCTCCATGTCCACCCCGGGCGCGACCTCCACGCTGGCCTGCTCCGTCGCGAGGTTCACGGAGGCGCGCGCGACGCCGTCGACGCCGGAGAGCGCCCGCTCGACGCGGCGCACGCAGGAGGCGCAGGTCATGCCGCGCACATCGAAGCGCAGGTGCGCGAGCGCGGGCACGGTGGGCGTGGTGGGCGCGCTGTCCGCGGCGTGCGTGCCTGGAGTCTCGGTGGTCATAGTGGTGGCTCCCCCGCGTGCGCGCCGCTACTTGTTGGCGACGCGGTAGAGTTCGACGAGCTCGGCGAACACTTCCTCCGAGCGTCCGCCGTGGACGGCGTCCATGACGCAATGATGGAGGTGCCCCTCGAGCATCTTCGCCTCGAGCTTCTCGATCGCCCGGCGGATCGCGTACGTCTGCTTCAGCACGTCAACGCAGTAGGTGTCCTCGTCGATCATGCGGCGCACGCCGGCCAGGTGGCCCTCGATGTAGGACAGACGCTTCAGGACGTCCGACCGCGTCGCGTCGTCCATGGGATTACCCCTTGCGTACAGCCTGCGCGGCCTCGACCGGCTGTCCCCACGGCATGGTCACGGTCTGCACGTCGATCTCGTAGCCGTCGCCCACGCGGTCGCGCAGCCGCGCCTCCGCGTTCGGACCGACGAGGGTGTGGTGGCCGCAGCAGGAGTGGGGCTGCTGATCCGCCTGCGATCGGTCGAGCTGGAAGACCTCCGTGGTGCTGCCGCACGGGCAGGAGTAGGTCACGTCCGCGCCGGCCTCGGTGCGCTCAACCTTCAGGTACTGCGGCTTGAAGTGAGGGATCTGCCGCATGCCGTGCATCCCGGCAGCCGCGCCGGGCGCGTGGGCCATCGCGATCGGGGCTCCGGCCATCGGCATCCCCGGCGTCGCCATGTGCGCGGCCTGCGCGGCCGAGTCAGCCGGTACGGCCGGCGCCGCGGGCGCGTCTCCCAGCGGGTAGCCCTCGGCAGCCAGCGTCTCGGCGACACGGTCGAGGACGGCGCCGCTGGCGACCTCCACGGCGAAGGTCTTCGCCTCCGGGTCACCCGCAATGAACCGGGCGCCGTCCACGGTGGCGACCGCCTTGCTGATGGTCGCGATGCAGTGATCGCAGGTGATGTCCGGAGCGTACAGGGTGACTTGCGGCATGGCTCTGCTCCTCGAGGGTTCGGTGAAGCGTCCGGTGGTGACTGCGCACAGGATACCACGGACCCCTACCCGGGGGGTATGGGTCTACGCGAACGTCGCGCGAACGTCGCGCGGCCGCCGGGCGGGCGCGCTACGCTGTCGCCAGCATCGTCCACGAGCCCCCGCGACCGGCACCGAGGTGCGCCATGCCGTTTGCCTACGCCGCCTGGCACCCCACCGCCCCCGAGCCGCTCCCCACGATTGTCGCGCTGCACGGGCATGGGGCCGACGGGCAGGACCTCCTGGGGCTTGCGCCACTGCTCGCGGGGGGCCGCGTGATGATGCTGTGCCCGCAGGCGGAGTTCGCCCTCAGTCCCGGGATCTCCGCCTACACCTGGTTCCACCGCGACGCGGGCGGCCAGCGCACCATCGAGGAGTTCGAGCGCGTGGCCGCCGGCCTCCGCGCGTTCATCGAGGAGATGGTGCCGCGCTGCGGCGGGGATCCCGCGCGCACGGTGATCCTCGGCTTCTCGCAGGGGGGCACCCTCGCCTACCGCATCGGCCTCGCGGAGCCGGGGCGGTTCGCGGGCGTCGCCGCACTCTCGACGTACTTCCCGGACGATGTCGCGGGCGCGCTGCCCGGGACGCCCCTCGGCGAGGTGCCGCTGCTGGTGCAGCACGGCACCTTCGACCCGATGATCGCGGTGCAGCGCGCGCAGACCTCGCGCGACCTGCTCCGTGCGATCGGCGCGAGCCCGGAGTACCACGAGTACCCGATGCAGCACGAGATCGGCCGCGAGAGCATGGTGGACCTGAGCGAGTGGCTGGAGCGCGTCCTCGACCTGCCGTAGGGCGCGTTACCGGATCGCAGTCACCATCGACTCACCGGGCTGCTGGGTGCACGCCTCGCCGATCGCGCGCGTGATCGCCGCGAAGCGCGGGGCCAGCGCCTCCGCCTCGCCGCGCGCGATCAGCCGCCGTCCCACGAGCCGCGCGAGGTCGCCCGTGTGCACCGTCGCGCGCACCTCGCGGAACCCGGCCGCGCGGAGCGCGTCGGCGAGCCACGCGGTCTTCCAGCGCCGCAGGTCCACCACCAGCGATCGCCGCGCGAGCGGCGCGAGGCGCTCCAGCAGGGCGACGCCGAGCGCCGATTCCGCAGTCACCACCGTCTCGCCATACGCGCGGCGCATCGCCGCCGAGGCGACCAGCGCCTCCGCGTGCAACCGGGCCGCCTCGCCGTCCGGGGGGAGCACCATCACGTAGCGCCGCTCCAGCGGCGGCTCCTGCGTGCGAGTGGCGTAGGTGTAGAGCAGGCAGTCCACGCCCCCGACCAGCGTCACCGTCTCCAGCGCGGGCACCGGCAGGTCGGCGGCCTGGTACGACGCGCGCAGCACGCCGCCGGGCCGCAACACGCGCGCGACCTCCGCGAAGGCGCGCTCCGGCTCCAGCACCTCCTCCAGCGACGCCGCGGCCGTGACGAGGTCCATCGAACCGTCGGGCACGGGCAGCGACAGCCCGTCGCCCACCGCGAACCACGCGTTCCCGACGCCGAGGCGCGCGCCGTTCGCGCGGCACACCGCCGCCCGCACGGGAGACGCGTCGATGCCGATGACCTGCGCCTGCGGCAGCGCGGCGGCCAGCGGCAGCGACGGCCACCCGTCGCCGGGACCGAGATCGAGGATGCGCGTGCCGCCCGGCGGCAGCGCGGCCGCGAAGTCGGCTACGCGGGCGGCGTCGGCCCAGTGGGCCTCCCGGCGCGCGTCGTACGGGTCGTCCACGAAGGGGAGATTCCCCGCACGCTGCCGGGGCAGCCAGTCGTACAGCGCGCGCGCGGAGTCCACGACGTCCGGCGGCGCGAGCTGGCGCCAGCGCGCCTCGACCGCCGTCAGCGCGCTCACGCGCGGGGCGGGGAAGGCGGCGACGCCCCGGGGGGGGCGTACCGGCCCGCGGCCAGCATCGCGGCGATCGCGGTCGTGAGCGGCACCGCGGCGACGATGCCGATGCTGCCGACGACCGTGCGCACCACCTCGGACGCGAGGAACTCGCGGTTCAGCAGGGTGCCCACGCCCTCCGTCTGGCTCGCGAGGATGACGAGCAGCGGCATCGACGCGCCGGCGTACGCGAGGACGAGGGTGTTCACGATCGAGGCGATGTGATCGCGCCCGATGCGCATTCCGCGCTCGTAGAGCGCGCGTGCGTGGAGTGCGGGGTTCGCGTCGCGCAACTCGAAGACGGCGGAGGCCTGCGTCATCGTCACGTCGTCCAGGGCGCCGAGCGCACCGATGAGGATGCCGCTGAGGAGCAGCCCGCGAGCATCGATCGCCCCGCCGAACAGCACGAACACCGTGGACGCCTCGTCGTTGCCGACGAGCCCGGTGAGCTTCGCAGCGGCGATCGCAACCTGCGACAGCACGACGATGAGCGCGAGCGCGAGGGCGGTGCCACCGATCGCCGCGCCGCTCTTGCGATCGACGCCATGCGCCAGCACCAGCGTGGAGGCCATGATCCCAACGCCGCCCACCATCGAGATCGCGAGTGGGCTGTAACCGCTGAGGATCCCGGGGATGACGAAGCGCATCAGGATTAGGTACGTCGCCGCCAGCCCCAGCAGCGAGCGGATCCCGTACCATCGGCCCACGAACACCACGAGCGCGGCGAAGAGCGCGGTCACCAGCCAGAGCGGCCGCGCGCGCGTGTGATCCACGATGTAGTAGACGGGCCGGCCGTCCGCGCCCTGCGTGGACTGCACCAGCACCCCGTCGCCCGGCTGCGGCGGGACGAGGCTGACCTCGCCCGCGGTGGTGGTCTCCTCGATGGTGACCACGTGGCCCTCGACGGCGACCTCCAGCACGCGCGTCGTCTGCGTGCCGCGGTCGGAGGGCTGGGTGCGGGTGTCGACGACGCGCACCACCAACCCGTGCACGGTGGGCGTGTCCGCCTGCCTCGTGGCCGGCTGGAACGAGCGCGGCGCGATCCCGACGAGCACCACGAGGATCGCGAGCGTCACGGCGAACGCCGCGACCTCGCCCCGCAGCACGGAGAGACTGCTCCGGTCAGGCACGCACGAACACCGGCATGCCCACCTCGGCGAACTGGAAGACCGCCTCGGCGTCGCCCGTGCGGATGCAGCCGTTCGAGATCCGGCCGGTCGCCCCGTCCACGAGCTTGCCCTCGGCGTCCAGCAGGAAGGAATGGAAGCCGTTGGCCTTCTCGGGATCGAACCCGACCCACCACTGGATGTAGGTCTTGTACGGCGCGTCGTACGTCAGCGGCGCGATCTTGTTGTAGACGTGGAAGAGCCCGGTCTGCGTGGACTCGTAGACACCCGTGTCGATCTCCCGGCCGACGGCGACCGGGCCAATCTCCTTGACCACCGTCTTCCCGTCCATCAGTCGCACGACGTACTTCGTGACGTCGACCTCGATCCAGCGGCCCGTCTCGGGCGGCCGGGGCGGCGCGACGGCGCGAGGCGTAGCGGTGGGCGTGGGGGTGGCAGTGACGCTCGGGGGCGCGCTGGGCGCCGGCGTCGAGGTACGGACGGTGATCGCCTGCGGGGTGGCGGCCGCGCTCGGGCCGCCGCACGCGAGAAGCGCCGGGATGGCTGCCATCAGCGCGAGCGCAGCGAGTCCGCCGGGGATGAAGCGAGCGCGGCGCACTGTCCGCCACGAACGAAACGAGGCCAGCCAGCGGTACATCTGCCGAGTCCGTTCACGACCTGAGCCCCCGCCCCGATCGCGGCCCGCCAATCCCTGGCACGAGCCGAGACTGGACAAGCGCCTAGAACAGCGCCCCGGTGCGGATGACGCGCTCGATCACATAGACGACGAGCAGTGCCGCGCCGATCGCGAACCACTTCCAGTAGTACTTGCCGGGCTCCTGCAGCGGGTCCATGTACCTAGCGTAGCGCCGCCGCCACCTCATCGGCGAGCGCCAGGCTGGACGTCAGCCCGGGTGACTCGATGCCGCCGAGGTGGACGTAGCCGCGGTCGTGCCACACCAGGAAGTCGACCAGCCCCTCGCCCCGGCGCTGGATCTTGGGGCGGTAGCCCACCTGGCCCGGCGCGATCTGGTCGTCTCGCAGCCCGGGGAGGAGGCGCTGGCCGCCGCGCAGGAACCGCGCTCGCCACCCCGCGTCCTCCACGTTGCGGTAGTCGAGCAGCGCGTCCTCCGGGATCCATTCCGTCGAGGGCCCCAGGTGCACGCCGCCCTCCGTGTCGACGGTCAGGTGCAGGCCGAGGCCGCCCGCCTCGTGCTCCGGCAGCGGGTACACGGGACGGGAGATCAGCCGCGCCATCGCCGGGTCGACCACGTCGTAGTAGCGCCCCGCGTTCGCGCGCTGGCGCATCACCGGGACCACCACGCCCCCCGGGGCGCCCTCGACGGTGCCGCCGTCGAGGGGGTAGCCGAGCATCGCCGCGACCGCGTCCGCGCGCAGACCCGCGCTGTTCACCACCGCCGCCGCGCGCAGCGTGGACGCGCCCCCCTCGGCGTCCCGCAGCTCGAGCGCGAACCCGCCGGGCACGCGTGCCATCGCGGTGACCTCGTGCCGGTAGACGATGAGCGCGCCGTGCGCGATTGCCTCCGCTTCGTACGAGCGCACCAGCGCGTAGGCGTCGATCACCCCGGTGCTCGGCGACCACACCGCCTCCAGCGCCGGGACATGCGGCTCCAGCTCGCGGGCGCGCGCGCGTGATGCGCTCCACGCCCCGCACGCCGTTCGCCACCGCCTGCCGGTAGACGCCGTCGAGGCCGCCGCGCTCATCCTCGGACAGGGCGACGATGATCTTGCCGGTGCGCCGCGCGGGGACGCCGTGCGCCTCCGCCCACGCGTACAGGCGCGGGTTGCCCTCCCAGCACAGCCGGTGCTTCAGCGACCCGGTGGGGTAGTAGATCGACGCGTGCACCACGCCGCTGTTGTGCGATGAGGTTTCGCGCGCCATGTCCGGGTGGCGCTCCGCGACGAGCACGGAACGGCCGTCGCGGGCGAGGCGCTGCGCGATCGCGAGGCCCACGACCCCCGCGCCGATGACCACCACCTCAGCGGCGAGCGCGTCCGGCGCGGCTCCTCCTGGCGACGTCACGCGGGAGCCAGCTCCCCGTCGCCGATGACCACGACGTGGGAAGCCTCGGCGTCCTCGAGGTGCGCGCCGGGGGCGACCAGCGCGTCCGACAGGGTGACGTGGCGCAGCACCGCACCCGCCCCCACGACGACGTTCGGCCCGAGGCGGGCGTCGCGCACGTCGGCGTCCGGCGCGATCAGGCTCGGGCGCTCGCCCAGGAGCACGCCCTGCGTCGCGATCAGCGCCGGGAGCGTGCCCGCGTCCAGCCAGTCGCCCGCGAAGACGCTCCCGCCCATCGGACGCCCCTGCTCGTGCATCACGGAGAGCGTGCCGGACAGCTCCACCTCGCCGCGCGGGCTCACCAGCGGGTGCGCGCGCATCTCGGCGACCACGGCGGGCGCGATCATCCAGATCCCGACCAGCGCGAGGTTGGACCGCGGCTCCGCGGGCTTCTCCTCCAGGTGCAGCACGCGGTCGCCCTCCAGCACCACGATGCCCATCTCGCGCGGGCGGTCGGTCTCGTGCAGGACGAACCATGCGTCGTACCCGGAGGCCATGAACGCGTCGACGTGCGGCCGAAGGTCGCCGCGCAGGATCGTGTCGACCGCCGCGACGACCACGTGACGCCCCTCGAGCACATCGCCGGCGCTCGTCATCGCGTCGCCCGAGCCCTTCGGCTCGTGCTGGACGGCGACGCTGACGGTCACGCCCGGGGGCGCTGCGGCGATGGCGACCGGGCCGGTGCGGTCATCCGCTGGGCCGACGACCACCACGATCTCGCGCAGGCCCGCGGCCGCCAGCAGATCCATCGAGTACGCGATCAACGGGCGGTTGAGCAGGGGGATCAGCGACTTCGGCATCCCCTCCGACAGCGGGCGCAGCCGGGTGGCGCGGCCGCCGGTGAGGATCACGCCGAGGGGCGGTTGCGGCATGGCTGCTCCGATCCTCGATCCCGCACTCGCGGGCACGCTCCCGATCATGCTCGATCGGCGCGCTCTCCGGAAGGTGAGACGCGAGCGAGCCGCCCGCGCGCCACCTGCCCGCGGACCTACAATGGTGGGGTGCGGCCACACATCACACCCGCGGGCAGCCCCGCGGACGCCGTCCCCGTGGACATCACGCCCCGTGGCCCCTCGAGGGCCCCGACTCCGGTCGCCTTCCCGGCCGAGGTGGAGGAGCCCGCGAAGGAGACGGCGCGCCTTTGGCGGCTGGTGCTGATCGACGACGACGACCACTCGTACGAGTACGTGATCGAGATGCTGGGCGCGATCTTCGGGTACGGGCGCGAGAAGGCGTTCGCCCTCGCCCGCATCGTGGACACGCAGGGGCGCGTGACGCTGATGACCGGCGAGCGCGATGCCTGCGAGGCGAACCAGGCCCGTGTGCACGCCTACGGCGCCGATCCGCGCATCCCCCAGTGCCGCGGCTCCATGACCGCCATCGTCGAGGAGGCCGACACTCCGTTCGCCTGAGCGCGGCGCGCGCTCACGGGGCGCCCCCGACCTCGACCTCGCAGTCCGCGCCACCGGCGGCCCGGGGCGCCTGAGGCGCACGATCGACCGGACCGTGGTTCCGTGGTGTAGATTCACCACCGCGACGCCGAGGAGCACGGGAACCCCGCCCGTGCGGCGTGCGGGAGCCACCGATGTCCTTCGTCTACCCTCACCTCAACGTCATCGCCATCCTGGTCGCCGCCCTGTCGCAGTTCGCCCTCGGCTGGGTGTGGTACTCCCCGATGACCCCGATCGGGAAGCGGTGGGCCGTGGAGATGCAGACCGGCGACCAGCCGGGCCAGCCGGGCGCCGAGATGCTCCTCTTCCCGATCAGTTCGATCATGGCCGCATGGGCCGTCGCGATGGTCTTCGGGTGGTCGGGAGCACAGGGCTGGCTGGACGGGGTGCGCGTGGGGTGGGTGGTCGCCTTCGCCGTCACCGGGCAGGTGCTCTCGGCCGCCGTTGCCGGCCGTCCACGCTCGGTCATGCTGACGCTGATCCACGTCGGCTACGTGATCGTCGGCTACGCGATCATGGGCGCGATCATCGCCGCCTTCTCGACGATGTAGGCGGCGGCGATCCAGGTGGCCGCGACGCGCGCCCGGGCGAGGGCGAGGGCGAGGGCGAGGGCGAGGGCGAGGGCGTCACAATGGACTGCGCGGGCGCAGCCGGGCTCGGCGTGCGGCTGATCCCGGCGTGGCGGGCGGGCGCGCACGTCACGCTGATCGCCCCGGACGGGGGCGAAGGGAGTCCGGGATGACGAACCAGCGCAGCCGCATCCAGCTGACCGGGGAGGAGCAGCGCGCGCTCATCGCCTCGGCGCGCACGCTGCAGGTCGCCAGCCTCAGCCCCGGCGGGTGGCCGCACCTGGTGCCGATGTGGTTCGGCGTGGACGAGGAGGGCCTGATCGTCTTCACGACCTACGGCACCTCGCAGAAGGTGCGCAACCTCGAGCGCGACCCGCGGATCACCGTGCTCGTAGAGACGGGCGAGACGTACGACGAGCTGCGCGGCGTCTCCATCGAGGGGCGCGCGGAGATCGTGCGCAACCCGTGGGTGACGGCGCACACGGGGGCGCTGGTGTCGGCACAGCGGGCAGGCGCGCCGCGTCCGCCCCTGCCCGACCGCTCGCAGGCCCCGCGCGCCACGAAGCGCGTCACGATCCGCGTGCACCCGGAGCGCACGCGCTCGTGGGACCACCGCAAGATCGGCTAGGGCGTGACCCGGCAAGACACCGCCACGCGCTCGCTGGAGGACACCCTCCGCGCTGCGCTGCCCCCCGCGACCGTCGTCCTGCACAACGACGACGTGAACTCCATGGACCACGTGGTCATCGCGCTGCTGGACAGCGTCCCCGAGATCACGCCGGAACGGGCGGTCGAGGTGATGCTCACAGCCCACGAGCATGGCGAGGCGGACGTCATCGCCTGCCCGCTGGAGCGCGCGGAGCTCTACCGCGATCGCCTCGAACGGCACGGGCTGACGGCCACGATCCGCCGGTAACCACCGGGGGCGAGCACGCGCGCTGGCGGCGGCACGTCAGGCAGCTGCAAGGGCCACGGGGCGGACGGAGCCGTGATTGCACCGGGTGGACCCTTAAGAGTTCGCCCTACCGTCCGACGATACCCCTATGGAAGTCGGACCACCCCTCATCGATGTCCTCGGCCGCCTCCCGTGGTTCCGGGATCTCTCGCACGAGCACCGTGCGCAGATGCTGGAAGACGTGGGTGCGCGGCTGGTGGTGGACGCCTCGCGCGAGGAGTTCACCAAGATGCTGCTGCTCTGGGCGCGCGTCGCCCACGAGGATTCCAAGTGGTCGCGGCTCGAGCTGCTGCGCGACAGCGGGCTGCTGAACCCCCCGCGCGCCGCCTAGCCGCCTCGCCGGTCCCGTTCAACGATCCGCGCGCAGCGTCGGCAGGCCCAGCGCCGCCCGGCGCTCGTTCGCCGCGCGGAACACGATGTCCTCCGCCGACAGCGCACGGCTCAGCGTCGAAGTGCTGAGCCCCAGCACCGGCGCCGTCTCCGCGAGCCGCCACCCGTGCGTCTCCAGGACGTCGAAGAGCTCCGCGATCGCCGCCGGGTACCGGGGGTTGCGCGGCGACATCGCGAAGCGCCCGCTCGCCAGCGCCTCGCCGAGCGCCCCCGGCACGCCCGCGCCGGGGGCTAGCGGCGCGCGCAGTGCGAACGCGATCTCCAGCCGCAGGCGGCGCAACGCTCGCGCCCGGTTCTCGTGCTGCGAACGCGACTCGTTGGCCTCCCCGACCAGGGTCGTGGGGCGGTGCCTGAGCCGCACGGCGGAGTCGGTCTTGTTGCGCTTCTGGCCTCCGGGACCGCTCGCGCGGAAGCGATCGACCTCGCACTGCGCCAGCAGCACCGCGTCGTCCAGACCCAGATAGTCGCGCCAGTCGCCGGCCATCACATGGAGGCTACACGCTCACCCCGCCCGAGCGCCCGCGGGGGCGCCTGCCCGGCGCTATCCCGCGCGCGGGGGCGCCCGTATCCTGTGCCCCTGCCGCGATCCCGAATGGGGCGGAGGGAGTGACCGATGGCGGACAGGAAGATTCGAGCGCAGCTGGTCGGAGCCACCGGGTACGGCGGCCTCGGCATCCTCGAGCTGCTGCTCGGGCACCCGCACTTCGAGGTCTCCGCGCTGATCGCGCGCGACGACGCCGGGCGCCGCATCGACCACGTGTACCCACACCTCAGCGGCCGCTGCGAGATGGTGGTGCAGGCGCCGGATGACAGCGCGGTGGGGCGAGACTGCGACGTCGTGATCTTCGCGACCCCCGACCGCGTCTCCCAGCAGTACGCGAACGACCTGACCGCGCGCGGCGTCCGCTTCATCGACTACTCGGGCGACTTCCGCTTCACGTCCACGGAGGATTACGCCCGGTATGCCGAGCGACACCCCTCGATCAAGGAGTCGACGCACGAGGCCCCGGCGCTGCTGGGCCGGAACGCGTACGGGGTCTCCGAGCTGAACGCCGAGGCGATCGCCGCCGCACCCGTGGTCGGGAACCCGGGATGCTTCGCGATCGGGATCATCCTCGGGCTGGCGCCGCTCTACACGGACGGGCTGGTGCAGGACGGGCTGGTGGCCGTGGACGGGCTCACCGGCTCCTCCGGAGCGGGCAAGAAGCCGGCGCCCACCCAGCACTTCTCGCACCTCAACGACAACGTCATCCCGTACCGCGTCCTGAACCACCAGCACGTGGTGGAGGCGGAGATGGCGCTGGGCCGCATGGGCGCGGGCGGCGGCGCGACGGTGGACTTCATCCCGCACCTGCTGGGCACCACGCGCGGGATCCTGAACACCATGCACGTCACCCTGACGCGCGCCGTGACCCGCGACGCCTTGCTCCAGCGGTACGTCGAGTTCTTCGCCTCCAGCCCCTTCGTGCGGGTGCTGGACGAACCACCGACGTTGAAGGGTACGCTGGGGTCGAACTACATCGACGTGTCGGTCTTCACCGCTCCCGGGACGCGGCGCGCCGTGGTGATGTCCTCGATTGATAACCTGATGAAGGGCCAGAGCGGTTCGGCGATGCAGAACCTGAACATCATGTTCGGGCTGCCGCAGAACGCCGGGCTCGATCGGGGGCCGCTCTACCCGTAGGCGGCGGGTCCCCGATCCCGAACGCGGACGAGCAGCCCGCCCAGACCCCGTCCGGGCCGGGTACCGGAGGCGACATGGGATCGATCCACCCCGGGACCCGCGCCCTCCCACGTCTCCGCCACGCCGCGAGGAGCGCCGGTGCTGCTGCCGACGGCCGGTCCCTCGGCCAGCGTCGCACCCTCGGCGTGTCCCCGCGCGGCGCCGGGCCGGCGGGGGCGCCCTGCACCGAACGCACGCAGGTCAAATCGCGTTGAAAGAATCGGAAGCGCAAGAGTGCAGCGGCCCGGCGAGCCACCCCGCGGAGCCCACGGTGCTCGAGGACGCGATCGAGCGCGCGCGACACGGGGATGCGGATGCGTTCGGGTTGCTCTACGACCGCTTCCAGCCGGAGATCCTCCGCTACCTGGCTCACCGGACGGGTGACCCGGACACCGCGGAGGACCTGGCTCAGCAGGTGTTCCTGAAGGCGTGGCAGGCCATCCCGCGCTACGAAGCGCGCGGGGTTCCGTTCAAGGCCTGGCTCTACCGGATGGCGCACAACCAGATGGTGGACTACTTCCGCACCCGGCGGCCAACCGCCGACCTCGAGGGCATCGACCCGCCCGAGGAAGCGGAAGCGGAATCGCTGGTGCTGGCCCTGGAGATGAGCGCCGCGCTGGCGCAGGCGCTGAGTCGGCTCTCGGAGGATCACCGCCAGGTGCTGACGCTGCGATTCCTGATGGAGAAGTCGGCGCGCGAGATCGGGGAGATCATGGGGCGCAAGGAGGTCACCGTTCGTGGCCTCCAGATGCGGGCCCTGCAGGCGCTGCGGCGCGAGATCGAAGAGACGGGTGGGCTGCCGTGACGCACGGACGTGACCTCGCCATCATCATCGATCGCTGCCTGGACGAGCTGGTCGCGGGTCGCTGGACCGTGTCCGACTGCCTGGACCGCTACCCCGAGTACCGCGCCGCCCTGGAGCCCGTGCTGGGCGCCGCCGCCGCCATGCACGCGCTGCCGCGCCGCGCCGGGGCGGCGCCGGATCGCATCCGCCGCGCCGCGTTCATGGAGATGATCCGCGAGACGCCGCAGCAGCGGGCGCGCTGGTGGATGCCCCGGCTGACCCTCGCCGGGCTGCACGCCGCCGCGCTCTCGCGCTACGCCGCGGCCGCTGCGCCGATCTTCGCGGCGGCGGCGATCGGGGTCGTGCTGCTGGTCGGCCAGCCCGCCAGCTTCGCCGCCGCATCCACGCTCACCGTGTTCAGCGGCACCGCGGAGACGCAGGTGAACGGGACGTGGACGCCGGTGGGCGATGGCGCCTCGATCCGCCGTGGCGACCGCCTGCGCACCGCCGCGGACGGGCATGCCATGCTCACCTTCCCGGATGGGTCCACGGCGTCGCTGGCCCCCGGCACCGAGATCGCGATCGAGCAGCTGTCCGCCGGCCGGCCGCGCAACGTCCAGGTCCGCCAGTTCTCCGGCCGCCTGTGGAATGACGTCGTCACCAACGAGCACGCCGGCTCCCGCTACGAGATCCACACGCAGGATGCGCTGGTGCAGGTGCAGGGCACGGTCTTCGAGACCACGGTGGACGGGGCACAGATGCTCGTGAGCACCGCCGAGGGCGCCGTGGACGTGGTCCTGGGCAGGGAGCACGTGGACGTGCCGCGCGGGCAGAGCGTGCGGACCGAGGGACAGCGCCTGGCCGACCGTGGTCCGCTCCCCGGCGCCGGCACGCTGACCATCGACGCGCCGTTCGCGGCCGCGCTGCTCTCCGAGCGCGGCGAGGCGACGGGCGCCCAGCCGGATGGAGCGATGTTCCTCCAGATCCGCGGCGTCACCACCTCCAATCCCGGCGTCGGCCCGCAGCGCTTCGAGTTCCAGCGCCTTGACCCCGGGACCTACACGCTGACGCTGGAGCGCTTCGGCCAGGGCGGCGGCGACATCGTGCTCAACGTCGGCGGGACCGAGCACCGCGTGCCGCTGGACAACGCCGCGGGTGCGGCGCAGGTCCGCGTGCGCGTGGAGGTCGAGGACGGCAAGCGGCACGTGCAGCTCGTCGAGGACGCCCCTCGTGCGGTGCCGCCCGTGGTCAGTCCGCCGGTGCGCATCGTGGAGACAGAGCGCACGAAGAACGCCCCGGACATCGCGACGCAGCGCGCGGCGGCGGCCGCGGCCGCCGCCGCGAAGCGGTCGACCGGCACCGCGACCACCAGCCCCTCGACGACCGGTGCAGAGGCGTTCGCAGCGCGGCTCCGCCAGGCCCTGGCCAGTCAGAACGCCGCGGCGATCCGTACCGTCCTGCGCGAGACCGTGAGCGGTGCCGACTCCAACCTCGCCCAGGCGCAGCTGCGCGTGCTGGTGGCGCAGGTGAACGCCTCGGACGTCGCAAGGCAGGTGTCCGCCGCGCTCGCCACCGACGAGGCCCTCCGCACCCAGATCCTCGGCCGTGCGGCGACCGCGCTCCCCGCCGACCTGCTGGAGCGCCTGCGCCAGGCGCTCGGCGTCAGCGGCCCGCGCCCGCAGGCGGAGCCGTCCCCTGCGCGCACCCCGACGCCGACCGCCCGCCCCTCGGAGCGGGATGACGGCCGCAACCGCGGCGCCGTGCTGCCGAGCCCGGTGGACATCGATGGCATGCGGCTGGGCTTCGTGCGAGCAGGGATGCCGTAGCGCAGGGCCGGTTCACCCGCCACGCCCGGCGGGTGAACGGCGCTACGCCAGCGCCAGGCCGTCCGCCAGGAGGCGGCTGTGGAGCCGGATGATCATGCGGTGCCTCAGCTCCGGGACCTCCCGCCACGAGGCGGCGCGAACCTTCACCAGGATCTCGGCGTGCCCGTCCTGCACCGCGGTGTAGCGAAACGAGACCGGCGCATCCGTCGCGACCAGCGCCGTCGCCTCGGCGCAGAGGCGCGCGAGCTCGTCGAGGCAGGTGGTCTCCACCTCCGCCAGGTCCTGCTGCGTGGACACGCGCAGCACCAGGGTGGCGTCTGTCTCGGGCGTGGTGACGTCGAAGTTGGTCATTGTCGCCTGCGCGAGCACGGAGTTGGGGACGATCACCAAGTTGTGGTCGTGCGAGCGGAGGCGCGTCGCGCGCCACCCGATGTCCTCGATGATCCCGGAGGGGCCGCCCTGCACGGCGATCGCGTCCCCCACGCGGATCGACTGGTCCGAGAGCAGGTAGGACGAGGCGAAGACGTTCGCCAGCAGGGGCTGCAGCGCCAGCGCGACCGCGAGACCACCGAGCCCCAGCCCGGCGAGCAGCGGGCTGATCTGGATGTCGAACGTATCCAGCACGACGAGCCCGCCCACGAGCCCGATCGCCACGTTCAGCGCACGGCGCAGCAGCGGGAGCGAGCGCGCGTCCAGCGGCCGGCGGCCCCCCGCCGCGCGTTCCACGTACCACTGTGTGAGACGCGCCACGACCCGCTGCGCGCCGTAGACCACGACGGTGATCGTGGCGGCGAGCCACACTCGGTCGATCGTCGCGCGCTCACCGCGCAGGTACGACAGCGTGCTCACCGCGATGAAGAAGGCCTGCACGAGGACGAGCACGCCCAGCGGGCCGCGCAGCGCGCGCGCCACGGTCTCGCCCATCTCGCGGCCACCCGCGCCCGCTGTGCGGCGTACCGCCGCGCCGATGGCGAGTGGCAGCAGCCACGCCAGGATGATGGCCGCGCCGAAGATCGCGACCGCGGTCGCCGTCTCGACCCACTCGGCCGGGGTCAGCGGCATCAGCGCAGCCGGCGGCGCGAGTGGACCGGGTGGAGCGGGTAGCTCTGGCATCACGAGCAGCATGCTAGCCGATGGCGTCAGTGACCGCCCGCGCGGACGCGGGCCAGCGCCGCCGCGAAGTCCTCCGGCGTATCCACGTCCATGAAGGAAAGCCCCTCCGGGTCGGCGGCGCGCCACGCCTCGGGCTCCAGGCGCACCATGCCTAGGTCGGCCGCCACGGCCATGGGCGCGCGGTCGCCGGCGGCGATGTGCGCGCGCAGCGTCTCCAGCGCGTCGCGCGCGAACGCCGAGCACAGCGGCTGGGGCCGGTGGCCAGCGATCGGCAGCACCCAGCGCGCCCCGCCCCGCACGCGCTCCGCGAGCAGGCGCAGCAGCGCGGGCTGCAGGAACGGCATGTCGACGCCCACGACGATCGCCAACGGCGCATGCGCCGCCTCGAGCCCCGCGGCGATCCCCACGAGCGGCCCCTCGCCCTCCACGGGATCCTCCACGTCCACCACCGGGCACGGGGCGACCACCGGCGGGAGCGCCGCCCCGGGGGCGCGCACCACCACCACCTCCGTAGCCACCGCGGACAGCGCGCGCACGGTGCGCTGGAGCAGCGTCTCGCCGTCGAGCACCAGCGAGGCCTTGTCGCGCCCCATCCGGCGGGAGCGCCCGCCGGCGAGGACGATCCCCGTCACCTCCAGGCGGTCCGCGGGCTCCGTCATCGCTGCTCCCTGCCGCGGCGGCGCGGCGTCAACATCGGCGCTAGCATCGTATTCGATGCCTGACGTGCCTTCCCCGCCCCCGTCGAGTCCCGCGCCGCTGCTCTGGCGCGCCCTTGCCCTGCCGGAACCGCCGGACGCCGCCCCCGTGGTTGCGTTCGTGGGGGGTGGAGGGAAGACGTCGCTGCTCTACCGCCTCGGCCGCGAAGCCACCGCGCGCGGATGGCGTGTCGTGCTGTGCGGCACCGTGCGCTTCACCGGCGCGCCCCGCCCCTACGCCATGCCCGAAGTGGTATCCGACGACGACGCCCGCCTGCCCGATCGCGTCCGGGAGGCGTGGGCGCGCGGCGCCACCGTGGTAGTGGCGAGCGGCGTCGATCCCGGCCGCCCGGGCCGCCTAGTGGCGGTCGCGCCCGCCACCGTGGACGCGTTCGCCCGGCTGGACGGCGTCGCGGGGGTGTTCGTCGAGGCGGACGGGAGCCGCCAGCTGCCGCTCAAGGCGCCGGGCGATCACGAGCCGGTGATCCCGGTATCCGCGACCGGGGTGGTGGCGCTCGTGGGTGCCGACGCCCTCGACGCCCCCCTGGACGAGGCGCACGTCCACCGCCCGGAGCGCGTCCGCGCGATCTGCGACCGTCCCGCATGCGACGCCGATCTCATCGCGCGCGTGCTCACCAGTCCGCGCGGCGGACGGCAGTACGCCGGGGGCCGCGCGTTCGCCGTCGTCGTG
>JBAYVN010000043.1:0-22149 GCA_041674525.1 Dehalococcoidia bacterium | reverse complement strand
GGCGCTCCCGCCCGAGGTGGCCGCGATCGCCACCAGCGTGGCCGGTGCGGGCGCACCGCCACCCTCACGGGAGGCGCTCCTTGCGGCACTGGCCGGGGCGATCGAGCGCCGGGCCATGCAGGCCACGGTGGAGCCCGCCGAGCTCATCGCCGACTGGCGCGCACGCCTGGTCACGCTTGGTCGGCGCGTGCGCCTGCACACGCCCGGGGGGGACATCGAGGGCATGGCGGTCGACGTCGCGCCCTCGGGGGAACTCGTGCTGCGCCTCGAGAGCGGCGAGTTGCGCGCGTTCGCGGCCGGGGACGCGATCACTACCCGCGACGCGTGAGCGGCGTGTTGATCGTGCCACGCCGCCCCCGTAGGCTCGGATCACGATGAACCGAGACGCGATCGCGCTTTCCCGGCCGGTGCAGGGCCTCGCAGGAACCCGCGCCGCCGGTCGTGTAGACGGCCTTGTGGCTGGTCATGCCAGCGGGCATGCACATACCCACGTGCATGCACAGCCGTCGCGCGCGCGCCTGTCCCGGTAACGACCCACCGATCCTTCGATCCGTCGACCGTTCCCCGTGCAGGCCGCCCGCGACGGCGCAGCCCGGCGACGCCGCGCGCCCGGCGCCCTGACCACACCACGAGCCCGCGACCACGGGATCATCAGTCGAGGAACGTAGAATGCCCCCAACCGACAGCCTGACCGCCATGGAGGCCGACGCGATGCCGGACCGAGGACTGCGCAGCAGTGGAATGCGGGACCTGGGGCCCGCGGAGATGGCGCGCTTCCGCCACATCGAGCGGACCTTTCTGGAGGCCGCCGCTGCGGGCGGGTACCGTGAGATCCGCACGCCCACCATCGAGCCGCTGCACCTCTTCACGGCCGCGGGCACGCTCTCGCCGCAGGCACTGGATCGCGTGTACTCCTTCCTCGACTGGGACGGGTGGAGCGGCGAGCGCGTCGTGCTGCGCCCGGACGCCACCGTGGCCGTGGCGCGGTGGTACGGCGAGCAGAGTGCGGGCACGGAGCAGCGCGTGGCGTATGTGCAGCCCGTGTACCGCTTCGCCCCCGAGGGCGACCGCGAGGTCTGGCAGTGCGGCGTGGAGCTCTTCGGCGCGGCGGCCGCCACGGCGGATGCGGAGCTCCTGCTCCTCGCGCACGACACGCTTTCGGCGCTCGGGATCGAGCAGGTGACGTGCGATCTCGCGCACGCGGGGCTGGTGCGTGCTGCCTTCGCGGCCGCCGGGCTCTCCGCGACGGAGCAGCTGGACGCCTACGACCGCATGCTGGACGGCGACGCTGGCGTGACCGCCGACCTGGTCGCCACGCACCCGCGGGGCGCGGCCGGGCTGCGCCTGCTGTCCGAGGTGGACGGGACCACGGTGGGCTACGTCGCGAACCTCCGCGCCGCGATGCTGCCGGTGGTTCCCGGCGCCGCGGGGGCGCTCGACGAGCTCGCGTCGGCGGCGGGCGCGCTGGAGGCGGCGGGCGTGCCGTTCCACGTGCGCGCGGGCACCGCGCGATCCTTCGAGTACTACAGCGGCCTGACGTTCAGCTTCAGCGCGGCCGGGCGCGAATGCGTGAGCGGCGGCCGGTACGACGGCCTGGCGGAGACCATCGGCGGGTTGGCGGCGCCGGGCTGCGGCTGGGCCGCGGACATCCTCGGCCTGGCCGGGGTGCTGTCGTGAGCCCGGCTCAGGCGCCGGTCGAGGCGCGCGCGATCCGCGTGGCGCTGCCGCGCGGCGACCTCCGGGCGCCGGTGGCGGAACGGCTGCGCGCGGCGAACTTCATCGTCCAGGGCTACGGCGAAGGCTCGCGCTCGTACCGCTTCGAGGTAGACGGCATCCCGGGCGTGCAGGTGCGCGTGTTCTCCGACGGGGACATCCCGATCCAGGTCGCCCTCGGCCACTACGATTTTGGCATCGCGAGCCGCATGTGGATCGACGAGCTGCTGGTGCGCTTCCCGCACGATTCGATCGTCCCGCTGCGCCGCCTGGACATCGAGGGCGAGACGCTGGTCGCCGCCGCGGCGCCCGGCGCGACGCTGGAGGGGCTCGCCGCGGGCGGCGTGATGCGCGTCGCGACCGAGTACCCGAACATCGCGCAGCACTACCTGACGAGGCTGCGCGTCCCGGACTACCGCCTGTACGAGGTCTGGGCGCAGGCCGAGGCCTGGCCCCCCGAGGACGCGGAGCTGGCGATCGCCCCGGCCTCCGCCGCGCGGCGCGAAGGCCTGGACATCCTCGGCGAGGTTCACCGCGGAGGCGTGTGGCTGATCGCCAACCGCGCCGCGCTCGCCTCGCGCGATCTCTCGGCGGCGCTCGGGCCGCTGGTGTCGCTGCCCGGCGGCAGCGAGCAGGCGGGCGTGGTGGTGCCTGCGCCGCTGGTGGGCGTGCAGCGCGCCGTCCCGCGCGCCGGGAAGCCGCGCGAGGCCTTCCGCATAGCCGTGCCGGACGGGCACGCGCAGCGGCACACCGTCGCGTCCCTGGCGCAGGCCGGGATCGCCTTTGGGGGCTACGAGGAGGGGAGCGCGGTGCGTCACCCCATCTCCGGCGACCCCGAGGTGGTGGTGAAAGTGATGCGCCCGCAGGACATGCCGCGCGCCGTCGCGCTCGGTCATTTCGACCTGGCGATGACGGGCCGGGACTGGCTGCGCACGTTCACCGCTTCGTTCCCGGCGGCGCCGGTCGTCGAGCTGTGCGACCTCAAGCGCTCGAAGTACCGCATGGGCGCCGTGATCACCGAGGACCTGCCGGTGGAGTCCATTGAGGAGGCCGTGGCGCTCTGGCGGAAGGACGACCCGGACCGCCCGATCCGCGTGGCGTCGGAGTACGCGAGCCTCGCGGACGAGTACGCGCGGTCACGCCACCTGCACCAGTACCGGGTGATCCCGATCTCGGGCGCGTCGGAGGGCTTCGTGCCCGAGGACGCGGAAATCCTGATCGAGGGCACCGAGACGGGCAGCACGCTGCGGGCCAACCGGCTGCGTATGATTGACGTCATCATGGAGTCCACGAACTGCGTGATCGGCGCGGCCGAGCGCCCGCCGGGACGCAGGGGCGAGCTGCGCGACCGCTTCGTGGAGCGGCTGGCGGCAGCGGCCGAGGCCGCGGAGTCGTAGCGGAGCACCAGCCGGAGTGGCAGAGGAGTCGAGCACACGATGCCCTCGCTCGGGTCGCACATGGCGCACGCTCGCACCATCGCGGACCGCCTCGGCCTGCGTGAGATCGACGTGGATCGCGGCGCGTACTACCTGGGCAGCACGGCCCCGGACATCCGGGTGATCACGCGCAACCACCGAAACGTGACGCACTTCTTCGAGCTCGACGACCTTGCCGATCAGGACTCCGTGGCGCGGATGTTCCAGGAGCACCCGAGGCTGGCGACGCCGGCCGGGCTGGATGCGGCCACCACCGCGTTCATCGCCGGGTACCTGACCCACCTCGTGCTGGACGAGGCGTTCATCGGGCAGGTCTACCGGCCGCACTTCGGCGCGTTCTCGCCCCGGCAGAACGATCCGCGATCCAACGTCCTGGACCGCGCTCTGCAGTACGAGCTGGATCGCCGCGACCGCGAGGATCGAGCGGCGATGGAGGAGATCCGCGTGGCCCTGGCCGCGACCACCCCGCCCGGGAGGATCCCGTTCATCGCAGATGAGCACCTGGTGGAGTGGACCACGGTCTCCGAGGACATCGCCTCGCTGCCGCCCGACTTCGCCCGCTTCCGGCGCATGATGACCCGCCACCTGGAGCGCGCGGGCTACGGCGCCGATGAGATCAACAGCTACTGCGACGAGCCCGCGGTGCTCCTCGCCGAGGCGTTCCGCATCGTGGATCAGGAGCGTATCGACCGCTTCTGGCAGGATGCAGAGGAGCGCATGTACAACCGCGTCAGGAGCTACCTCCGATGACGACCGAGACTCCCGTGGACCAGGCGCCGGAGCCGGCCGCGCCGGCGCCCGTGACAACCCCGGCGGAACCGCTCCCGTCGCCGCTGGCCTCGCTGCCGACGTTGCGCATCTTCGACGATCTGGAGGCAGCGCGCGCCGCGGTGATCCGCCGCCCGCCGGTCACCGCGCCGGTGCTCCCCGCCGCCGTGCAGGCCGGGATCGATGCGCTGTGGGGCGAGCCGGTGACGCCCGCCGCGCACGTCGCGCGGATCATCGACGCCGTGGCGCGCGAGCGCGACGCCGCCGTCACGCGCTTCTCGCAGCGCTTCGACGGGTCGGCGTACGAGCGCATCGAGGTCACCGCGGACGAGATCGCGGAGGCCTTCGAGCGCGTTTCGCCCGAGGATCGCGACGCGATCGCGTTCGCCGTGCAGCGCGTGCGGCGCTACCACGAGACGCAGATGGAGCACGCGCCGACCTCGTTCACGGCACGCGGCACGGGGATGATCGTGCGCCCGCTGGAGCGCGTGGGCGTGTACATGACCGGGAGTGATGCCTCGCTTCCCTCGTCGGTGATCCACACCGCGATCCCGGCCGTGGTAGCAGGGGTCAACGAGGTGATCGGGGTGACGGCGGCGCGCGCGGACGGGACGGTGAACCCGCTCAAGCTGGTCGCCGCGCAGCTGTCCGGGATCAAGCGCATCTTCCGCGCCTCGGGCGCGCAGGCGGTGGCAGCGCTGGCGTTCGGGACCGAGACGATCCCGCGCGTCGACAAGATCGCGGGGCCGGGCGGCATCTTCGTCACGATGGCGAAGCAGCAGCTCTTCGGGCGCGTGGGCATCGACGCCATCTACGGGCCCACGGAGACCCTGGTCGTCGCGGACGAGCAGGCCGCGCCGGACCTGTGCGCCGCCGACCTGCTGGCGCAGGCCGAGCACGATGTGCTCGCGACGCCGGTGCTGGTGACCACGAGCCGCGCGCAGGCCGAGGCCGTCGCCGCGCAGGTGGAGGCGCAGCTCGCCACGCTGGAGCGCGAGGCGATCGCGCGCGCGGCCATCGGCCGGGGCGGCGCGATCATCGTCCGCGACCTCCAGGAGGCGATGGTGATCGCGAACGAGTTCGCGCCGGAGCACATGTGCCTGCTGGTGGAGCACCCGGAGGCGCTGCTGCCTCTGGTGAAGCACGCCGGTGGCGTCTTCCTCGGGGAGTCGTCGCCGGAGGTGCTGGGCGACTACACGGCGGGCCCGAGCCACGTCATGCCCACCGGCGGATCCGCGCGCTTCGCCGGGCCGCTCTCCGTGCTCGACTTCCTGAAGATCACCTCCGTCATCGCACTCTCCGAGGAGGACCTCGGTCGCCTCGGGCCGTATGCGGCGCGGCTCGCGCGCGCCGAGGGGCTGACGGGCCACGCGCGGAGCATCGAGCGCCGGCTGGAGGGGCGCTGATGGCGCGCTTCGACCCGGTCGAGGGGCTGCTCCCGGCGTTGCGCACGATGCCCGAGTACCAGGCCCTGGAGGACCTGGACGAGGTCGCCGCGCGCTACGGCGTGGACCCCGCGGACGTGATCAAGATCGACGGGAACGAGAACCCCTTCGGCCCGTCCCCGCGCGCGCTGGATGCGCTGCGCCGCGTCGACTACCACGTCGAGTGGTACGGAGACGACGAGCAGACGGCGCTGCGGGCGGCGCTCGCGGGGCGCCTCGGCGTGCCCGCCGCGTGCGTCGTCGCCGGGGCGGGGTCCGACGAGTTAATCGAGCAGGTCTTTCGCATGTACCTGGGCGCAGGGGAGACGATCGTCACCGTCTCGCCCACCTTCGGCATGTACGCCTTCGACGCCGGGCTGCACGGCACGCGCGTGATGGACGTCCCGCTGCGCGACGACTGGTCGATCGACGGCGACGCGCTCGTCGAGGCGGCGCGCGGGGCGAAGGCGGTGTTCATCGCCTCGCCGAACAACCCGACCGGCGGGCTGCTCCCGGAGGCGCTCGCCGATCGCCTGCTGGAGAGCAGGGCGCTGCTGGTGGTGGACGAGGCCTACATCGAGTTCTCGGGCGCACGATCGCTCGCTGCCCGTGCCGCCGCCGAGGAGGGGCTGCTGGTGCTGCGCACGCTGTCGAAGTGGGGCGGCCTTGCCGGCCTGCGCGTCGGCTACGGCGTGATGAGCCCGCGCATGGCGGACCTCTTTCGGCGGGCGAAGCAGCCGTACAACGTGAACGTCGCCGCCGAGGCTGCGGCGATCGCCTCGATCGCGGATGCCGCGATCCTCGATGAGCGCGCGCGGATCATCGTGGGCGAGCGCGAGCGCGTCACGCGCGAGCTCGCGCGCCTCGAGTGGATCGATCCCGCGCCGTCGCACGCGAACTTCGTGCTGATGCGGCTGACGCGCGGCGACGGACGGACCGTGCGCGACGCGCTGCGCCGGCGGGGGATCTTCACCCGGTACTTCGAGGCGCCCCGGCTGCGCCGTCACCTGCGCATCTCGATCGCGAAGCCGGAGCAGAATGACCGCGTGATCGCAGCGATCCGTGAGATCGGGGAGGAACTGGCGCATGGCTAACCTGCACGAGCGTCGCGCCGAGGTGGCACGCGAGACCGCGGAGACCAGCATCCGCGTGACCCTCAACGTGGACGGCACCGGCCGCGCCGAGGTGTCCACGGGCATCGGGTTCTTCGATCACATGCTGACCGCCTTCGCGAAGCACGGCCGGTTCGACCTGGCGGTCACCGCGCAGGGCGACCTGCACGTGGACGCGCACCACACGATGGAGGATGTCGCGCTGGTGATTGGGCAGGCATTCGACCGCGCCCTCGGCGATCGCGCCGGCATCGTCCGCATGGGGGACGCCCTGGTGCCACTGGATGAGGCGCTCGTGCAGTGCGCCGTCGACATCTCCGGGCGCCCCTTCGCCGTGACCACCTTCGACTTCGTCGGTCCGATGATCGGCGAGGCGCCGTCGCAGATGGTGTCGCACGTCCTGCAGTCCTTCGCGAGCGCCGCGAAGGTGGCGCTGCACGTCCGGCAGCTCGCGGGCGCGAACGACCACCACGTCGCGGAGGCCGCGATGAAGTCGCTGGGCCGTGCCATGGACCGCGCGACCACGCTCGACCCGCGCATCGCCGGGCAGGTGCCCTCGACGAAGGACACGCTGACCGCGTAGCGTCCGGAGGCCACCGATGCCCGAGCCCACCACGATCGACCTGCTGGGGTTCGCGCTCGATCTCGCCGACGAGGCGGACAACATCGCCATGTCCTACTACCGGGGCGATCTCGGGACGCAGCAGAAGCCGGACGGCACGCTGGTCACCCTCGCCGACCGGGCGGTGGAGCTGCACCTGCGGCAGCGCATTGGCGAGCGCTTCCCGGCGCACAGCATCCTGGGCGAGGAGCAGGGCTTCACCCCCGGCGCCGCGGGCGAGGCGCGCTGGATCCTCGATCCCATCGACGGCACGAACGGGTTCTCGCGGGGCCTCCCGGTGTGGGGCACGCTGATCGCCTGCGAGCGCGAGGGCACGATCGAGGTCGGCGTCGCCTCGGCGCCCGCGTTGGAGACGCGGTGGTGGGCGGGACGGGGGCTGGGGGCCTGGCGCGGCGCGGTCGCCGTGCGCGGCGGCGCACCCGAGCGCATCGCGGTCTCCTCGATCGCGACGGTGACGGAGGCGCAGGTACTCTACGGATCGCACCGGCTCAGCCTCGAGCGCTGGCCGGGGACGTTCGAGCCACTGGTGGCGGCCGCGTGGCGGACGCGAGGCTTTGGCGACTTCTGGGGGCACTGCCTGGTCGCGGAAGGCGCGGCCGAGGCGATGCTGGAGGGCGCGATCAGCCCGTGGGACATCGCCGCGCTGCAGGTGATCGTCGAGGAGGCTGGTGGCCGTCTCACCGACGGCACCGGGGCGCGCACGATCGACGCGGGCTACTCGATCACCTCGAACGCCGCGATCCACGAGGCGTTGCTGCGCGCACTCGCGGGGTGAGCGGGCAAGCGGGGTAAGCCCGCCCGCGGACTACGGCGCGGGGAACCCCATCCATTGCCCGATGACGATGGTTACGGCGACCGCCGCGACCAGGGCCAGTCCCAGGATGGCCGGCATCTGGAGCGATTTCATCAGGTGACTCCGGATTCTCCGCACGCAGTGGTGCGGATCCCCCAGAGATTACACCCGTCATGCAAATCGCCGCTCGCGCAGCCCCGGGGCGAACCCGGCCCGGTGATGCCCAGATTGGGCGGCTACGCTCCGACGACCGCCGAGACCGTGAACTCGTAGTCCTCGATGACCGCGTTCGCCAGCAGGCGGTCGCACATCTGCGACACCTGCTCCTCCGCGCTCGTCTGGGTCGCCGCGTCGAGGGTGATCTCGATGCGCTTGCCGACGCGGACGCCGGCGACGTGCTCGAAGCCGAGCGCGTGCAGGCCGTCCTTCACGACGAGCCCCTGCGGGTCGTTGACCAGCGGCCGGAGCATCACGTTGATGTGCGCGAGGTACGACGCCATCGGTTCTGTTCCCTCCTGGAGGAGTCGTCCGAGAGACCCTCACCCTAACCCTCTCCCACGCCACGGGCGAGGGGATCGGATCTGCACCCTCTCTCGGTTCCGCAGGGCGGGGTGAGGGCGCTCTCCGCTAGTCCGGCAGGTCCTCGCCGGTGATGCGCCGGTACGCCTCGATATAGCGCTCGCTGGTGGCGGCCACGATCTCGGGCGGCAGCTCCGGGCCGGGCGCCTGCTTGTTCCACCCGAGCCCCTCCAGCCAGTCGCGCAGGGGCTGCTTGTCGAACGACGGCTGGTCGCGCCCGGGTTCGTACTGGTTCGCGGGCCAGAAGCGCGAGGAGTCGGGCGTCATCACCTCGTCGATCAGGGTCGGCTCACCGTCGATCATTCCGAACTCGAACTTCGTGTCGGCGACCAGGATCCCGCGCTCGGCGCACGCGGTCGCCCCGTACCGGTAGAGCGCGAGCGAGCGCAGGCGGATCGCGTTCGCCACCTCCGCACCCAGGAGCGCCTCGACCTCCTCGAAGGTCATCGGGGCGTCGTGCGCGGGCGGCTCCGCCTTGGTCGAGGGGGTGAAGATCGGCTCGAGCAGGCGTTCCGCCATGCGCAGCCCCTCCGGCAGCGGCACGCCGCAGACCACGCCGTGCTCCTGGTATTCCTTCCACCCCGAGCCGACGAGGTAGCCGCGCACCACGCACTCCACCTTCAGCACGTCGCCGCGACGCATCACCATGGAACGTCCGAAGTACGCGGGGTCGGTGACACCGAACTGCTGTGCGTTGTGCGCGTCCAGCACCGCGATGAACGCGCTGGGCACCACCGAGCTCATGCGGCCGTACCAGTACGCGGAGAGGCGCGTCAGCACCTCGCCCTTGCGGGGCACGGGATTGGGCAGCACCACGTCGAACGCCGAGACGCGGTCGGTCGCGACCAGCAGCAGGCGGTCGCCCCGCTCGTCCGGGGGCAGGGCGTAGACGTCACGCACCTTCCCCTGGTGGACCCGGGTCAACCCCGGGAGGTTCGTCGTGATCATCGGCTCGTGAGCAGTCATCCAGCGAGTCCCATCCGTTGGAACGAATCATCCACGTGCACAAGGTATGCACGCGGATCGAATACCTCGTCGAGCTTCGCGGAGGTGAGTCGCGACGTCACCTCCGGGTCGGCCTCGAGCAGCGAGCGCAGGGGCACATCCTCGCGCCACGCCTTCATCGAGTTGCGTTTCACGATGTCGTACGCGGCGATGCGCAGCATGCCCGCCTCGAGGAGCGAGTTCAGCACCTTCGAGGAGTAGATCAGCCCCTGCGTGCGCTCGAGGTTGCGCATCATGCGCTCCGGGTAGACCACGAGGCCGTCCATCACGCCAGTGAAGATGTGCAGGGCGTAGTCCAGCAGGCCGGTGGCGTCCGGCATGATGATGCGCTCGGCACTGGAGTGCGAGATGTCGCGCTCGTGCCAGAGCGCCACGTTCTCCATGCCCGTCACGGCGTAGCCGCGCAGCGTGCGGGCGATGCCGCAGACGCGCTCGCAGAGCTCCGGGTTGCGCTTGTGCGGCATGGAGGACGACCCGGTCTGGCCCGCCTCGTCGAACGGCTCTTCGGCTTCCAGCAGATCGGTGCGCTGCAGGCCGCGGATCTCCGTCGCGAACTTCTCCAGCGACGCCCCCACGCCCGCCAGCACCTCGAAGAAGAAGGCGTGGCGATCGCGCTGGATGATCTGCGTCGTCACCTTCGCCACGTCGAGGCCGAGGCGCTTGCACGCGTTCTCCTCCACGCTCGGCGGGACCGAGGCGTGCGTGCCCACGGGGCCCGACATCTGGCCGACGGCGACGTGCTTGCGTGCGAGCGCCAGGCGCTCCTCCTGCCGCCGCAGCTCGTCGACCCAGACCAGGAGCTTCAGGCCGAAGGTGGTGGGCTCGGCGTGGACGCCGTGCGTGCGGCCGATGCAGACGGTGTCCTTGTGCTTCACGGCCTGCCGGGCGATCACCTCGCGGAGCTTCGCCACGCCGCGGATGATGATGTCGAGGGCATCGATCATCTGCATGCAGGTCGCGGTGTCCCACACGTCGTTGCTGGTCAGCCCGTAGTGGATCCAGCGCGACTCCGGGCCCAGCGTGTCCGCCACGGACCGCAGGAACGCCGTGACGTCGTGGTGAGTCTCCTCGATGTAGCGCATGACGTCCGGGACGTTGACGCGGGCATTCGCGACGACCTTCTGCACATCCGCGGCGGGGGCCACGCCCTCGTCGCCCCAGGCCTGCACCACGGCGACCTCGACCTTGAGCCAGGTCTCGAACTTACGCGCGTCCGACCAGATGGCTTCCATCTCGGGGCGGCTGTAACGAGGAATCATGGTGGACCTCCGCTCGGAAGCGGCTGCGATTGTCCCCGGAGGGACGGGGCTGGATCTGGCTAGTCGTCCAGGTCGGCGACGAAGTCCTCGCGCACCGGGGCGAACACCTCGATGAGGGTGCTGGGCTCCAGCGCGGTCACCTCGTGCGGGATGTCGCCCGGGATGAGGTACACGTCGCCCTCGTCGCAGATCGAGGTCGTGTCGCCGATGCGGATCGAGATCCGCCCGATGATCACCGTGCCCGCCTGCTCGTGCGGGTGGACGTGCTGCGGCACCGTGTGGTCGCGCTCGACGTCGATGCGCACCAGCGTGAGCCGGTCGCCGGACGCCAGGGTGCGGCGGGTCACGCCGGGAAACGCGGGCACCTGCTTGATGTCGCCAAAAGCGCGGACACGAGGCTCGGCCATCGGATGCTCCTTCTCCCGCCCGCTACCGGGACGGCGCTATCGGGTCAGGCCCGAGGATATGCTGTGCGAACTCGAACGCAACGCGGTTCCGCTCGTGGACGTCGCCGAAGAGCGCGCCGCTGCCCGCCTCCGTCACCTCATGCGCGAACCTGCGCGCGGACGCCTCGAGCGCCCCGCGCACCTGGTCGACGCGCCGGGGATCGACTTCGGCGGGGCGCACGTTCCGGATCGCCAGCTCGCGGTTGCCGCGCAGACCCCACAGCACCGCCTCGGCCATCTCGCCCAGGCGGCCGCCCGGCGCGTCCCACGCCGCGATGTAGTGCAGGCAGGGCGCCTCGACGGGCTGCGCCGGCGGCACCGGGATCGCCTCGAGGTCGATCCGGCGGCGACACTCGACCATCGGGCAGCGCAGGGTGGTCATCGGGCGGCTCGCGATCATCGAGATGCGTCGACGCGGAGAGCGAGGAGGCTCGCTGCTGACGTCTGCTTCCGGGAAGCCGGAAGGGGCTTCGCCTCTTCCGATCCGAACCCCCTCCCGCGCGGGGAGGGGGCAGGGGGTGGGCCGCCCAGCTCAAGCACGAAGATGCTCATCGCGTCACCGCCGGGAACGCGAGTGGCTCCTCGGCGAGCGTGGCGATGTCCGTGCGGAAGTGCGCGCCCTCGAAGTGGATGCGGGCGACATTGTCGTACGCCTTCGCCCGCGCCTCGACGACGGTCGCGCCCCGCGCGACCACGCACAGCACGCGGCCGCCCGAGGTGACGAGGTCGCCGGAGCCGTCGCGGGAGACGCCCGCGAAGAACACCTGCACGTCGTCGTCCAAGTCCTCGATGCCGGAGATCGGCAGGCCGCGCGGATAGTCGCCCGGGTAGCCCGGGGACACCATCACCACGCCCACGGTGGCGCGGTCGTCCCATTCCACCGGGACGTCCGCGAGGCGGCCGTGCGCCACGGCGTCGCAGATGTCGAGGAGGTCGGAGCGCAGCCGGGGCAGCAAGACCTCGGTCTCGGGGTCGCCGAACCGGGCGTTGAATTCCACCACGCGCGGGCCGTCCGCGGTGATCATCATGCCCGGGTAGATCACGCCCCGGTACGGCGTCCCGGCATCCGCCATCGCGCGCACGGTGCGTTCCGTGACGTCGCGGCGGATCGCCTCAGCGACGCGCTCCGGCAGCCAGCCGGGCGGGGAGTATGCGCCCATCCCGCCGGTGTTGGGGCCGCGGTCACCATCGAAGACGGGCTTGTGGTCGCAGGAGAACGGCATGTGCCGGACGGTCACGCCGTCGGTGAACGCGTGCGCCGAGGTCTCCCGGCCGAACATGCGTTCCTCGATCACCACGCGCGCGCCCGCCGCACCGAAGGCACGGTCGCGCATCGCGGCGTCGATGGCGGCCTCCGCCTGCTCGACGCTGTCGCAGACGGTCACGCCCTTGCCAGCCGCCAGCCCGTCGGCCTTCACGACGACACGATGCCCGACATCGCGCACGTAGGCGGTCGCCCGTGCGGCGTCGTCGAACGTCAGCGACGACGACGTCGCGATCCCCGCGGTCCTCATCAGGGCCTTCGCGAACGCTTTGGACGCCTCGAGCTGGGCCGCGGCGCCGCTGGGGCCGAACGCCGGGATGCCCGCCGCCGTCAGCCGGTCGACGAGGCCCGCGGCCAGCGGATCCTCCGGCCCGACCACGACGAGGTCAGCACGCACGCGCTCGGCGAGCGCCACGATGCCATCGAGGTCACTTGCGGCCACGTTCACGTTCTCGCCGAGGTCGTCGGTGCCGGGGTTGCCGGGCGCGATCCAGAGCTTCGACAGGCGGGGCGACTGGGCGATCTTCCACGCGATGGCGTGCTCACGCCCCCCGCTGCCGATCAGCAGCACGTTCATTCGTCGTCCCCGCCCAGGGCCTCGATGATCTTCGCGAGCGCCTCGTCGCGCTGGCGTCGCGCGCGGTTGGTGGCGGTGCGCAGGCTCTCGTGCTCCGCGCGCTCAGCGGTGCCCCACACGCGCTTCCCCACGGCGAAGTCACGCAGGCGCTGGTCGGCGCGCGTCAGGCGGTCGGTGGCTGTCTGGAGCTCGCGTCGCGCCTCGTCCAGGTTGCCGGGCATCGCTCCCCCGCCTATTCCCACTCGATCGTGCCGGGGGGCTTCGAGGTGATGTCGTAGACGACGCGGTTCACCTCGCGCACCTCGTTGGTGATGCGGTTGGAGATCGCCGCGAGCAGGTCGTACGAGAGGCGCGCCCAGTCCGCGGTCATCGCGTCCTCGGCGGAGACGCAGCGCAGCGCGATGGTGTGGCCGTAGGTGCGGAAGTCGCCCTGCACGCCGACGGACTTCGTGTCGGTGAGGACGGCGAAGGACTGCCAGAGGTCGTAGTAGACCGCCGCCTTCTTGATCTCGTCCATCACCACCCAGTCGGCGCGGCGCAGGATGTCCAGCTTCTCTCGCGTCACCTCGCCGATGATGCGGATGGCGAGGCCGGGGCCGGGGAACGGCTGGCGGTACACCATCTCGTCGGGGAGCCCGAGCTCCTTGCCCACGCGCCGCACCTCGTCCTTGAAGAGGTTGCGCAGCGGCTCGATGAGCGTGAGGCGCATGTCCTTCGGCAGCCCGCCGACGTTGTGATGCGTCTTGATCTTCGCGGCTGCGGAGTTGCCCGTGGACGCCGACTCGATGACATCCGGGTACGTCGTCCCCTGCACGAGGAAATCGACGCGGCCGAGGGCACGCGTCTCGTCCTCGAAGAGGTGGATGAAGGTCTCGCCGATGCGCTTGCGCTTGGTCTCCGGGTTCGTCACCTCGGCGAGCTCGCCGAGAAAGCGGTCCGTCGCGTCGACGTGCTTGAGCTTGATCTGCAGGTGCCGCCCGAACGTGGCAACCACGCGCTCGGCCTCGCCGAGTCGGAGCAGGCCGTTGTCCACGAAGATGCACGTCAGCTGGTCGCCGATGGCGGCGTGCACCAGCCGCGCGGCCACGGCGGAGTCCACGCCACCGGACAGCGCGCAGATCACCTGCCCGTCGCCGACGGCGGCCCGGATCGAGCGGATCGACTCCTCCACGAAGTTGCCCGCGGTCCAATCGCCCGTGCAACCCGCGACCTCGAAGAGGAAGTTGCGGATCATCTGGTCGCCCTGCGGGGTGTGCACCACCTCCGGGTGGAACTGGATCGCCACGTGCCCGCGGTCGTCGGCCATGGCCGCGACGGGCGCGTTGTCGGACTGCGCGATGGAGCGGAAGCCCGGCGGCAGCTGCGCCACCCGGTCGCCGTGCGACATCCAGACCGGCAGCGACGCCGGCAGACCCTTGAAGAGCGGGTTGCCCTCCGAGACGCTGAGCACCGCGTGCCCGTACTCGCGGCTCTCCGCGGGGTCGACGCGGCCACCGAGGGCGTGCGCGAGCAGCTGCATCCCGTAGCAGATGCCGAGCACGGGGACACCCGAATTCACGACATAAGCTGGGAGCGTGGGCGCACCGGCCTCGTACACCGAGGCGGGGCCGCCGGAAAGCACGAACGCCTTCACCTTCAGGTGGTTGAGCTTCTCCACGGGCGCGTCCCACGGGATGAGCTCCGAGTACACGCTCGCCTCGCGGATGCGCCGGGCGATGAGCATGGAGAACTGCGAGCCGTAGTCAAGGACCACGACAGCCTCGGGCGCGTTGGGGGCGGGCGTGAGCACCTGTCCCGGCTCACGGGCCTCCGCGATCTCGAGGTACGTCGCCACCTCGCTGTCGCCGGAGGTGCGGATCCGACCCGCGGGGGCGGAGGCGTCGGTCGTCTCGACCATGGGGCCGCCTGAATGTGGGGGAGAAGCGCGCTAGATGGGAATGGTATCGGTGGCTATCGTGCGGGTCAACGCGAAACCGGGGGCGCCAGGGTCATCGAGGCGCTCCGCCACCCCAGAACGGATCCTACCGTGCCGACGCTCGACGCCTCCCGTCCCGGCGCTGTCGAGGAGGCCGTCGCCCGCATCCTTGCGGGCGAGGTCGTGGCGATCCCCACGGACACCGTGTACGGACTGGCGGCGCTTGCCACGGATGCCGAGGCGCTCAGTGGGCTCGCCGACCTCAAGGGGCGCGAGCAGCAGCAGCCGATCGCGGTGCTGGTGGACAGCATCGGGGCGGTCAGGTCGTACCTCGCCGACGCGCATGCGCTCGACGGCGTTGCGCGGTTCTGGCCGGGGGCGCTGACAGCGGTCGTCCGCGCCCGTCCGGGCGGCCTCGCCGCTCCCGCCGTCACCGAGGCGGGTACGACAGGGGTGCGCATGCCGAACGACGACCTGGCGCGAGCGGTGATCCGTGCCTGTGGCGGCTTGCTGGCGGTGTCCAGCGCGAACCGCCACGGCGAGCCCCCCGCCACCAGCGCCGAGGAGTGCGCCGCCGCCTTCGGCGACGCCCTGCCGATCCTCGACGGGGGCGTGCGGAACAGCACCGCGCCGTCGACGGTCGTCGACCTCGCCGGCGACCGTCCCCGCATCCTGCGTGCGGGGCCGATCAGCGCGGCAGACCTCGGCGCGGAGTAGCGCGCGGCCGCGGTGCAGTGGTGGGCCGCGCCGGGTGCTCCGCACGCGCGCGCTGGTGTCGATCGGGCGTCCTGATCCAGCGGCGACAACGCGATACGATGCAGGTCCCCACAGCACGCCCCACGTATGACCGGGAGAGCAGCGGATGCGCGTCGCGATTGGCTCTGACCACGCCGGGTTCGAGCTCAAGAACATCCTGCGCGATGAGCTCGCCGCGCTCGGGGACGAGGTGCGCGACTTCGGCACGGATTCCACGGAGTCCTGCGACTACCCGGATATCGCCATCCCCCTCGCCAACGAGGTGAGCGCGGGGAACGTCGACTTCGGCATCCTGATCTGCTCCAACGGGGTCGGGCCCTCGATCGTCGCGAACAAGGTGCACGGGATCCGCGCGGCGCTCTGCCATGACGTCTTCTCCGCCCGCCGCGCGCGCGAGCACACCAACGCGAACGTCCTGTGCATGGGGGCGTGGGCCATCGGGAGGGGCGCGGCGTCCGAGGTGATGCGCGCCTTCCGCGCTGCCACCTTCGAGGGCGGCCGCCACGAGCGGCGCCTGGCGAAGCTGCAGGCGCTGGACGACGCCACGCGCCGCCCCGGCGCCCCGGGCGGCGGCGACTAGCCGGTGCGCATCACCGAGCGGGCTCGCTCGAGGCTGGGGCTGGCGCGCGGCCTCGGCCGCTCCGCGTACGCGGCGGCGACTCGGCGGACCTTCCCGCAGGTGGACGGCGTGCTGCGCATGCAGGGGATCTCCGCTCCCGTCGACGTGATTCGGGACCGCCACGGCGTGCCGCACATCTTCGCCCAGACGGATGCCGACGCTCTCTTCGGGCAGGGCGTGGTGCACGCCCAGGACCGGCTGTTCCAGATGGACCTCCTGCGCCGCGTCGCCTCGGGCCGCCTCGCGGAGGTGACCGGGCAGCGCTCCCTCGACGGCGACCGCTTCATGCGCCGCCTGGGCCTCGCGGGTGCGGCTGCGCGCGACCTCGCGGCGGCGCCGGAGCAGGACCGCGCGCTGATGGACGCGTACGCGCGCGGCGTGAACGAGGGCATGCGCTCGCTCGCCGCGCTGCCCCCGGAGTACGAGGTCTTCGGGGGGGCACCGCCGCCCTGGCGCGCCGAGGACTCGCTGCTCGTCGGCCGGCTGATCCTGTTCGGCTTCGCCAGCAACTGGGACACGGAGCTCCTGCGCGAGCGCCTCATCCGGGCGCTGGGCGCCGAGCGCGCCGCGGCCATCGAGCCCGTCCACCCTCGGGGCGGGAGCACCGCCACCGGGCGGCCGCACGTGCCCGCCGCGGAGCGCCTGCTGGCGGCGTACCGCGCCGCGGTGGAGGCTGGGATGCCCCAGGGCGCCGCCTCGAACGCGTGGGCGGTGACCGGGCGGCACACGGTGACGCAGGCGCCCCTGCTGGCCGCGGATCCGCACCTGCAACCTCGACTGCCCGGGCTGCTGCACGTGAGCCACGTCTCCGGTGATCGCATCCGAGCCGCGGGGGCGGACTTCCCGGGCGTCCCCGGGATCGCGATCGGCCACAACGAGCACGTCGCGTGGGGCATCACCGCGGGCATGGCCGACGTCTCCGACTGCTTCGTGGAGGAGTTCGACCCCGCGGACCCGGCGCGCTACCGCACCCCCGGTGGCTGGGCCACCGCCGAGGAGCGCGTCGAGCGCCTGGATGTCCTTGGCGGCCCGGCCGTCGAGGAGCCCGTGCTGGTCACGCGACATGGTCCGGTGATCGGGCCGGCGCTCCCCGGCGAGCGGCGCGCGATCGCCCTGCGCTCCACCGCGCTCGAGCCCGGCGACCTGGTCGAGCCGTTCCTCGCGATGGCGCGGGCGGGTGACCTCGACGAGTTCGAGCGCGCGGTCGAGGGCTGGCCCGGCACGACGTTCAACTTCGTCTTCGCGGATGTTCGCAACCGCGTCGGATACCGCATGGTGGGGCGCGTGCCGCGCCGCGAGGTGGGCGAGGGGCTGCTACCGGCCCCGGGTGCCTCGTCGCCGGGGCCGGTCGAGGCGCTGCGTTCTGATGAGCTTCCGCGGCTGATCGATCCCCCATCGGGCGTGGTCGTGAGCGCAAACCAGGCGCCCGGCATCGACCGCGAACTGGGCGAGGAGTGGTGCGAGCCGCGACGCGCCGAGCGCATCGTGGGCCTGCTCGCGTCGCGCGAGAGGCACCACGTCGCGTCGTTCCAGGCCATCCAGTCCGATCGCTACTCGGCGCACCTGGTGCGGCTGCGCGACCTCCTCGTCTCGCGTGGCGCGGTCGCCGATCCCGAGGGGCCGATCCTCCAGCGCTGGGACGGACGACTGGAGCCGGAGAGCGCGGGGGCCGCGATCGCCTCCGCCACGTACGAGGCGCTCGCGCGGTCGCTGGCACAGCGGGTCGCCGGACCGGAAGCCGCGCTGGTGCTGGGCGAGGGCGTGGCCGGTGCCACTTCGGCATCGTCATACGTCTTCCGGATGCAGGGGCAGATCGTGCAGGCGGCGGAGCGGGCCACTGCGCCGTGGTTCGACGGCATCGAGGATCGCGATCGCCAGCTGGCGGGCGCGGCGGCGCGGGCGGTCGAGTTCTTGCGCGGGCGCCTGGGAGCCGACGCGCGGCGCTGGCGGTGGGGTGCACTGCTGGAGTACCGGCCCGCGCATCCCCTCGGCGGCGTGCCGGGCGTCGGACGCCTCTTCTCGGCGGGTGCGTTCCCGTTCGGAGGCGACGTGAACACCGTCCAGCAGGCGGCCTACACCCTGCAGGAGACGCGCACCGGCCCGAAGAGCGCCGCGATCGCCCCCGCGTACCGGCAGGTGATCGACCTCGCCGACCTCGACCGTTCGACGTTCATCCTGGCCACCGGCAGCTCGGGCATCCCGGGCCACCCGCGATACGCCGACTGCATCCCCGACTACCTCGCCGGGCGTCAGCGTCCGCTGCTCTTCTCGCCCGCCGCGATCGAGGCTGCCGCCGAGTCGCGACTGTCGCTGGTCCCAGCGGGGGGTGGCGCGTGAGCAGCATGGAGGAGCGTGGCGCGCGCTACCGGCCGCTGGTGCAGCAGGAGATGCGAGCCGTGATCGGCGACGCGCCCGAAGGGCTGTACGCGTGGATGCGCTATCACCTGGGCTGGGAGGACCGCGAGAGACGCCCGGTGACCGCCTCTCCGGGGAAGATGCTCCGCCCGCTGGCGTTGCTGCTGGCGACCGAGCTCTGCGGCGGCCGCGCGGAACAGGCGCTGCCGGCAGCGGCCGCTGTCGAACTGATCCACAACTTCTCGCTGCTCCACGACGACGTCGAGGACCGCAGCGACACCCGTCGCGGCCGGGAGACGGTCTGGACGTTCGCGGGCGTGGCGCACGCGATCAACGCCGGTGACGGCATGTTCACGCTCGCCCACCTCGCGATGTACCGGCTCGCCGGGACGGACGCCGACCCCGAGCGCGTCCTCGCCGCCTCACGCGAACTGCACGAGGCGTGCCTGCGGCTGGTGGAGGGACAGTACCTCGACATCTCGTTCGAGGAGCGCGCGGACGTGACGCTGGACGAGTACCTCCGCATGGCCGGCGGCAAGACCGCAGCGATGTTCGCCGCTCCGTTCGCCATCGGCGCGCTCCTCGCCGGGGCGGCGCCACACGAGGTGGACGCGTTCCGGGAGTTCGGGCGGCGGATCGGGCTCGCGTTCCAGGCCGTGGACGACGTCCTCGGCATCTGGGGCGATCCGGCGGTGACCGGGAAGCCGGTCGGGGACGACCTCGTGTCGCGAAAGATGACCTACCCGGTGATCGTGGCGATGGGCGCGCCTGGCGGCGATCAGCTGCGCGCCGCCTACGCGGACCGCACCGCGGCCGCGGGTGACCTCGAGGCGCTCCGTGCGCTGGTTGAGCGGGCGGACGCGCGTGCGGTGACGGAAGCCATGGCACAGGCGCAGGAGCGTGCGGCGCTGGACGCGTTGCGCGCTGCGGGCGTCCCCGCACTCTCCATAACGTTGTGCGCGCAGTTCGCGAGGAGCCTCGTCGGCCGGGAGTCGTGAGGGGTTCCCGCGTTGCCGCCAACCTTCACGCGCCCCTATGATCCGGCCCGCGTCACGCTGTTTCCCCCGGCGACCCGCCGTTCCCATATTCCGCTCGTTCTTGCCGGAGGCATCGGTGCACAAGCAGACGATCCGAGACATCGACGTGGCGGGGAAGCGGGTCTTCCTCCGCGTGGACTACAACGTCCAGTTCGACGACGGCCAGATCCTGGACGACATGCGCCTGCGCGAGTCGCTGCCGACGATCCGTGCCCTGATCGAGCGCGGCGCGCGCGTCATCGCCTGCTCGCACCGGGGCCGCCCCGCGGGCAGGGTCATCGAGGAGCTCCGAAACGCCCCGGTCGCGGAGCACCTCGCCAAGCTCCTCGAACAGCCGGTGAAGGCGGTCCGCTCGTGCGTGGGGCCAGAGGCCGAGGCCGCGGTCGCCGCCATGCAGCCGGGAGACGTCATCCTCCTGGAGAACGTGCGTTTTCACGTCGAGGAGGAAGATAACGACCCCGAGTTCGCCCGCCGGCTCGCCTCGCTCGCCGATGTCTTCGTATGCGACGCCTTCGGCACGGCACACCGGGCGCACGCCTCGGTGGTCGGGGTCGCGCGGCACCTTCCAGCCGTCGCCGGGCTGCTGATGGAGCGCGAGCTGGACTACCTGGAGCAGATCACCGCGCACCCGAAGCGCCCCTTCGCGATCATCCTGGGCGGGGCGAAGATCGCGGACAAGATCGGCATCCTCAACAACCTCGCGCCGCACGCCGACCTGATCTGCGTCGGCGGAGGCATCGCCAACACCTTCCTGAAGGCGCAGGGGATCGACGTCGGCGCGTCTCTCGTGGAGAACGACCGCATCGACGACGCGTTCGAGGTCATGCGCACCGCCGCCCAGCGCGACGACCTGCGGCTGATCATCCCCACCGACGTGGTGATCGCCGATCCGGGCGGGGAACGCGTGAACACCGTCTCCGTCCACCGCGTTCCGCCGGGGTTCCGCATCCTCGACATCGGCCGCCAGACGATCGAGGACATGCGGGAGGCGCTCCAGCCGATGAACACCGTGGTGTGGAACGGCCCCCTCGGCTTCTTCGAGCGCGAGCCATTCGACCGCGGGACGATCGAGATCGCGCGCATCCTCGCGTTCCTGCCCCACGCCGTCACGGTGGTGGGGGGCGGCGAGACCGCCGCGGCCGTGCAGCGGGCGGGCGTCGCCGATCGCATCTCGCACGTCTCCACCGGCGGAGGCGCGTCGCTGGAGATGCTGCAGGGCATCACGCTTCCCGGCGTCGCCGTGCTGCGCGACCGGGAGTAGCGGAGGAACGAACGTGGACCTGGACCTGATCCGCCGTCTCTCGCAGCCCGCGACCACGAAGGTGATCCTCTGCGTGCTCGATGGCCTCGGTGGCCTGCCCGGTCCGCGCGGCCGCACGGAGCTGGAGGAGGCCGACACCCGCAACCTCGACCGGCTCGCGGAGCAGGGATCGGTGGGGCGCACGCTGCCGGTCGGGTACGGCATCACGCCGGGGTCCGGCCCGGGGCACCTCGCGCTCTTCTCCTACGACCCGCTGGTCTACGAGATCGGGCGCGGGGCGCTGGAGGGGACCGGCATCGGATTCGACCTCGGTCCGAACGACATCGCCGCGCGCGGCAACCTCTGCAACCTCGACGCGCAGGGGCTGATCACGGATCGGCGCGCGGGCCGGCTGCCCACGGAGCAGACGGCCGAGGTGTGCCGCCAACTGCGCGAGATCAGGCTGCCCGGCGTTGAGATCTTCGTGGAGCCGGTGCAGGAGCAGCGGTTCGTGCTCGTCCTGCGCGGCGAAGGGCTCAGCGACCAGTTGGTGGAGACCGACCCCCAGCGCGAGGGCGTCCCCCCGATCAGCGCGACCGCGATCGCGACAGCAGGCGAGCACACGGCCAGCCTCGTGCGGCAGTGGGTCACCGCCGCAGAGGCGATGCTGAAGGAGCGCGCGGCCGGCAACGGGGTGCTCCTGCGCGGGTGGTCGGGGCGCCCGGACATGCCGCCGTTCCCCGAGCTCTGGAAGCTCCGCGCGGCAGCGGTCACCGTCTACCCCATGTACCGCGGCGTGGCGAAGCTCTGCGGCATGGACGCCATCGAGGGTGCCCATTCCTTCGCCGAGGAAGTCGAGCTCGTGAAGAAGCACTGGAACGACTACGACTTCTTCTTCGTGCACTACAAGTACACCGACAGCGCCGGAGAGGACGGCGACTTCCGGCGCAAGCAGGAAGCGATCGTCGCCTTCGACCATGCGCTCCCCGGCCTGCTGGACCTCCAGCCGAACGTGATCGTGGTGACCGGCGACCACTCGACGCCCGCCGGCATGGCCGCGCACTCGTGGCACCCCGTGCCGCTGCTGATCTGGGGCGACCACGTGCGCACGGACGCGGTGACGCGGTTCGCGGAGTCCAGCTGTGCGCTGGGCGAGATCGGCACGATCCCGGCGAAGGAGTTGCTCCCCATCGCCTTCGCGCACGCCGGGCGCCTCGCGAAGTACGGAG
>JBAYVN010000042.1:0-22428 GCA_041674525.1 Dehalococcoidia bacterium | reverse complement strand
GCGCGCTTTACGCCCAGTAAATCCGGACAACGTTCGCCACCTACGTATTACCGCGGCTGCTGGCACGTAGTTAGCCGTGACTTATTCGTGAGGTACCGTCAGATCTTCTTCCCTCACAAAAGGGGTTTACAACTCGAAAGCCTTCTTCCCCCACGCGGCGTTGCTGCATCCGACTTGCGTCGATTGTGCAAAATTCCTCGCTGCTGCCTCCCGTAGGAGTCTGGGCCGTGTCTCAGTCCCAGTGTGGCTGATCATCCTCTCAGACCAGCTATGGATCGTCGCCTTGGTAGGCCATTACCCCACCAACAAGCTAATCCACCGCAGGACCCTCCAGAAGCGCATTGCTGCTTTGGTCCGTAGACCGTATGCGGTATTAGCTTCCCTTTCGGGAAGTTGTCCCCCACTTCCGGGCAGGTCCCTACGTGTTACTCACCCGTCCGCCACTAGGGCCGAAGCCCCCGTGCGACTTGCATGCGTTAGGCACGCCGCCAACGTTTATCCTGAGCCAGGATCAAACTCTCCATTAAGAGTGAAGAGTCACCCCACCGAAGTGGGAAATTACCTGCTTCAAATGTCTCACCCAGGTCCGGACACAGCACGAGCCGCTCCCGACCCGAGGGCCGCGAACGACGTTGCACTCTGCCAGGACCCCGGATTGACGGGGATCACTGTTCAGATTCTGCCTGCTATCCAGATGTTAATGTGCGCTGCCGCCCCACGGGCGACAAATAGAGATGCTACGAAACGCGTACCCGTGGGTCAACCCGTGAGGCGCGTTCCTGAGAACATTCTTTTGGAATGTCCTCGATTGGCGCCGGGGTCAGGTGTTGGGGTACCCGCTCCGAGGCAACTTACGAAGTATACCCCGAATCGCTCCCCGCGCCAGCGGGTTACGAACAACTTCTCGCCGAATCTCCCCCGCTCCCGGCCCGCCCGATGCGCAGCCACGCCCCGTCGCGCCATGCCTCCACCCCGCCCCCAAGGGCGGCCCGCCGGCCGCGTGCGGCGGCGGCGTGCAACGTGGCCTCGGCCTGGCCGCGCTCCAGCGCGACGCCGAGGGTGCCTGCGGCGATCCGCACGACCCGCACGGCAACGGCCACCGGGAGTTCGAGGAGCGCCCCGCGGTCCAGCGCGATGCTGCCCGCGGGCCCTCGCTCGCCCGGCCCGGCGAGCGCGGCGGCCGCGGCCGCGGCCCACTCCCCCAGTGCCGCGTCGTCGGCGCGGGCTCGTGCGGCGAATCCGGCGATCTGCTCCGCGGAGCGCGGGTTCAGCGCACGGAGCTCCGGCATCACGCGCTGGCGCACGCGGTTTCGGGCGTATTCCAGCGTGTCGTTCGAGGGATCGCGGGCGGCGGCAAGACCCAGCGCGTCGAGATAGTCCTCCACCGCCGCGCGCCCGATGCCGAGCAGCGGCCGCAGGAGCAGCGGGCCGCTGCGCGCGCGCGGCCCGCGTGGCGGGATCGGCCAGGGGCTCACCTCCGCCATGCCCGCGGCGCCGCCGATGCCCGTGCCCCGGACGAGGCGCAGGAGCACGGTCTCCGCCTGGTCGTCCAGGGTGTGACCGGTGACGCAGGCGGCGGCGGAGACAGTGGTGCACGCGCGCGCCAGCCAGCGGTAGCGCGCCTCGCGCGCGGCGGACTCCGCGCGATCGACCGGGACCCTGCCCGCGCGGCCCCCGGCGAATCCCGCGCCGATGGCGCGCGCGACCGCCTGCACCAGTCGCCGTTCCTCGGCGACCTCGGATGCGGGGCGCAAGCGGTGATCGAATTGGGCGGCGGTCACCCCCTGCGCGGGGCGCGTGCGCGCGACGGCGACCAGCGTGGCGAGCGAGTCCGGCCCGCCCGAGCAGGCCACGACGAGGGGTACCTCGGCCCTTACGTGCGGCGCGATCGCGCGCGCGACCTGGCGTTCGAACGCCCCGGTGCGGCGATTGCGGGGGAGGGCGAGCGGGACGGAAACGTCAGGCGTGGTCATCGCGGCAAGGGTACCGCGAGGCGGGTAGGCGCGGGCGCGAGGCGTGTCCGCAGGCTACCGCACGGATGCGGCATCCGCCGGGTTGGTGCCGAAGAGTGCCTCCCACCACTTCTCGCCGGGGTGCCGTTGGACCGGCGGCGGCGCGGGAGCGTCCACCTGCACCAGGATCTCGCCCGGCTTCACGAGCCCGAACTGCTGGCGCGCGAAGGCCTCGATGTACTCGTCGGAGCGGAGGTAGGTGAGCAGGCCCTGGAGCTCGGCGCGCTGCGCGCGCAGCTCCTGCACCTGCAGGAACACTTCGCGCTCGTGCTGGCGGAGGCGATACGACTGCGCGGCGGTCTGGATCGCGGCGTACACGAACAACGCGAGCAGCAGCAGCGCGATCGCGAGCACCATGTGGGCGGGACCGAACGCTGGGAGACGCACACGCACTGGCCGGGCATCCCTGCCGGACTCCCCCAGGAGCCATCCCGCCTGCGTGCACGATATCCCTCGCGCCGGGCTGGGGCAATAACGCGTCACTCAGGACAGAATCCTGTCGCCACAGCTCGTGCAGGTCGACACAGGTCGACGCGGGGTGCGAGGGGCGCGGGCGACGGTGCCCACGACACCAGGCTCCCGGAACAGAACGGCTAGTCGCCCGGCAGATGGCAACGCTCGTTCAGGCGCAGGACCAGCCACCCGCCCGCGGGCAGTCGCTCGAGCTCGGCGTACGAGGCGACATCGTGGCGGAAGCGCCGGAAGGTCGTGATCGGGACGCCGAGTGCGTGGCAGAGGAAGGCGCGCGTCGCGAGGTTGTGACCGACGGCGACCACCTCGCCGCCGGGCCACTGCGCTGCGATGGCCTCGGTGGCGGCGACCATGCGCGCCTGCGCATCACGCATCGACTCCCCGCCGGGCATGACGAGGTCCGCCGGATCGCCATCGCGCCACTGCGACAGGAAGTCCGCGTAGTCGCGGCGCATCTCCTCGCCGGTCAGGCCGTCGAGCAGCCCCTGGTCGAGCTCGGCGAGCCGCGCGTCGGTCTGCACGTCCAGGCGATGCGGCGCGGCGATCATCTGCGCGGTCGCGAGGCTGCGCAGCAGCGGACTGGCGTACACCGCCACCAGCGGCCGTTCGCGCAGCCGCTCGGCGAGCGCCGCGGCTTGCCGCCGGCCGCGGTCGTTCAGCGGGACATCGCGGCGGCCCTGCGAGCGGCCCTCGGCGTTGCCATCCGTCTGCCCGTGCCGCACGAGGTAGAGCCGCAGCGTCACGGACGGGGCCCCCGCTCCTCCGGTCCGCGGGTCCCGCTCGCCCACGCGCTGCGGATCGCGCGGAGGAGCGCCTCGGCGGCGCTGCGGGGGTCGCGGGTGCGCCGCGCGACATCATCGACGAGCGCGGCGAGCGCGCCGTTCGCGTTCGCGGCGATCAGGGCCTCGCGATGCAGCGCGGCGCGGGCGAGGGCAACCACCTGCCGCTCGGCCAGCATCCGCCGCTCCTCGGGTGCGTGCTCGGACGCCCGGATGTGGTGCTGGTGGCGATCGATCGCGTCGACGAGATCCGCAACGCCCTCGCCGGCGCGCGCGGTGACCTTCAGGATCGGCGGCTCCCACGCGCCGTGCTCCGCTATCGCGAGGAGCGAGCGCAGCTGCGCCACCGCGCTGTCGGCCCCGGCCAGGTCCGACTTGTTCACGACCATGATCTGCGCGACCTCCATGAGGCCGGCCTTCATCGACTGGATCTCGTCGCCCGCCGCGGGCGTGGTGACGAGCACGGTGGTCCCGGCGGCGTTCGCCACCTCCACCTCGTCCTGGCCCGCGCCGACCGTTTCCACGAGCACGACGTCGAAGCCGGCCGCATCGAGGACATCGATGGCGCCGCCGGCGCTCTCCGAGAGCCCGCCGAGGTTGCCCCGGCTGGCCATCGACCGCATGAAGACGCCGCCGTCGGCGGTCAAGTCCTGCATGCGGATGCGATCGCCCAGGATCGCGCCGTGCGAGAACGGCGAGGAAGGGTCGACGGCGATGATCCCGACGCTGCGGCCGCGTCGGCGTTCCTCTCTGGCAAGCGCGCCGGCCAGCGTGGACTTCCCGGTGCCCGCGGAGCCGGTGATGCCGATCGTCTGGGCGCGCCCGGTGCGGGAGTAGAGCGCCGCGAGCACCTGCCGCCCGACGGTGCTGTCCGCCTCGACGTGCGTGAGCGCGCGCGCCAGCGCGCGGCGATCGCCGCGGACGATGCCCTCCACGAGCGCGATCGCGGCGGGATCGGTGACCGGCGCGGGGACATCCATCGTCGCGGTCCGCCGGCTAGGCGCGCCGCGGGGCGTGCTGCTTCACGAAATCGATGATGTCCTTCGTGTCCGTGCCGGGCCCGAAGACGGCGGCGAAGCCCATCTCCTTCACGGCGGGCACGTCCACCTCGGGGATAATGCCCCCGGCGAAGAGCAGCACGTCGTCCACGCCGCGTGCGCTGAGCTCCTCGAGGACGCGCGGGAAGAGCTCGAGGTGCGCGCCGGAGAGGATGGAGAGCCCGATGACCTGCACGTCCTCCTGCAGCGCGGCCTCCGCGATCATCCGCGGTGTCTGCCGGATGCCGGTGTAGATGACCTCCATCCCGGCGTCGCGCAGCGCGCGCGCGACCACCTTCGCACCCCGGTCGTGGCCATCCAGGCCGGGCTTGGCAATCAGGATGCGGATGGGACGCTCTTCCACGGTCACCTCGCCTCCACTCCCCGCTCGGGGCGCGCCGGTGCCAGTCTGGCCGAGTCGCGCGCGGCGCGCCAGTCGCTGCTACGCGGTCACACCGTACTGGATCATCTGGACCCCGAGGCCGAACGTCTGGTCCGCGCTGATCGTGCTGGTGATGCTCGCCGGCAGGGGGCCCGGCGCGGGATCGGGGAGCGTGTACCCGGCCGCCCGGAATCGGGCGACCTGTGCCGCCAGGTCGGGAACCTCGATCGCCATCATCGAGGACATCCCCTCGCCGTTCTGGGCGATGCGCTGCGCCATCGGCGAGTCGGGGGCGGTGGCGGAGAGCAGCTCGATGGTGCACTGGCCGCTGGGGACCTGCGCGATCAGCATCTGGCGCGCGGGCACGGGGATCTCGTTCACGACCTCCAACCCCAGCGTGCGCTTCCACGTCTCGCGCGCTGCCGGGTAATCCAACACGAGCACGGCGAGGTGATCGATGCCCTTGTTCGTCGACTCGTGGGACCCGGCGGGCGGCTCCGCGAGCTCCACGAGCACGCCGTGCATCGCGCGCGGGTGGATGAAGGCGATGCGCCCGGCGAGCCCGGTGCGTGCCGCCTCGTCCACGAGCTCGACGCCGAGCGACTTCAGGCGCGCCAGCTCCGCATCGATGTCGTCGGTGCGGAAGCAGACGTGGTGCAGCGTCTCACCCTTGCTCGCCAGGTACCGCGCAACACCGGTGTCGTCCCGCACGGGTTCGATGAGCTCGATCTCGTTCTCCCCCAGCGCGAGGAGCACGCCGCGCACGCCCTGCTCCTCCAGCACCTCGTCCGCCGTGACCTGCAGGCCCACGATGTCGCGAAAGAACCCGAGCGCGGCATCCGCGCTCTTCACGACGACGGCGATGTGATGAATGCGATCGATCACGCGGTGCCCCTCATTCGATGCGTTCGTCCGGATGCTCGTTCACTGGACGCCGGGATGCACGTGCCCACCTGCCGCGTCCTGGAGGCCCCGGCGGCGGCGCCACGCGAGGATCTCCGGGATGTGCTCGCGGTCGTGGTTCGCGGAGGAGGCGAGGCGGCGCGCGCTGCGACCGTCCTCGAAGCGGTCCGCGGGGATGGCTGCGGGGACGCTGCGCACGGCCGCCTCGTGGCGCGCGCGCGCCGTCTCGAGGCGCGACAGCAGGTCCTCCCAGCTCACGTCCGTGACCGCGGCGGCCACGATGGCGTTGTAGCGATCCGTGGCGTCCGCCAGCGAGCTGTCGAAGCCCGGCACCTGCGGGCGCTCGCCGCGCACTGCGCACTCGAGCGCCGCCGCGAAGCCGTCCTGCCACGCTGCGATGTGGGCCACGATCTCGTACAGCGACCAGCCGTCCGCCCACCGCTCACGACGTTCCTGCTCGGACAGCCCGGCGATCGCCTCGATGAGCTCCGCGCGCGCGCGGGCGTTGTCCTCCAGCAGCGCGGCCACCGCCCGCTCCACGTCGTCCGGCGGGATTGAACCGGTCGCGCGCTCGGTGCCCGGGTCGGTGCTCAAGTCGGGCTCAAATCGTGAGCACCTCGTGGTACTCGCCCCACTCCTCGCGCAGCACACCGCAGATCTCGCCGACGGTGGCGTACGCCTCCGCCGCCTCCAGCAGCAGGGGCATCATGTTCTCGTCGGTGCGGGCCGCGGCGCGGATCTTCGCGAGTGCGGACTCCACCGCCGCCGCGTCGCGGCGCGCACGCAGGGCGGCGAGCTGGGCCGCGCGCTTGCGTCCCACCTCGGGGTCGATGCGCAGGAGCTCGGGCGGGCGCTCGCCCCCGGTGACGAACTGGTTGACGCCGACGACCACGCGATCGTTCGCTTCCAGCTGGCGCTGCAGGCGGTAGGCGCTCTCCTGGATCTCGCGCTGCTGGAACCCCTGCTCGATGCCCTCCAGCGCCCCACCGATGTCCGCGATGCGGTCGAGGTAGGCCCACACCTCCTGCTCGATGCGGTCGGTGCTGGCCTCGACGAAGTACGAGCCGGCCAGCGGATCGATGGTGTCGGCCACGCCGGTCTCGTACGCGATCACCTGCTGCGTGCGCAGCGCGAGCTCCACGGCCCCCTCGGACGGCAGCGACAGCGCCTCGTCGAAGGAGTTGGTGTGCAGTGACTGCGTGCCGCCGAGGACGGCGGACATCGCCTGCAATGTCGTGCGGATCACGTTGTTCAACGGCTGCTGCGCGGTGAGCGTGGCGCCCCCCGTCTGCGTGTGGAAGCGCAGCATCTGCGCCCGCGGGTCCTTCGAGGCGTACCGCTCCTTCGCGATCTTTGCCCAGATGCGCCGGCCGGCGCGGAACTTCGACACCTCCTCCAGGAAGTTGGAGTGACACGCCCAGAAGAAGGCGAGCCGCCCGCCGAGCTCATCGAACGCCAGTCCGCGGGCGATCGCGGCGTCCACGTACTCGATCGCGTTCGCGAAGGTGAAGGCGATCTCCTGCGCGGCGGTGCAGCCCGCCTCGCGCATGTGGTACCCGGAGATCGAGATCGTGTTCCAGTCCGGGACCGCCTCGCGGCACCACGCGAACGTGTCCGTGATCAGGCGCAGCGACGGGCGCGGCGGGAAGATGTACGTCCCCCGCGCGATGTACTCCTTCAGGATGTCGTTCTGGATCGTCCCGCCGAGCTTCGAGACGTCGACGCCCTGGCGGCGCGCAGCCGCGACGTAGAACGCCAGCAGGATGGGGGCCGTGGCGTTGATGGTCATGGAGGTGGTGATGCGGTCCAGCGGGATGCCCGCCGTCAGGGTCTCCATGTCCTCCAGCGAGGAGATCGCGACGCCGACCTTGCCCACCTCGCCGACCACCTCCGGGGAATCGGAGTCGTAGCCGATCTGCGTGGGGAGATCGAAGGCGACGGAGAGGCCGGTCTGGCCCTGCTCCAGCAGGAACTTGTAGCGGCGGTTGGACTCCTCGGCGTCGCCGAAGCCCGCGTACTGGCGCATGGTCCACAGGCGGCCGCGGTACATGGTGGGCTGCACGCCGCGCGTGAACGGGAACTCGCCCGGGTAGCCCAGCTGCTCGTGGTAGTTCCACTCCGCGAGGTCTTCCGGGGCGTAGAGCGCCTCCACCTCGGCGCCGGAAGAGGACTCGAAGCGCTCGCGGCGCTCCTTTGCGCGCGCAGTCGCCTTCGCGTGCGTCGTCTCGCTCCACTCGTGCTTGCTCTTGCTCACGGTCCTCCGCCTTCGACGCACCGACGGGATCGCGGCGAGTGTAGGCGCGCGCCTCCGGGCGCGGCAACGCACCGCCGCGGCGCCGGCACCGGGCCGCCGGTGCGCATCGTGGGCATGGTGGGCGATGGAGGGATCGAACCTCCGACCTTCCGGGTGTAAACCGGGCGCTCTAACCGCTGAGCTAATCGCCCCCGCCAGGCGTACGAAGAGGCTAGGCGCGGCCGGATCGGCGGGTCAAGGGCGCGCGCGGAACCTGCTTCGCGCCCACTCAGCACCCACTCAGCACCCACTCAGCACCCACTCAGCACCCACTCAGCGCCTATTCGCGCCTGTCCTCGGCGTCGCCCGGCGCGCCACGGCCCTCGCGCGACCGCCAGAGCCACGGTGCGCGTATGCCCACGACGAGCACGAGCCACGCGCCGATCAGGAGGATCTCGATCGCCGAGCGTGCGAGGTGACCCAGCCACGCCTCCACCAGGTCGCCGCCGAACCACAGGTTCACCACCAGCGCGAGGAGGACGCAGGCATGGGCGCCCCAGCCGAGTTGGTTCATGGGGCCTAGGATAGCGGGGGAAGGGGCATGCGGCGTGGTCGACCCCGGCGTCTTCGATAGCCTGTCGCTCGCCGAACTGGAGGAGGCCTCCGGGGAGCTCCACCGCCGCATCGCCGTGGCCCTGCGCTACATCGGCGAGCCGCGCGCGGACGAGTGGGACGTGGAGGGGCTCTCGCCCCGCCGCCGCGTCAGCGGCTACGTCGCACTCCTCGAGCTGGCGTCACAGTCCCTGGCCGCGATCACCGCTGCACAGCCGCCGCCCGAGGCGCGCACGGACGAGCACCCGGCGATCGTCGCCGCGGTGATGTACGCGACCCCGACGATCGGAGCGCTCCTCGCACGGCTGGAGCAGGACCGGCGGCAGCTGACGTCGCTCGCACGCGGCCTAGAGCCCTCGCTGGACGTGCAGCACCCCACGCCGTGGGGCACCGTGACCACGCGGCGCATCGTGATCGAGGCGACGATCGCCGAGGCGGCGCGCTGCGCGATGGCGCTGGAGCGCGTGCTGGGCGCGCTGGACGAGGACGAGGCGGCACGGGTCTAGCCCCGGCAGGCGACGGTGCTCAGCGCTGCGGGTTGTCGGCATCGGGCCCGGCGCGGCCGGCGGTGCGATCCGCGCCCGCCCGTCACTCGCGACAGCCGCGGGACGCGCGCATCCGCGCCGGGCGCCGGCCGGGACGAACGTACCCGAGCACCTCGCACATGTCTTCGAGGCTGAGTGAGAACGCCACGCCACGGTCATGCAGCCGCGCGAGCGCAAGCGTCGCGGCGTACACCTGGCGCCGCGTCACCTCGCCGCTGGCGACGAGCTGCGAAGCGGTGCGCCGGTCGGGGGCGCGTTTCGCGGACGCAACCACTGCGGTCTCCCGTGTCCCCCACCCCGCGCTCCGATCGTAGCGGCGGCGCGCCGTCGGGCCATGGATGCGCCTGACGCCACGCTGAAAGCTCGCTGGCAAGCATCAGCCGCCCGCCAGTGACGGTGACCCGGCGACTCAGGGACTCGCGGATGCATGGACTCAGCGCTGCGGGTTGTCGATCACCTGGTCGGTGACGGTGGCGAACTGGCGCCCGTCCCACTGGAGCACGATCTCGCGCAGCTTCGAGGGGCAGCACTCTGGGTCCGGCGGGGCGTACACGCCCTGCGTCACCACGATCACCGCCGCCACCGGGCCGCCGAGGCGAACCTCGACGTGGCCCGCACGGTCGATGTAGCCGAGCAGCTTCGCCCGACCGCCCTCCGCGCTGAACACGGCGGCGCCCAGGTCGCCCGCCGTGCCTCCGGACTCGACCACGGCGACCGCGTCATCCACGCGATCGCCCGTGACATCGACATAGGTGATGCGCTCCAGGGGGATCCGGCCGCCGCCGAAGTGATCGAGGATCGGCCCGATCACCGAGGGGTTGTGGAAGTCGATCACGCGCGCGCTCTGCGCCGGCGCGGAGGCGGTGGGCGAGGGTGTCGCCGAGGACTGCGCCACGGTGATCCCGTCGGATCGCCGGCAACCTGCGACGAGCATGCTCGCGGCAAGCGCCGCCAGCAGCACCGCGATCGGCCCGAGGGCGCCTCGTCGGGGCGGGTGGGGCATCGCTGACCGTCCTTCCGCCCTGCGCAGCCATGTTCGGAGCGGCGGGGTGCCCCGTCAACGCGGCGCCTCGCGTCAACGACCGCACGAGCCGCGCGCGCGACGCCCGCGCGCGTTAGCATGGTGTCCCCGGCCACGTCCCGCCCCGCCTGTCGCGAAGGTCGCCCTGCGTGCCGGATCGCTGTCCCTCGTGTGCCGCGCCGTGGCCGCCCTCAGCGGGTCGCTGCACCGACTGCGGCGCGTTCCCGGACGACGCCCCACCCCCGCCCGAGGACTCGCCGGGCGCCCTCGGCACTCCTGCGCGGGCCCGCGCAGTCCCCGGCGCCGCGCCGGTCACCGGCCTCGCAACGACGCGCGGCGCCGCAGCACCGGTGGCACAGGTGGCACAGGTGGCACCGAGCGTGGCGCTCCCGCGCGACCTAGAGGCCTACCGCGCGCGGCTGCGCGGCACCTTCGGTTACCCGGAGTTCCGCGATGGGCAGGCTCGCGTGCTCTCCGCGCTCGCCGAGGGGGACGTGCTCGCCGTGATGCCCACCGGCAGCGGCAAGAGCCTCTGCTACGTGCTCCCGGCCCTCGAGGTCGGCCGCACCCTCGTCGTCTCCCCCCTGATCGCCCTGATGCAGGACCAGGTGGAGTCCCTGCAGGCCGCCGGGATCGCCGCGACGTTCATCAACTCCAACCTCGACCGCGAGGAGCAGAACCGCCGCTATCGCGACTTCATCGCGGGGCGCATCGCGCTGCTGTACGTCGCGCCGGAGCGATTCGCGAACGCGACGTTCACCGCGGGGCTGGCGCGCGCCGGCGTGCACCTGCTCGCGGTGGACGAAGCGCACTGCATCTCGGAGTGGGGACACAACTTCCGCCCGGACTACCTGCAGCTCGGCGCGGTTCGCGAGCGCCTCGGCGCGCCGCGCGTGCTCGCGCTGACCGCGACCGCGAACCCGCAGGTGCGGCGCGACATCGCCGCGCGGCTCGGCATCGCCGGCCGTTGCACCGAGGTGGTGACGACGGTCGATCGTCCGAACCTGACGTACGCGGTGGAGCGGATCGACAGCCTCGAGGCCCGGCGGCGCTGGGTGATTGACTACGCACGCGGGCGGCGGGGCCTCGCCGGGATCGTGTACGCGCGGACGCGCCGTGGCGTGGAGGAGATGGCCCAGGCGCTGGCGAATGCGGGCATCGCCGCCGAGCCGTACCACGCCGGGCTGGCCGCGCCGCAGCGCTCTCGCGTGCAGCGCGCGTTCACCGTGGGCGATCTCCCGGTGATCGTAGCGACCAACGCCTTCGGCATGGGCATCGACAAGCCGGACGTGCGGTACGTCGTGCACCTCAACATGCCCGGACGGCTCGAGGCGTACTACCAGGAGGCCGGACGCGCGGGACGGGACGGCGATCCGTCTGAGTGCACGCTGCTGTACGCGCGCGCGGATCGGCGCTTCCAGCAGCAGTTCATCGACGATGCCCACCCGGACGACGCAGCGGTGCGCGAGACGTGGACGCAGTGGACGCGCATCGCCGACCCGGAGTCCGGGCGGCTGCCGTACGACGCCGCAGACCGGGCGCCCGAGCAGTTCGGGATGATCGTCTCCGCGCTGCGCGACTCCGGTTTGCTGGATCCCGTGGCGCTGCGTCTCACCTCGTTCGACCCGCACGCGCGCATCGACACGGCGAGCATCGCGACGCACCGCGCGTACGCCGAGGCGCGCCTGCGCGAGATGGCGGAGTACGCCGAGACCCAGGGCTGTCGTCGGGCGGTGATCCTGCGCTACTTCGGCGAGCAGGCGACCGAGCTCTGCGGGAGCTGCGACAACTGCCTCGGCCGCCACGACCGCGAGGACGGCGAGGCGTTCCCCGGGGACCTGTACGACCGCCTGATCGAGATCCGCGACGCGATCGCACGGCGGAGCGACCGCGATCCGTTCCTCGTCTTCGAGAACCGCACCGCGCGGGAGCTGGCGACCCTCCGGCCGCGGGACGGCGAGGCCCTGCGCGCAGTGTGGGGCATTGGCGAGCGGCGCGCGGCATGGTTCGGCGCGGAGCTCCTCGCCGCGATCGACGAGTGGGAGCACGCGCACCCGGAGGCGGCACCCCCCGTCTTCGTCCCCGCCCAGCGCCCCCTGTCGCCGCGGGGCACGGTGCGCGACGCCGGGCCCGAGGTCTCGCCGGACGACCCGCTGCTCGCCGCGCTCCGTGCGTGGCGCTCCGATCGGGCCCGGGCTGAGGGCGTCCCCGCCTACACCCTCTTCTCGGACCGCACGCTGCGCGAGCTGGTCGGTCAGCGCCCCACCAGCGTGCAGGCGCTGATGCGGGTCTGGGGCCTCGGCGAATCGCGCGTGCGGCGCTTCGGCCTCGAGATCATCGAGGTGGTGCGGAGCGTCGAGCGGATGGCCTGACGCCACCGCTCCGGGGGTGCGGACACCTTGCGGAATGCCGTGCGCATCCGTCATGATAGAGGAAGATTCGACAGCACCCGACTCTTAAAATCGGGAGCACTGGGACGACAACGAAAGCAGGGGTACACCCGTGAACCTGACCGTGACCGACGTTGCCCAGACCCGCCTCAGCGACCTGATCGGGGCGCGCGCGGAGTCCGAGCAGAAGGCGATTCGCATCTTCACCGCGGGCGGCGGCTGCGGCTGCTCCGGCCCGTCCTTCGGCATGGGGCTCGACGCCCCCACCGAGCAGGACTCGGTCGTCAAAGTCGGAGTCCTGACCTTCGTCGTCGACCCGGACTCCGCGCCCTCCCTCGAAGACGCCTCGATCGATTATGTCGAGGACATGATGCAGCAGGGCTTCTCCATCACCGCCCCGAACGCCGTCTCCACCGGCGGCGGCTGCGGCTGCGGCGGCCACTAGCCCCCTCGACGTTCCGCGACGCGATCACGCGAAGAGCCGGCCCCTGGGCCGGCTCTTCTGTGTGTGCACGCACGAGTGACTGAGAGTGATAGATTCGCCCCGGGAGCGGCCCGCGAACGCCCGCAACGGGCGCGCTGCCGGAGGCGACATTTTGCCTAAGCAACTTCTGGGAGTTCTAGCGCTGCTAGCAGCAGCTCCGTTGGTTGGACTCGTGACGGTGGTGGCCTACTTGTCCGACGCGGATACGCAAGTCGCGGCGGCGGGTCTGCCTGCTCGCTCGGTCGTCTGCGCGAATCCGCGGTTCTTAGCGGTCAAGGGAGCAGCGGACCTGTGCGCAGAATGGGGCTTCGCAGAGTGGGTCGCCGGCCTCGCCTTCCTAACGTTGATCGTGGCTCTGCTACTGCCAATGATCGGACTAAGTTCCGCCGCACTGGCCGGGCAGAACCGTAGCCGGCTGGCGTTGATCTTCCGGCCTACGGTATTGCTCTGCCTCGTCCTTCTCGCGGGTGTAATGCTCGCGCAAGCAGTGATACTTCCGTCGGCCCTGTTTCTTGTCGGCTCCATGGTCGGACGCATTCCAACCGGCATCATCGGTGGTGTCGCGCTGGGTTCAATCTACGCGGCATACATTTCGCTCCGCAGCATCCTGACAATCGGGCGGGCTCTTCGCGTAGATGTAGTTGGCTTGCCAGCCGGTCCAGATCAGCACGCGTCTGTGCATGCCTTGGTCGGTCGCGTTGCCTTCGATGTCGGCGCGGAACTGCCGCGTAACGTCGTTGTCGGTCCGGAGCCGACATTCTTCGCGACCTCAGCGAGCGCATCGCTAAGCGGCGTGCCGCTACCGCACGGCACGACAGTCTATGTCTCCTCGACGCTTGGTGCCGTGCTCTCCGGCGAGGAACTGCGAGCCGTCTTGGCGCATGAAATGGCCCATTTTGTCGGAGAAGACACGCTGTATTCCCTAAAGTTCGCGCCCGCCCATCGAGCTCTGGCGGAGGCGAACGCGACGCTCCAGTCTGCAAGCGGAGCGGGAGGGGTGAGTGGGGTCGCCACCATGCCCGCACGCGCCACGGCTGCCCTCATTGCGGAGGCTTTCGAAAGGAATCAGGCCTCGATTTCGCGGCATAGGGAGTTGGCAGCGGACAGCGTTGCCGCAACGCAGGCGTCCGCCCCGGCGCTAGTGGGCGCGCTCGTGAAGGCGACGATATACGGAAGCGCGTGGGGACCTTTGTGGCAAGAGGTCCTGAGCGCCGCCTCAACCTTCGGGGATGTCCCAGTTGCGTTCCGAGCGGCTGCTGTGAAGCTGTTCGACTCCAACGTTCAGGCGGTCCTCGAACCCCTCCTCGGAGTCCAGGAGGGGCGTCCGGTATCGCATCTGACGCATCCCACGGACACACATCCGAGTCTGAACGACCGAGCCGCAGCCCTAGCCCTCCCGTTGTCGGAGGCTTCTATCAGGTCATTCGCGGCTCCCTCGTCGAACGAGTACTTATAGCAGGGGTTAGAACCAAGGGCGCAGAACTGAGCCGATTCTTTCTCGATACAGTTCCTCAACCACGGACCCCGACGCCACGCGCGCATCGCGGCTGCCATCCCCTGCCCCCCCGCCCGGCCTACACTGATCGAGGTCCCGAGGAGCCATCGATGCCGCGCGTCATGCTGCTGATCCCGTCTGCGTCCTATCGCGCGCCGGACTTCATGGCTGCGGCGGGGCGGCTGGGCGTCGAGGTGGTCGTGGGGACGGACCAGGCGAACCCGCTGCAGGACGCCGAGACGGGACGGCTGGTCGCGCTCGACTTCATGGATCCCGAGCACGGGGCGCAGCAGATCGAGGCCTACGCGGTGATGCACCCGCTGGACACGATCGTGGCGGTGGACGACGGCGGCACCCTGCTCGCTGCACGCGCGGCGCGGCGCCTCGAGCTGCCGCACAACCCCGTGGCGGCCGTCGAGGCGACGCGGGACAAGTCGAGGATGCGCGCCCGGCTCACCGCCGCCGGCATCCCCGGCCCCGCGTGGTGCGTGCTCCCGCTGACGGTCGACCCCGCGGAAATCGCGCTGACGCTGGAGTACCCGCTCGTCGTGAAGCCGCTGGCGCTCTCGGCGAGCCGCGGGGTGATCCGCGCCGACACGCCGGAGGAGTTCGAGGCGGCGTTCCGTCGCGTCGCCTCGATCCTCGCGCAGCCCGACGCCACGGAGGAATGCGGCGAGCAGTACGCCGATCGCGTGCTCGTCGAGGGGTACGTCCCGGGCATCGAGGTGTCGATCGAGGGCCTGCTGGACGACGGCCGCCTGCGCGTGCTGGCGATCTTCGACAAGCCGGACCCGCTGGAGGGGCCGTTCTTCGAGGAGACGATCTACGTAACGCCCTCGCGGCTCCCGGAGGCCGACCAGCACCTGCTGGTGCAGGCGGCGGAGGCGACCTGCCGCGCGCTGGGGCTGACGCACGGCGCGGTGCACGCCGAGCTGCGACTCACCGCCCCGGCCGCAAGCGGCGGGGTCGCGTACCCCATCGACGTCGCGGCGCGGTCGATCGGAGGGCTGTGCTCACGCACGCTGGACTTCGGCACGGGGATGTCGCTGGAGGAGCTGATCCTGCGCCACGCGATCGGCGCCGAGGTGCGCGCCTACGAGCGCGACGCACACGCCGCGGGCGTGATGATGATCCCCATCCCGCGCGCGGGGACGCTGCGCGCGGTGCACGGCGTGGAGGCCGCCGAGGCTGTCCCCCTGGTCCAGAGCGTCACGATTGCGATCCGTCCGGGAGGGGTGGTAGTGCCGCTGCCCGAGGGCACGGAGTACCTCGGCTTCATCTTCGCGCGCGGCGACCGGCCGGAGGACGTGGAGCAGGCGCTGCGCGACGCGCACGCGGCGATCACGTTCGAGATCGAGGCTGCGGAGTAACGAGGCACGGCGAGCGAAGCTGGCCGACGCGGGCCGCGAGGCTACTTCTTCTCGGGCTTGTAGAACGGGTTCTCGCCGGAGTTGTGATCCGTGATGTCGACGATCTCGTCGATCTCAGGGACCTGGTCCTTCACGGCCACCTCGACGCCCTGCTTCAGCGTGACGCCGAGCATGCCGCAGCCGACGCATCCGCCGCCGAACTCCACGAACGCGGTCGCGCCGCGCACGCCGATCAGCGAGATCATGCCCCCGTGCGCGGCGATCTGCGGGTTGATCTGGTCGTCGAAGAGTTCCTGCAGCCGGAACTCCAGCGGATCGCGCCAGAGCGGGTTCGGGTTGCGGAACTCCAGCCCCTGGTTGCCCGCGCCGTCGTCGTAGAAGTCGATCTCGACGCCGTCGAGGTACGCGGCGTCACGCGCCTCCACGTACACGCGGATCCCGGCGGCCTCCACCTCCAGGTCGTCCTCCTGCTGCGCGCCATCCTCGACGAGGCTCAGGAGGTGCTGGAACTGCCCCTCCTTGCGCCCGGCGATCTGCAGGCGCAGCCCGGCCACGGGGTTCGCGTGGCGCTCGATGATGTCCGACAGCTTATCGGCCGCGGGGTCGGTGAGATTGACGCGCGGCTCGGTGGTCGACTCGCTCATGGGATCAGGATACCGCTTCTGTCGCCATGAGGATGTGGCGCGCCACCAGATCCGGCGCCTGCATGGGGATGAAGTGCGTCAAATGCGGCAGCGGGACATCCACGCCGCGCGGGAGGCGGGCGGCCAGATCGGGGATCGTCGGCGACACGGTGAACGGCGCGGCCTCCTCGCCCGGCTCGGGCGCACGAGCGCGCAGCACCCGGGCCGGGCACGTCACCCGATCGAGCGCGGGGAGCAGGTCGGATCCGGGCGTGTCCCGCCCCGCGTACACCGCGGCCTCCACAGCCGGCGGGCACGCGAGGACGAGGCCATCGCCGCCCGGCGCAGGCAGCAGGCCGTGCGTCGCATAGTCCCTCAGTGCCTGCGGCTCCCAGGCGTTGAAGGGGAAGCGCGGCGCGAAGCGTTCGACCATCTCCTCGACGGACGCCCACTCGTTGCGGCGGCGGGACACGTAGTCCAGCGAATTCCCGCGCGTATCCACCGCGCTGCCCCCCGGCGCGGCCGGGCGCTTCGCGAAGATCGTGGGGTCCACCAGCACCAGGCTCGCGAACCGCTGGGGCCGGCGGATCGCCGCGTCCACGATGGTGTGTCCGCCCATCGAGTGCCCCACGCCGATGATCCCCCGCAGGTCGAGGTCATCCAGCACGAGCGACACGTCCTCGCCGAAGAGACGCCACGCGTACGGCGGCGCGGGCTTGCTGCTGCGACCGTGGCCGCGCATATCCAGCGCGATCACGCGCCGCAGGGGCAGCCGCCGGGCCACCTCGTCCCAGACGCGCGCGTGAAAGCCGGTCGCGTGCACCAGCAGGATGGGATCGCCCCCGCCCTCCCATTCGAAGCCCGCGATCGTCACGCCGTTGACCTCGCGGCGGAACGCGCGCGGCTCCTCGCCGGGCGCGCGGCGCGGCAGCGGCGGGGCGTCAGGTTCGAGCAACGGGGACTCCATTCAGCGTGCCCTGCCGGGGCGTGGTTCATCGTGGGAGCCGGGGCGGCGCCGGCTCAACGGGATGCGGACGCTGCTGAACCGATCCCACCAGTCCGCCGCCGCGACCACCGCCGCGGCGAGCTCGGATCGCGGTGGCCGCGCCCGAAGGGCGCGCTGCCCCGCGGGCGGGACCGTGGCAGGGGGAGCGACGGGCGGGGAGGGTGTGGGCGATGCGGGTGCGGGCGCGGGCGCCTCGGGCGCCTCGAGCCGCGGCTGCTGGACCTGCGCCTGTGCCTGCGCGAGGTAGCCGTGCAGCCGCGAGATCTCCTGGTCGCGATGCAGCAGCAGGACGTGCAGTTCGCGCTGCCGCTCGTCCAGCGCCGCCAGCCGGTCGCGCAACGACTCGAGCTCCCGCACGACGTCGCCGGTGCGGCGCTGCTCGGCCCGCAGCAGCTCGTGAGCACCCTCCAGGTCGTGCCGAAGCACCTCGGCGTCGGCCAGCGCCGCCAGCAGGCTCATGTCGCCACTTGAAGGGGCGTCACTGGTACCGGGCATGTCGAGGTGATCCGTGGCCTGTTCGCCGCCGTCGCGGCCGGGGGAGAGCGCGTGACGCCCCCTACTCTATCGCATCCGCGGCCCTCGACGCCTCCCCCGGCGCGAGCGCCGCGACACCCCCCGCCTCGGTCGTTCAGCCCCGCCCGCTGCCGCGCCTCGACCGTCTGAACGCCCGAGAACGCGAGCCGCCACGACTGGACAATCAGCCCCCGGAGCCGCGACACTTTCATCGAGCGGCAGGGTAGCTCAGCGGTAGAGCAGCGGACTCATAAGCCGTTGGTCGCGAGTTCAAATCTCGCCCCTGCTACCAACGAACACGCAGAACGGGCGGCCGATCGGCCGCCCGTTCTGGCGTTTCGGGGATCGCGACTCCCCCAGAACCCGCCCCGCCGGCCCCGGAAGACGCCCCGTAATTGGTCAAGGACCAAAGGACTGGTAATCCGCTGCTCAGGAATCGGCCTGATTCGAGTTGCTTTCGCTGCGCGGCGGAGTGAGTGATGACGAGAGGAACGGAGCCGCCAAATGGGATCAGTCGCCGAGCTTACGAAGGCCTACCTGGGAGCCTGCGAGGTCGAGGGTAAGTCGCCACGGACAATCCGCGGATACCGAGAAACGCTCCGGCGCTTCGCTGAGATCATCTCCAGTCACGAGCTGCCCCGGGATGTCGAGAACTTCACCGTTCAGGACGTCTACGCCTACCTCGCGGCCCTCCGCGAGCGCGATATCAGCCGGGCCTACCAGCACCGACTGCACCGAGAGGTGAAGACGTTCTTTTCCTGGTGCAAGCGGCTGGACCTCGTGCACGACAACGCCTTCGCGCGCGTCCCGATCGTGAAGCTCGAACAGCAGATCATCCAGCCGTTCTCACCGGACGAGATCCGGGCATTGCTCGCCGCGATCAATCGACGGCGGCGTCCCGGTATCCGCAACTACGCGCTGGTGCTCTTCCTCCTCGACACCGGCGTCCGAGCATCGGAGTGCGTCTCGGTACGCCTGGACGACGTCGACTGGGGGCGCGGGCGGGTGCGCGTGCTGCACGGCAAGGGGCAGAAGCAGCGCTGGGTGGGACTCGGCGAAGAAGCTCGTAACGCCCTGCAGGCCTACATCAGTAGGGTCCGCGGAATCGAGGAGGGGCCGCTCTTCCTGTCGACCCGGTCAGGCCTAGGACTGAGATCGCTGGCCCTGAACACGTTGCTCCGGCGCCTCGGCGCGGTTGCCGGCGTCAGCCACGTCCACCCGCACCGATTCCGGCACACCTTCGCCACCTGGGCGATCCGGTCGCAAGCCCGCGAGATCGACGTCCAGAGCCTACTCGGGCACTCATCGCTGACAATGGTCCAGCGGTATGCCCGCACCTATTCGTCAGAGCAGGCGGTACAGGCTCACGAACAGTTCAGCCCGGTCGGGCAGCTCGGGATCGGCTGAACATCTGCTTCCCAGGCACACGAGAACGTACACTCGCGGGCGCAAGAACTCCCAGTAGATTCCGCGGCGCAGTCAATCCTGCTGGGCGTGACTAGTTTCGACTTCGCCTCTTCATCTCAGCCGCAACTAACGCCGCGAGTGCTGCGGCACGTGCGACCCCGTCCCCGTGGCTCGCGACTCGCATTATGGCGCGCCCCACGTCAGTTGCATGGAATCCCCCCTGCAACAGCTGACCGAAGATGTCTTCGAGAGGCTCGACTCCCGGGGCACGCTCTAGCTCTAGCTGAGCCTGTCGAGGTTGCGTGCTTCGGGAGGGCGATGACTTGAGTGGTTCTCCCGACTGCGGGGGCTGGGCGTAGCCCAAGCCGAGGAGTTCGACGGCAATGCGTTTCGGCTGCTCACGCACCTGCACGAGGATGTGCTGTCCGAAGCGCAGTTCGAACCACTGAAAGAGCAGCCCGTTTGCGGCGGAGGGGAACGACGCCCAAACAGGCTTTGCGCGACCCAGACCCGCGACTCCGATCTGATTACCGTCGATCAGGCCGACGATATCAGACTGTGCACGAGGAACTTTCCATTTGAGCAGGTCGGGGTAGACAAAGGACTTCTGAGCTGTCCGCCTCCCAACGTTCCAGAGTCTTTCGGCATCGGAAACGATCAGGGGCGTATCGACGATCGGTCCTGGGGGAGGCGCGGTAAGGACACAACCAGCGATCGCCCCCGCCATCGTGCCGATGCTATCTGTGTCGGTTCCCAATGCGTTGGCGGCGTCGATCGCGTGCTGTGGTGATTCCACGCACATTAGCCACGCGAGTAGTGTCGCCAAGACGCTAGTGACAGTGGCCGAGCCCCTGATCGAGGGGTCGGTTGCGTTCACGGTCTCAAGCGCTGCGACGTAAGGAGGTCGATCTGAGCCGCGAACAGCATCGTTCACCACGGCCAGAAGGTCTTCGACTTCCGCGACTGCCGCTTCGATTGCACTTTCAAACGAACTGCCGCTCGCGCGCTCCCATTCCGGGCGCCAGAGGTCATGGAGTTCGTGATCCTGTGTCACGAGTTCGACTACAGCTCGCAAATCATCGGCCACTTTAGGCCACTCATCTGGCGTCGGAACTTGACCGTGCGCCAGCGCTCTACCGAGCACATTCGCGTGGAAGAGAGCACCGACGAGTGCCCGAGGATGTCCGTGAGTCGTGACCACGTTCTTCACGACGTCAACGGCGTGAGAACTGAAGTCTCCCGGCGAGGGCGAAGCCCACACATGCGGCTGGATCCGCATGGCAGCGCCATTACCTCCGGACTTGGTGTAGTCCGTCCCGTGGCCTGCGAAGTAGTTCGACAACCAACTCACCGAGGGACGTGCCAGATGACTAGCAGCGGCCTGACTCGCTCGGCCGGCTCCAAGTTCGTATGAGGCCCAGACTGGCAGCTCAATCTTGCTGAACGCGACGACATCGAACTCGCCTGTCGCGCGAATACTGCGCGAAGTTGAAAGTCGAAGTTGCGTGTCGTCAGAATACGTCCCCTCGGGCAGTTCAATTGCCGTGCCGAATTTCCCGCCTATTCGGCGACGCCATGGCCGTGTCGTACCGACATACTCCGCCCCAGTTCGCCAGACCAGCGTCTCCGCAGTTGCCAGTTCTGTCATGAAGCCGAGTGCGTCTAGCCACGCCGCCCAGAGCGCCGAGTTAACAACGCGTGCCGAGGTCTCGGGAGGGGTCACTGAAAGGCCTCAGGCTTCACTAGGATCGGCACAAGCGGATGATCGCAACCAACGGAGAACGATTCGGCGAGCGCTGCGTCATCAGTATCCCTCACATAGATCGCGCGCAGGAAGCTCGTCGGAATCTCCTTGGGATACAACACCTCTGCTTCTGCGGTCGTGGTGAAGCGTGACGCTAGGTTCGTTGGGCGCGTAACGGTACGTCCGATCCACTGAACGATGGTAGGAGCAAACTGAATCGCCCCGGGTTTGATGGAGGCTCAGTTCATTGAGTCCCGGCCTCCGCCAGGACCTGCTCAGGGTAGTGGTTGGCCTCGTACTCGGCGGGCGGGACGTAGCCGAGGGCGCTGAAGAGGCGCTGGTGGTTGTACCAGTCGACCCACTTCAGCGTGGCAAACTCCAGGTCTTCGAGCCCCCGCCACGGGCCCTGCCTGCGCACCAGCTCCGTCTTGTAGAGTCCGTTCACCGACTCGGCCAGCGCGTTGTCGTACGAGTCGCCGCGGCTCCCCACCGAGGTCACCACGCCGACCTCGGCGAGCCGCTCGGTGTAGCGGATCGACAGATATTGGACCCCGCGGTCCGAGTGATGGACCAGCCCGTCGAGCGGACCCTGTCGCGACCAGAGCGCCTGCTCCAGTGCGTCGAGCGCGAGGTCCGAGCGGAGCGAGCGGGAGATCTGCCAGCCGACGATCGCCCGCGAGTAGACGTCGGTGATGAACGCCACATACACGAAGCCTGACCAGGTGCGGACGTAGGTCAGGTCGGCGACCCAGAGCCGGTTCGGCGACGGTGCGTCGAAGTGCCGCTGCACGAGGTCGGCCGGCCGCGCCGCCATCTCGTCAGCGATCGTCGTGCGCTTCGGCTTCCCGCGTACCGCGCCGGCGAGCCCGACCTGCTTCATCAGGCGTTCGACGGTGCAGCGTGCGGCTGGGACGCCTTCACGATGCAGCTGACGCCAGAGCTTGCGGGCGCCGTACACGCCGAAGTGCTCCGCGTGCACCTGCCGGAGCTTCAGCTTCAGCGCCTCATCTCGGACCTGCCGGGCTGACGGTGGCCGGCACCGCGCGGCGTAGTACGTCGACGGGGCGACCTGCAGCGCCTGGCAGATCGGCTCGACCCCGAAGCGGTCCCGGTGCGCATCGATGAAGCGGTTCATCTGGGCAGTCGCGGGTCGAGCTCCCGCGCGAAAAAAGCCGAAGCAGCGCGGAGAATTTCGTTGGCCCGGCGGAGCTCGCGGTTCTCGCGCTCCAGGACCTTGAGCCGTTCACGCTCGTCGGTGGTGGGCCCGGGCCGCTGACCGGAGTCGACCTCGGTCATACGGACCCACTTGCGCAGGGTCTCCGGCGTCATCCCGCACTTCGTCGCGATCGAGGTGATCGCCGCCCACTGCGATGGGTACTCGCCCTCGTGCTCGCGCACGAG
>JBAYVN010000041.1:0-24160 GCA_041674525.1 Dehalococcoidia bacterium | reverse complement strand
CGAAGGTGGTGGCGGCTTCGGGTGGCAGCGACACGGCGTCCGTGCAGGGGAAGATCACCGGGGCCGCTCCCGTGCACCTGGATGACGACACTCCCGCCGGCAAGGTGGGCGTGGCGTACAGCGGCTCGCTGACGGCGAGCGGTGGCACGGCGCCGTACACGTACTCGGTGCACTCGGGCGCACTGCCCGGCGGGCTGTCGCTGAACGCCTCGACGGGCGCGATCACTGGGACGCCGACGGCGGTGGGCACCTTCAACTTCACGGCGAAGGTGGTGGCGGCTTCGGGTGGCAGCGACACGGGCACGATCTCGATCAAGGTCAGCAACGGTGGCGAGGGCCACCACTAGCGAGTCGTCCGCCCTCGAGCCGCGCGGCGGCCCGCCTCGGCGGAGGAGCCCGGCCGCGCCCTACTCCTCGGGGAGCACTGGTGCGTTGCGGAAGACAAACCGCAGCGCGACGAAGCCGAGCAGACCGCAGACGAGCGACGCTCCGATGACGCCGAGCTTGGCGTCGGTGACGAGCGTGGCGCTGGCGTAGGAGAGCTCCGTCACGAAGAGTGCGACGGTGAAGCCGATCCCGGCGACCACGCCCAGCGCCAGGATCCCCGCCCATCCGACGCCGTTGGGGAGCCTCGCACCGAAGGCGACCGAGAGCCAGACGGCCGCAAGGATGCCGATCGGCTTGCCGATCAGCAGGCCAAAGAACACGCCCAGCGCCACCGGTGACCGCACGGCGCCCGCCAGGGTAGCCGGGTCCACCGGCACGCCGGCGTTGACCAGCGCGAAGATCGGCGCGATGCCGAACGCCACCACCGGCTGCAGGTCGCGCACCAGGCGATCGAGGGGGGAGACGTGGTCGCGCGCCTCGCGAGCGAGCTCCAGTGCGACCGTCACCTTCTCCTCGTCGGTGTTCGTGCGCCGCTCGGCGTTGTGGAAGCGCTCGATGAGCCGGTGCATGCGATCCGCGAAGCCATGCTCCGGCTCCCACGCGCGCCACGGGGCGAGCAGCCCCAGCGCGACGCCGAGGATGGTCGGATGCACGCCGGATTCGAGCATGGCCATCCAGCCGAGTGCGCCCAGCACGAAGTAGATCGGCAGGTACCAGATCCCGCTCTGCCGCAGCAGGAAGCACGCGAGCAGGATCGACGTGACCGCGGCGAGCGCCCACACGTGCAGCTCGGACGCGTAGAAGATCGCGATGATGGCGATTCCGCCGATGTCATCCACAATGGCGAGCGCGAGCAGCATCACGCGCAGCCCGAACGGGACGCGCGATCCGGCGAGCGTGAACACCCCGGCGGCGAAGGCGATGTCGGTGGCGACGGGGATTCCCCAGCCGTGTTGGCCCTCGCCGCCCGCGACGATCAGCGTGAACACGGCGGCCGGGACGATCATGCCCCCCAGCGCGCCGACGATGGGCACGATCACTCGCCGCCGCTCCGAGAGCTCACCGATCATCACCTCGCGCTTGATCTCGAGGCCGACGAGGAAGAAGAAGAAGACCATCAGGGCATCGTTCACCCAGAAGTGCAACGGCTCGTCCAGCGTCCAGAAGCCCAGCGAGATCGCGATGTGGTGATCCAGCATCGCGTGGTACCACGCGGCCCACGGCGAGTTCGCCCACCCGAGCGCGATCACCGCGCTGATCAGCAGGACCACGCCGCTGGCGGTCTCCGTGGCCAGGAACTGGCTCACCGGGCTGACCAGCCGCTCCACCCGGGATCGCCGGAGGTGCAGGCGCGAGTTCGGGTGGGTGAGGTTCGTCATGCGTGCTCCGTGGATCGCCGATACCGGATCGCCCGTGCCCATGTCACCACAACGGTGTTTCGGATCGATGACGTGGATGCGCCGTCATCCCGCGCCGGTGACTCGGACGGCTGCCTCGCTGGCCGCCTCCGTCGCCGACTCCGCCTGGCGCTGCCACCAGAGGGCGGCCAGCCCGAGCAGCTGCACAGCAAGTATGCCGCCGAGCGGTACCGCGTAGCCACCGCTCACGTCCACCATCCACCCGGCGGCCCAGGGCGCCGAGGCACCCGCCAGGCTGGTCACCACCTGCTGGACTCCGCTCAGCGTGCCGAGCCGTTGCTCCCCGTAGACCTCGATGGCGAACAGCCCGTGGAGCGGCGAGAGCAGGCCGACGCAGAAGCCGCACGTGATCGCGAAGAGCACGGCGAACAGCGGCGCGAGCCCGAGCACCGTCGCCCCGAGCAGCGCTGCGGCCCCCAGCATGCCCGCGGCGTACGCGACCGCCAGCGACCGCCGCACGCCGAGGCGCCGCGTCAGGGGCGTCAGCACCAGGCGTGCTGGGATCTGCATGAACCCGCGTGCGCCGCCGTACCCGGACGCCGCCGCGAGCGACAGACCGGCTACCCGCATCGCCGGTACCTGGTGCAGGATGAGCGAGTTCGCCGCCGCGCCGAAGAGCGCCATGGCGAGCATGGCCCGCCACACCTCCGGCCGGGCGATCGAGGCACGGAGGCTCGTGCGCGGCGCATGCGTGGCCGGATCGTGACCGGGCGCTGGCGGCGCGTTGACGAAAACGGCGGCGGGAAGCACCAGCGCGATCATCGCGAGCACCAGCAGGCGAACGGCCGTCCGCCAGCCGAAGGCATCCACCAGCAGCCCGCCGAGGGGATAGAAGATCGGGCTGGCGAGGGCGCCCAGGAGCGTCAGCACGCGGAACGCCTCCGCGCGGCGCGCGGGGTAGCAGCGCGCCGCGGTCGGCAACGTCGCCTGGTAGAACCATCCGCCGCCGATCGCCGCGCTCCCCAGCCCCCAGGTCAGCGCGAACGTCAGCGGGCGGTGCATGCTCGCGCTGGCGAAGAGCAGGACAGCGCCCACGCCGAGCGTGACCAGGAACGCCGGCCTCGACCCCACGCGATCGAGGCTGCGCCCGACGGCGAATGCCGCCGCGCCCCCGCTGAGGATGCCCGTCGCGTAGGCGGCGGAGAGCGAGCCGGTGCTCCAGCCGGTGTCCTTCGCGATCGGCTCGATCAGCACGCCGATCGAGTACGACGCGACGCCGTACGCACCGATGGTGGCGCAGCCGAGGGCGATCGCGATGCGCCAGTCGCGGAGTGCCGCGATCATCCCGATCATCGAGCAGATCCGGGCGACGCTGCTAGCGGAGCGCGGAGAACTCGGTGGGGGTCATCAGCCGGTTCTCCACGTGGTGCACCAGGGGGCCGTCCACCTCGGTCTGCGCGCGGGCGGCGTGCCACCCGGGGTCGGTCTGGAACGCGTTCCACGCGCGCTCGCGGTGCGCCATGTCGTCGAAGGCGAGCATGTACACCAGCTCGTCGCTGCGTCCGCCCACGGTGTTCACCCAGTACCCGACGCTCTTGATCCCGTGCTTCTCGAAGAAGCCGATCGTGATGTCGCGGAAGCGGGCCTGAATGGCGGGCATCTTGCCCGGGTTCACGGTGTACACACGCAACTCGTAGATCATCGGTCCGTTCCCTTCGCCACGCACGCCACGGGCGCACCTCTCGCCCCACGGTACACGTACGCTGTCACCGCACAAGCCGCCGCGAGGCGCTTCCGGGGCGGGCGATCTCGCGAGAGCGATCTCGCGGGGCCCGGGGCGTAGCATTCCCCCGGGTCCCGCGCACCGGATCGCGGGGAAGGGAGGGTCGGTTGTCCATCGTGAACCTCTCGCTGGCGGGGAAGACCGGGATCGTGACCGGCGGCAGTCGCGGCATCGGCCGCGCGATCGCGATCGGCCTGGGCGAGGCGGGTGCGAATGTCGTGATCGGCGCGCGCAGGCCGGACTCGCTGGCGGAGGCGGTCGGCGCTGTGAACGCGACCGCCGGCCGCGCTGTGGGCGTGGCGGCGAACGTGCGCAACCCGGAGCGCCTCGGGGCGCTCGTGGAGGAGGCACGGCGCGCCTTTGGCCGCGTCGACATCCTGGTCAACAGCGCCGGCGCGAATCCCGTGCACGGCCCCATCGCGAGCCTGGACGAGCGGGCGTGGGATGTCGTGATGAACACCAACCTGCGCGCCGTGTTCCTGCTCAGCCGCCTCGTACGGGAGGCCATCCTCGAGCACGGACAGGGCGGGAGCATCGTCAACATCAGCTCGACGGCCGGGCTGAGCGCGGCGCCCGGTCTCGGCGCGTACAGCGTGTCGAAGGCGGCGCTGCTGATGCTGACGCGCGTGCTGGCCAGCGAGTGGGGCGCGGACGGCATCCGCGTGAACGCCGTGGCCCCGGGCGTGATCGGCACCGAGTTCTCGCGCGCGCTCTGGGATCGGCCGGACCGGGGCGTCGAGGCGCACCGGGGGCTGGGTCGCATCGGCACGCCGGAGGAGATCGCCGGGGCGGTGGTCTATCTCGCGAGTCCCGCAGCCTCGTTCGTCACCGGCGCAACGATCCTCGCGGATGGCGGCGCACTGGCATAGCCCCGGGGACGCAGCGACAACGACGCGAGAGCGCCGCCCGTGAGGGCGGCGCTCTCGGTGTCGCCAGGGGGCGGGGCCGTGTGGCCCCGGCGTGACGCGCTAGCCGACGAACAGCGGTGCGAGCACCAGCGTGACCGTGGCCAGCAGCTTGATAAGCACGTGCAGCGACGGACCGGCGGTGTCCTTGTAGGGGTCACCCACAGTGTCGCCCACCACGGCGGCGGCGTGCGTCGGGGAGCCCTTCTTGATCACCTCGCCCGAGGCGTCCGTCATGCTCCCGGCCTCGATGAACTTCTTCGCGTTGTCCCAGGCGCCGCCCGAGTTGTTGAAGAAGGTCGCCATCATGATGCCGCCGATGGTGCCGATGATGAGCATCCCGGAGACGGCCAGCCAGCCCGAGGCGTTCTCGTAAGTCTGGCCGTTCACCGTGACGCTCGCGTCGCGCAGGAAGCGGAACAGCAGGCCGACGACGACCGGCAGGCCGACCGCCAGCACGCCCGGGAAGATCATCTCGTGCAGCGCGGCGCGAGCGGTGATGTCCACGGCGCGAGCGTAGTCGGGCCGCTCGGTCCCCAGCATGATGCCCGGGTGCTCCCGGAACTGGCGGCGGACCTCCTCGATGATCTTCGAGCCGGCGGTACCGACGGCGCGGATCGTCAGCGAGGAGAAGACGAACACCAGCATGACGCCGAGCAGGCCGCCGACGAAGACGTCGATGCTCGACAGGTCGATCGGCAGCGAGTCGACCAGCGGGATGCCCAGGCGCTCCTTGATCTTGTCGAGGTAGGCACTGAAGAGCAGGAACGCCGCGAGGCCGGCGGATGCGACCGCGTAGCCCTTCGTCAGCGCCTTGGTGGTGTTGCCGACCGCGTCCAGGGCGTCCGTGATGTCACGCGCGCTGGAGGGCGCGTGCGACATCTCGTTGATGCCGCCCGCGTTGTCCGTGATCGGGCCGAAGGTGTCCATGGCCAGGATGTACGCGGCGGACATCAGCATGCCCATCGTCGCCACCGCGGTGCCGAAGATGCCGGAGGTGTACCCCGGAACGTCCTTGATGTGGGCCTGCTCACCGACCACGAACGAGATCACCAGCGCAAGGCCGATGCTGATCGCGGTGGCCGCGGTGGTCTCCAGGCCGACCGCGGTGCCGATGATGATGTTGGTCGCTGGACCCGTGCGAGACGCTTCCGCGATCTCCTGCACCGGCCGCCACGAGCCGGCCGTGTAGTACTGCGTGATGTAGACGAACGCGATGCCGGTGGCGATGCCCACCACGCCGCAGATGAAGAACGGGAACCAGTACTCGCCGAGCATGGCGTAGGTGCAGATGAACAGGCCGACGACGGACAGGATGGATACCACGTAGTACCCGCCGTTCAGGGCGGACATCGGGTTCTTCATCGTCTTGGCTTCGTCGTTGGCGAACATCGGCACGGTCAGCAGACCGACCATCGCCGCGACGATGCCGAACGAGCGCAGCACCAGCGGGAACAGGATCCACCCCATCTGCCCCGTGACCGTGGCGATCGCCACGCCCAGGATCATCGCGCCGATGTTCTCGGCGGACATGGACTCGAAGAGGTCCGCGCCGCGGCCGGCGCAGTCGCCCACGTTGTCGCCGACCAGGTCGGCCACCACGGCAGCGTTGCGCGGGTCGTCCTCGGGGATGCCCGCCTCCACCTTGCCGACGAGGTCCGCACCCACATCGGCGGCCTTCGTGTAGATGCCGCCGCCGATCTGTGCGAACAGCGCCACGAAGGAGGCGCCGAAGCCGAAGCCGACGATCAGGAAGGGGGCGATCGCCGGGGGAGTCCCGAGCAGGTTGGTGTAGACGAAGAAGAGCCCGGAGACTCCCATCAGGCTCATCGCCACGACCAGGAAGCCGGACACCGCGCCGCCGCGGAGGGCGACCGTGATCGCGTCACGGAGGCTCTTCTGCGCCGCGGCCGCCGTGCGCAGGTTGGAGCGCACGGAGATGTACATTCCGATGTACCCGGCCAGGCCGGATGCGAACGCGCCGAGCAGGAACGCGACGCCCGTGAGCACGCCCTCTCGCAACGGCTCGATCACGATGTCGCCGTACTGCAGCGCGCCACCGCTGAAGACGATTTCCTTCACGCCCTCGGACACCGCGGTGACCAGCACCGAGATGACCACGGAGACGACGAGCGCGAGTATGGCGATCGTGCCGTACTGGCGTCGCAGGAACGCCATTGCGCCTTCGAAGATCATGCCGGCAATGTCCTGCATGGCGGGCGTTCCCGTGTCGCGGGAAAGCACGTCACGCGCCAGCCAGAGCGCGAAGAGAACGGCCAAGACGCCGGTGATCGGCACCAGCCAGACGAGATCCATCCACCCCTCCAAGTCGTTCACCAGCGACGGCGAGCGCCGCGCCTTGGTGCGAACCGCAGAGGGGTCACGCCGCAGGCGGTGTCCCGCCTCGCGTGTCGCTCACGACGCGGACATCCGGGGGTGTGCGCCCCGATCGCCGCTCCGGCCTCTCTTCGCTTCGACGGGCGGATGATACGGGCGTTTCGGGACTGGCGCGAGTGGCAATGCGGACCGCGCCCCACCTGCGTGCCCCGGCGCGCGACCCTCAGGCACTGCGCCGCCGCGCGATCCGCATCGCGAGGTACGCGAGGCCGAGGATCATGAGGGCGATCGCGGCGTACTGGAAGTACTGCGCGTAGTGCAGCACCGTCTCCCACTGCTCACCCAATAGGAAGCCGGCGGTCACGAAAACCGTGTTCCAGAGCAGGCTACCCGCGGCCGTCGATGCAGTGAACGACATAAGCGACATGCGCTCGAAGCCCGCGGGGATCGAGATCAGCACCCGCAGCACGGGGAGGCAGCGGCACGCCGCCACCGCGAGCACGGACCAGCGCGCGAACCACCGCTCCGCCGCCTCCAGGTCGCGCTCCGAGACGTGTGCCCAGCGCCCGTAGCGACGTACCAGGATGTGCAGCGGCTCCGGGCCGAAGAACGCCGCGATGCCGTACAGCGCCAGCGCGCCGACCACGGACGCCACCGTGGCCACCGCGATCGTGGTGCCGAGGGTGAACTGGCCGCGGCTGGCCGCGAAGCCGCCCAGCGTCAGAACGACCTCCGAGGGAATCACCGGGACGATGGTCTCGGCCATCACGATGAACGCGAATCCGACATAACCCAGGGAGTCGATCGCCCGCAGCACCAGCTCGGAAAGGGCGTTCAGCACGGCAGGGCCCGGCGCGGGCGACATCCTCGTGGGGTGTGTGGGGCGCAGCCGGATCGAGGGGCATCCCGCACGGCTAGCCGTCGCGGTCCGAGGGCATGCGCACGGACAGCACCGTGACGGCGAGGCGCGGATGCGCCTCTGCGGCACCCTCGATCAGGCGGCCGGTACGGTTGTGGAGCAGGCCCTGCCACCAGTGGTCGGGACGGAACTCCGGCACCACCACGGTCACGCTGCCGCCCGTGCTCTCCGCGAAGCGGTCCGCGTACGCCAGGAACGGCCCGAGGAATGTGCGATACGGCGAGTCGATGGTGATAAGCGGGACGTCCGGGATCAGGCGCGCCCAGCGCTCCGCGAACGCCTCGTGCTGCGTGGGGTCGCCACGCTGGACGTGCGTCGCGACCACGTTGCGCGAGAGCCGGCGCGCGTACTCGATCGCGTGCCACGTCACAAGGTTGAGCTCACGCACCGGCACGATCACGGGCTGATCGGAGAGGTCGTCGGGGCGGGGCGTGAGCCGCACGTCGTCATCATCGATCGCCAGTTGCTCCTCGACGAAGACGTAGTGGCGGTGGATCGCCAGCAGGAGCATCACGAGCGCCGGGACCAGGATCATGACCACCCAGGCGCCGTGGATGAACTTCGTGGCGGCGACCACGATCAGCACCACGCCGGTCGCCGCCGCGCCGGTCGCGTTCATCACCATCGCAAAGCCGCCGCGGTGCGCGCGGCGCCAGTGCACCACCATGCCCGCCTGCGACAGCGTGAACGCCAGGAAGACGCCGATCGCGTAGAGCGGGATGAGGCGGTGCGTGTCGGCCTGGAAGATCAGCAGCACGATCCCCGCGATCGCCGTCAGGAGCAGGATCCCCACGGAGAACGTCAGCCGGTCGCCACGCAGGGCGAAGCGGCGCGGCATGTACCGGTCACGCGCCAGGATGGAGGCGAGTCGGGGGAAGTCGTTGAACGCGGTGTTCGCGGCGAGGATCAGGATCAGCGCCGTGGACGCCTGGAGCAGGTAGTACACCGGCGTCGGGCCGCCGAAGACCGCGCGCGCCATCTGCGAGACGACGGAGTCGCCCTCCACCGGCATCACCGCAAGGCGCGTGGCAAGGAACGTGGCACCCATGAAGAAGGTCGCGAGGATCGCGCCCATCCAGACCAGCGTGGTGGAGGCGTTCCGCCATTCCGGCGGCCGGAATGCCGTGACGCCGTCTGCGATCGCCTCGACGCCCGTGAGGGCGGTCGCGCCGGAGGCGAAGGCCCGCAGGAGCAGCAGCGCGCCGAACGTCTCGACGCCGTGTTCGGGGAGTTGCGCGTACTCGATCGGCGGGAGCGCACCCATCACGTAGCGCACCAGGCCGACCGCGATCAGCAGGCCGAAGAGCAGGATGAACAGGTACGTGGGGATCGCGAACACCGTGCCGGACTCCCGGACGCCTCGCAGGTTCATCATCGCGACGATCAGGAGAGCGGCGACCGCGATCTCCACGGTGAACGGCTCCAGGACGGGCAACGCCGAGACGATGGCCAGCGTGCCAGCGGAGATGCTCACCGCGACGGTGAGCACGTAGTCGGACAGGATCGCCGCCGCCGCGAGCAGGCCGGCCGCCGGACCCAGGTTGTCGCTCGCCACGATGTAGGAGCTCCCGCCGCCCGGGTAGGCGCGGACCGTCTGCCGGTAGGAGAGCACCACCGCGATCAGGAGCAGGGTGATCGCCGCCGCGATCGGCGTGGCAACCGTCAGATACATCGTCCCGGCGAGGACCAGGACCAGCAGGATCTCCTCGGTCGCGTAGGCCGTTGAGGAGAGGGCGTCGGAGGCGAAGACCGCGAGCGCAAGCTTCTTGTTCAGGCGCTCGTGCATCTCGACTTCGGAGGAGAGCGCGCCGCCGAAGAACATGCGGCGCAGGTGCCATCCGAGCCGCTCGCCGCGGGTGAGTGGAGTGTCGGCCTCGGCGGTGGCGCGGAAGCGCCCACTGCCGGAGGCGCGCAGGAACCGGCGCTGGTGGACGATCCGTGGTGAGCCGATCAGGCTGCCCGCGCGCCGAGTGCCCAGCGTCGGAGGTGGAGGCGGGGGCGACACGGGTTCCGGCCGGGGCGGCTCGGAGCGCTGGCCGGGTTCCGGGGACTCTTCCACTCGGATGTACCTTCCCCGCCCCGGGGGCGGTCGGTGGTCGTGCGCCCAGGGCCCGGCCGCCGATGTGGCCACGCTCCCAGTCGATCCTTTGATCGTAGGCTCAGCCCCTGCTGTGCGCGAGCCGCATCAGCGATCCGTTCGACCCCCGCGATCCATCTTCAGCGCGCACTCTGCCACGTGCGGATCGCCTCCACGGGGATCACCAGCATGACGATGTTCAGGAGCAGGCTGTCGCGAATCGTGAGCAACAGCGCCACCTCCATCGCCACAACCCCCGCGGCGGCCAGCCGTCCGGTGATGCGCGAGGCGATCGCGAACCCGAGGATGCAGAAGAGCACGTCGAACGCGGAGTTGAGCGCGCTGTCACCGAAGTAGTCGAGCGAGATCGTCGCCTCACGGTAGCGGTTGATCACCATCGGCGTGTTCTCGGCGATCTCCCACGCGACCTCGATCGCGACCGCGATCACCATGCGCCACGACTGCGCGAGCGGACGTGCGACCGCGGCGAGCGCCCAGAAGAAGATCACGCCGTGGGTGATGTGCGTGAACGAGTACGGGTCCGCGACCTGCTGGGAGTTCTGGTTGCTCCAGATATCCCCGGACCAGAGCGCGACGGGCCCGCAGCGGCACGTGAGCGGGTGGCCCATCAGCCAGAGCGTCAGGGCCCCCACCGCGATCAGCGCAATCACCACCGCCGCCGGGACGTGCTTCGACACCGGCGGCGGCCGCCGCGCCCGCTACCAGTCCGCCCGGCGGGCGACGAACTCGCGGATGAGCGCGTTGAACGCCTCAGGCGCCTCGAGGTTGGAGAGATGCCCGGCGCCCTCGATCGTGCGGAAGTCGCACCCGGGGATCGCGTCGGCGGTGACCTGCGTCGCGGCCGGCGGGATGAGCGTGTCGCCGCTCGATGTGATCACCATCGCGGGGATGTCCAGCCCCGGCAGCAGGTCGGACGAATCCACGCGCGCGCCCATGCCCAGCGACGCCGCGGCGATGCCCTCCGCGGGTTGCACAGCGATGATCCGCTTCACGCGCGCCAGCAGCGCCGGCGGCGCGCCCGCGGAGAGCAGCGGCGGGGGACTCTCGACGAGGAACCCGTTCCCCTCCGCTCGCAGCCGCGCCGCGAGGTCCGCGCGGCGTCCGCGCCCTGCCTCGTCGTCCGCGCCTGCGCGGGTGTTCGCCAGCACGAGCCCCGCGACCAGGTCGCGGTGGTTCCGGCGCATTGCGAGGGCGACGTACCCGCCCATCGACAGCCCGCACACGATCGCGCGGTCGAGGCCTGCCGCCCGCACGGCCGAGGCGCAGGCGTCCGCCATCGCATCCATCGTTGTCACCGAGGCAGTGCTCGGCGCCGACCCGAAGCCGGGGAGGTCCGGCGCGACGATCGGCAGCGAGATCCCCAGGCCCTTCACCTGCGGCTCCCACATGGAGGCATCGAGCGGGAATGCGTGGATCAAGAGGAGTCCGGTCGCCATGGGTGGTCCCTTCCAGTGAGGTGGCGAGTGGGCTTCAAGCGGCGTCCAGCATACCGGCCATGGCGAGCCATCGTGGCGGAGACCTGCCGGGCCGCCGGCGGAGCCGTGGGGATCAGGGCCCGGAACCGCCGTCTCACGAGGCGAGCCTCTTGCCCCTCGCCTGTATCGTGCAGGCCTGGGCCGCGCACGCCGGGGGCTACCCCGGAGCGCCAACTCGGCGTAGCGTCGGCGGGTCCCGCCACAGGACCTCCGCAACAGACTGGGACCCTCAATGGGCGCAGCACCCCCCGGCCCCCCTCCCCCGGAGGAGGGCCTCACACGCGGCGCGTCGCCGGACGTCGCGCTCTCGGAGCCGGATGATCTCGGGCTGAACGGCGGCGTCTTTGCCCGCGCCTTCAGCGCACTCTCGGATCACAACTTCCGGCTGCTCTACCTCGGCAACATGCTCCAGTTCGGGTCGCAGCAGATGCAGCTGCTGGTGCGCGGCTATCTCGTCTTCCAGCTGACCGGATCGTTCGCGCTCCTGGGGACGATGGCGCTCGCGAATGCCATCCCGGGCGTATTGCTGTCGCCCGTGGGGGGCATCCTCGCGGACCGAGCGCCGAAGAAGACCGTGATCCAGCTGGCGCAGGGCTTCAACGCGATCAACGCCGCCGTGCTCGCGCTCCTGGCGTGGGGCGGGCTGGGTGTCCACCTCGCGTTCTGGCATCTCTTCCTGAGCTCGTTCCTGCAGGGCGGCATCAACTCGTTGATGATGCCGGCCCGGCAGTCGATCATCTCCGACCTCGTCGGGCCGAGGCGGCTGATGAACGCGATCGGGATCAACTCCTCCGGCCAGACGCTCATGCAACTGTTTGGCCCCGCGGCGGGGGGATTCCTGATCCGGTTCCTCTCGCCCTCGGCGGTGTTCTGGACGATGGCGGCGATGTACGCGCTCGCCGTCACGTTCACCGTGCGCCTGCCCGCGCACCCGCTGTACTCCTACGACCGCCACACCGTGGCCGGCCGGCCGAGGCGGCATCGCGCGCACGGCAGCTTCTCCGACATCGCGGACGGCATGGTGTACGTCTGGCGCGATCCGATCATCCGCCCGCTCATCGGGGTGAACTTCCTGATCGTCGTGGTCGCAATGCCGTACACGATGCTGCTCCCGGGCTTCGTGCAGGCCGTGCTGCACCGCGGCGGCTTCGAGCAGGGGATGTTGCAGGCGGTGCAGGGGGTCGGCGCTGTGGTGGGTTCCTTCATCGTGGCCTCCGCCAGCGCGCACGGGCGCGGCAAGATGATGATCCTGTGGGGCGCGCTGCTGGGTGTCTCCCTCGTGGCCTTCGCGTCTTCGTCCAACTACTGGATCACGATGCCGATCATGCTCGTGATTGGCCTGGCGCAGACCGGTCGTCAGGCTATCGGGCAGGTGCTCATCCAGACGTACGCCTCCGATGAGTACCGGGGCCGCGTGACGGCCGTGTGGTTCATGCAGTTCAGCATGGTCCAGTTCGGCACGTTCTTCGTCGGCGTGCTGTCGGAGCTCTTCGGTGCCCAGATCGCGATCGGCGGACTGGCGGCGCTGATGGCGCTGGCGATGGGTGTCGTGTGGATATCCGTGCCGCAGGTTCGCGACCTGGACTGATGCCTCATCGAGACACGTGAAGCCGTTGCCGCAGGGTGAGACACTGGAACGCCCGCACCCGGAGAGTTGAGGCCCCGCCTGACGACACACAGCGCCGCACCTCGCCCCATCGGCGAGTCGATGACGAGCCGCCAGAAGTTCCTGCTGCTGAACGCGCTGATGATGTGCATGTTCGTGGGTGCACTGGATCAGGCGATCATGGCAACGGCGATGCCGCGCATCCTTGCCGACCTCGGCGGGTTTCATCTGCTCTCGTGGGTCTTCACCAGCTACCTGCTCGCCTCCACGGTGGTCGTGTCGGTGGTGGGCAAGCTGTCCGACATGTTCGGTCGCAAGTCGTTCATGCTGGCGGGCGTCTTCGTGTTCGTCGCGGGGTCCGTCGCCTGCGGGGTCGCGCCGTCGATGCCGTTCCTGATCGCCGCCCGGACCGTGCAGGGCGCCGGTGGGGGCGTGATCTTCGCGTGCGTCTTCGCGACGCTCGGTGACCTCTTCACCCCCATCGAGCGCGTGCGGTACGTGGGTTACTTCACGGCCACGTTCACGATCTCCGCTCTCACGGGCCCGACGATCGGCGGCTTCCTGACCGACGGGCCGGGCTGGCGCTGGTGTTTCTACGTGAACATCCCGGTCGGTCTCGCCGCCTCGGTGCTCGTCTGGTACCTCATGCCCTCGGTGCGTCGAGGTGGCCGCCTCGGCGACGTCGACTTCCTGGGCGCCGGGTTGCTCGGCGTCGCCACCACCGTGTTCATGCTCGCGATCGTGTGGGCGCGTTCGGCGTTCGGCTTCGCGGCGCCTCAGACGCTGCTCTTGCTCGCTGCGTCTGTGGTGCTCGGTGTCGCGTTCATCGCGCAGGAGCGACGGCACCCCGAGGCGATCCTGCCGCTGTATCTCTTCAAGAACCGGCTCTTCGTGCAGGCGAACCTGATCGTCATGGCGATCGGTGGCGGCATCTTCGCGTCGATCCAGTTCCTGCCCACGTTCGTGCAAACCTCGCTGGGGACCTCGGCCACGGTCTCGGGGTTGATCGCGACGCCGCAAGCGGTCGGCGTGCTGATCACCAGCATCATCGGCGGCCAGATCGCGAGCCGCACGGGCAGGTACAAGCGCGCGGTCGTCCTGGGATCGACGATGGTGCTGGCCGGGACCGCCGCGATGCTCACGCTCGGGGTGGGCTCTGCGCCCACCCTGATCGCCGTGTACATGGCCGTCATGGGCCTCGGTCTGGGGCTCGTGATGCCCCTGATGTCCACGCTCGTCCAGAACGCCGTGCCGCAGGAGCTGATGGGCGTCGCCTCCAGTTCGCGCCAGTTCTTCATGTCGATCGTGCAGGTCTTCGGCGTCGCGGCGCTGGGCCTGGTGTTCACCGCCGGGTACACCTCGACGTTCGATGTGAGCGCGGCCGACCGCGAGGCACTCACGCCCGCCGTGTACCAGCAGTTCCTCGACCCCACGCTGGCGCTGGACGTGGTGCGGTTCGCCGCCGTCCGCACGACGCTCCTGGAGCGTCCCGGCGGTGAGCAGTTGCTCGACCGGGCGGTCGAGGCGCAGCGCGAGGCGGTCGCCTCCGCCACGCACCGGCTGTTCGTCACCACCACCGTGATCGCGGCACTGCTGGTGGCCTTCGCGGTGACGCTGCGCGAGGTGCCGCTGAGGCGCAGCTTCGGCAGCGCGCCACGCGTCGAGGCCATGCAGCCCGCTGAAGGGCACCCGGTTGAAGGGCATCCCGCCGAGGGCCAGCGGCGCTGACCGCAGCGGTGTGAGGCACGGCAGATGCGGCGGACGCCACGACCCGGTCGTGGAGTCGCCCGTGGCCCCGGGTCCTCTTCTTACACAGTCATGCAGAAATCCGATCCGTTCGCGCACGCCGTGCGTCCTATGGTCCGTCCGTACCGCACGGTGGTGCAGCGCCACCGATGCCCCGACGCCTCGGCGTCGTGACCGTGCCTGCCGGCTGACAGGCGGCGGCAGCGGACGAGGACTGGCGCCTCGCCGGGCCGCCCGCGAAAGGAGGGGGCGGAACGCGGACCGCCCCCTCCCCACGCCGGTCCTGGCGCCGGACCCTGTCGCCGGTCCCCTCGTTCCACTCGTGATCCGCGCCCTGGAGCGCCGCTCGGGCTGGTATCCCCATGCACCATGCATGCACGATCGCGCGTGCCATGTGCTCGCGTTCACGAAACTGCCCGATCGGCGCAACGATCTCGTCGATCGTCGCCACGGTCCCGACATCCGCGCGCGCCTACCGTTCGTGAGAGCGATATGGCGCTCGCGCGACCGGATGTTCATGCGGGAGGAGAGACCGATGCACGAACCTCGGCAGAAGTGGGCCCGGCAGGAGTGGCCTCGACGGATGTGGCGGTGGGGTGGAGCGGTGGTAGCGACGGCCCTGCTCGCGGTCCTGATCCCCGCGGCCGCCACCGCCCAGACGCCTACGGCAACACCCACGGCAACACCGGCCGCCACCGCAACCGCCGCGGCGACACCTGCTCCCGCCAAGACGGGCAACGCGGGTCTTGCCGGCGCGACGGCGGACGACGCCGGGCTCGTGCTCGGTGGGGCGCTGCTCCTGGCGGGCGGCGCGCTCGTGGCCGGCGGTCGCCTGCTGACGAGGCGGGCACCCCGGGCGTAGGAGCCACTTCTGCGGCGCGAGTACCGCGCCATGGACCACGTCGCCGCGCGGAGCGAGGAGTCGCCTCGTTCCGTGCGGCGTGCCGTGGCGCCCCCTGGCGTCCTGAGGTGCGCGCCGGCGGCTCAGGCCCTGGCTCGCTGCTCCTCGAGCACCGCCTTCACCTGGTTCGCGTGCCCCTCGGCGGTCACCGGAGCCCAGACGTGGGCGATGGTCCCGTCCGGACCGATGAGGAACGTGGAGCGGATGAGCCCGATCTGTTCCTGCCCGTCGACCACTCGCGGACCCCACGCGCCGTACGCGGCAGACACCGCGGTGTCGGTGTCCACGAGCAGCGGGAACGGCAGCGCGTGGTGCTCGATGAAGGCGAGGTGTGACTCCTGATCGTCGCGCGACACGCCGATCACCACCGCTCCCAGCGCCTGGAGCGCGGAATGCTCGTCGCGAAACTCGCAGGCCTCGATGGTGCAGCCGCGTGTCTCGTCCTTCGGGTAGAAGTAGAGCACCACGTTGCGGCCCCGGTAGTCTGCGAGCCGGTGCGTTTTGCCGTCCTGGTCAACGAGAGCGAAATCGGGCGCCGGCTGGCCGGCGGTGAGCGACGTGGGCATCTGGACGCGTCCCTTCTGCAAGCCGGGGCAGTCTACATCGGCGTCTGATCGCGCGGTCGCATCCCCGTGCGGCGTGCGCCACCTGCGCTGCCGGCCGGCGTAGAGCTAGCGCCGCACGAAGTGGCGCTCGAGGTCCGGCGCCGGACGGTCGAATGGCGCGTAGCCGGCGCTCGGGTGGCCGATCACCACCAGCGCCTGCGGCACCCACGACGGGTCGAGGTCGAGCACGGCACGCACGGCCTCAGGGGCGTACAGCGGCGCGGAGATCCAGTACGCGCCCAGCCCGCGCGTCGATACGGCGAGCAGCACGTTCTGGAGGGCCGCACCGAAGGAATGCTGCGCGAGACCCCACTCCGCGAGCCGTCGCCGCTCGTCTGCGTACTCGTTCAGCCCTTCCCCGACGAGGCAGCCGAGGAGCAGCGTGGGGGCATCCACGACGCGCCGGCGTGACCGCGCCAGCGCGCGCGCGCGCCGCGCCTCCGGCACACCGTCACGCTCCAGGTCCGCGCGCCACGCGTCGCCCATCGCCGCCGCCAGCGCCTCGCGGCGGGCCGGGGAGATCTCCACGAAGCGCCACGGCCGGGTGTGGTGCGGCGCGGGCGCCGTCAGCGCCAGCGAGACGAGTTCCTCGACCTCCGCGGGCGCGAGGGACGGGCCCTCGAGTCCGCGGATCGAGCGCCGACTGCGGATCGCGTCTTCCACGTCACTCACGACGCACCGCCCCTCGTCACGAACAGGCGCTCCAGGACCTCGGCGGTCGCCGGGCCTACGCGGTCGCGAACCTCGGTCAGGTCGTCGAGCGTGTCGACGTCGACGCGCAGCGAGTCGAGGTGCAGCTCCGAGAGCGTCGCGCCTGCCGCCTGGGCCGCGGCGCGGTGGAGGCGCGCCGACTCCGGCCCGAAGGCGGTCGAGATGACGCCGATCGGATGCAGTCCCAGGGCCGTGGTGCCGCCGTCCTCGGACGCGACGACCACCACGCCGGGGCTAGCGAGGGTGTTGAGCACGGCGCGCACGTCGCGCGCCTGGAGCTGGGGCAAATCGCCGGGCAGCACGAGCGCGGCGGACGCGCGCCCGGCCAGGAACGTGAGCGCCAGCGCCACTGCGGCGTTGTACCCCACCCCCGTGTCGCGGATCACCTCGGCGGCGTGTGCGCGGGCGATGGAGTCGTAGACCGCGTCGGCGCTGACCACCACCACCGTCCCCGCGTGCGCCTCGCGGATCGCGGCGAGCACGTCGTCCAGCATCGCGATCACCAGCGCCCGCCGCGCATCGGCGCTGAGGTGAGTCCCGAGCCGGCTCTTCGCCCGCCCGGCGTCCTGCACCGCGACGATCACCGCCGTTCCGTGGCTCACGGTGCGATCGCGTCCAGCACTGCCGAGGCGACGCGCGCGCGCCCGCCGTCGCCGGTCATCATCGTGTCGCAGGCGATCGCCTCCACGCCGAGCGCGCGCACGGCGGGCACGCACCCGGCGTCGACGCGGTCGAGGACGAAGCGATCGACGATGCCGGCGTAGAGGCGCGCCACGCCCAGCGCCGACACCTCGTGCCCCAGCGCGCGCAGCATGTCGGCCGCCGGGCCCTTCACCGCCGCCCCGCCGACGATCGGCGAGACCGCGATGCGGCAGGCGCGCGTGCGCTGCACCGCCTCGCGCACGCCGGGCACCTCGAGGATCGGGTGGATGGAGACGAACGGGTTGCTCGGCGCCACGATCAGCGCGTCGCACCCCTCGATGGCCTCGATCACGCCGGGTGCCGGGCGCGCGCCGGCAGCGCCCGGGAAGTCGAAGCCCGTCACCGCATCCGCTGCGCGGCGCTGCACGAAGTAGACCTGGAACGGCAGCGTCCCGGCGGCGGTGCGCACCATGGTGGGGTGCGGGTCGTTGGTCACGGGCAGCACGGTGGCGGCGAGGCCCCGGGCGCGGGCCAGCTCCGCGGTCGCCTCGGCCAGCGTCCCGCCCGCGCGCAGGCATGCCGTGCGGCGGAGGTGCGTCGCGAGATCGCGGTCGCCGATCGCGAACCAGGCGTCGCCGCCAAGAACGCGCAGCGCGTCCAGCACCGTCGAGGTGTCACCGCGCAGGCCCCAGCCCTGATCCCCCTCGATCCCCGCGAGCGTGTAGAGCACCGTGTCGATGTCCGGCGAAACGTGGAGCCCGTGCCACTCCAGGTCATCGCCCACGTTGCAGATCGCCGTGATCTGCGCGGGGTCCGTGACCGCCGCGAGACCGGCGAGCAGCCGCGCCGCGCCGACGCCGCCAGCGAGGACCGTGATCTTCATCCGACGCCTTTCGCACGCCGCGACGGGCGGGTGCCACGCGGGTCCCGGCAGGGCCGCATATTAGCGCAGCGCCGGGGTGCCGCGTGCAGTTCCGCGCGGCCGTGCTGACGCGCCGCGGAGGCGCCTCTGGCGGAGTGCTTCGAGGGTCGCGGCGGTTGCGGTCAGGCCGCCTCGCGGCGCTCGCCCGCGAACACGCACGTGAAGGTCACGCCGTCCTCGGACGCCACGCGATGGTGCACGCCGGCCGCCACCAGGAAGCGGCTGCCGGGCGTGAGCGCGTGCCCCGCGTCGCCGTCCAGGTACAGCATGCCGAACCCGGCCGTGCCGAGGTAGACCTCGGGCCAGGGGTGCGCGTGGCCACGCGTCGATTGGCCGGGGCGCAGGGTGGTCTCGGACACGGTGAACAGCCCGAGCTCGATGTCCCGGATTCGGTAGCGCTCGTCGTCCGTGACGGTATGCCACTGCTCGTCGATCTCAATGTCGCCTGGGTTCGTCGCCACCACTGGCTCCCTTCCACCGGTGTCGTTCACTTCGCGTCTCTTCCCATCGGTCGCATCGGTCGCATCAGGCCTGCGCGGGGCCCCGGGCGCCACATGGTGCCCGGGCGCTTCACCGGACGGCGACGCAGCCGAAGAACGGGCTCTCCAGCGTGCTCGCCGCCATCGCCGTCGCCACGTAGTACGGCGTGCTGACGCCACCGCAGACGTGCCAGCGCGCCAGCGTTTCCGTCAGCGCCAGCGGCAGACTCCATGTTTGCGCGGCCTCGGTCAGCGCCTCGCACCGCGTCAGCCCGAACGCGCGCCGTTCGACGGCGTGCAGCTCCCGGAAGTCGGCCGTCTGCTCCGCGTGCGCCGCCAGCTCCGCGAAAGCCGCGGGCCGGTACTGCTGCAGCACGAGCAGGCCCAGTGGCATCAGCAGCCCGGCGGTGCCGTCCGACTCGCGCCCGGCCGAGGCCCACGCGCGCGCCAGCTTGCGGCACGTGTCGATCGTCTCGGCATCGCTCAGACAGGAGTGCCGGTCGGCGAAGAGCGCCGTCATCGCCACCGCGATCGACGCCCGCAGCGCCTCCGTCGTCCCCAGCCGGACGACCGCCTCCTTCACCGTCGTCACGCGCGAATACCGCACGAAGTACGCGCTGTTCGCCAGGCGGAGGAGCTCCAGCGCCACGCGCCCATCGCGCTCCGCGACGTGCGACACCTGGCGCACGTCCACCCCTTCGTCGATCGCGATCGCCAGCAGCTCGGTGCAGGATGCGGCAAGTGGCGGGATCGAGATCGCGGCCTCCCGGAAATCGGTGGTCATGCCGCACCGCCGATCCCGCGATAGATCTGGTCCCAGCGTGATGCGCCACGGCGATCCTGGCCTGCGGACCCGGCGGTCACCAACCGCAGGATGAGGCGGTTGCGCGTCTCCGGCGTCGGGTCCGTGAACTCGATGCCCACACGGCCCGTGGTCCGCATCACGCGGCGCACCACCCCGCTCAGGGCGAGCGGGGAGCCGTCGCCCAGCCACAGGCGGACGTCCACCTCGTCGCCGACGAGCAACGTCCGATCCGGGTCCGCCATCCCCATGCCATTCCACGAGACGTCGTTGGTGACGCTGGCGAGCAGCTGACCGCTGCGGCGCGAGTGGCAGCCGACGGGCACGGCCCACGGGAAGCGATACGCCCCGCGCCTCGCCTCCGCCGGCCGGAACACCGTGGATGCGCCCCACGTCTGCAGGGACAGGAGCGCCGACCACAGCACCGCCGCGCCCACGAGCTGCGGCCCAAGCGTCCGGGCGGGCCCGTACCCCACCAGCGCGAGCACGCCCAGCAGCACGGACAGCACGAACACCCCCGACGACGCCTTCAGCACCACGCCCAGCGGCGATCTCCGGCCGGCCGTCGCGCGCTTTGGCGTGACGGCGAACCGCAACCGCCGCCCGCCCCCGATCAGCGTCCCCATCGCGCGCAGGAAGATCGGCATCTTCGCGGCCGCGAAGCGCTCGTTTTGGAGCAGGTCGCCCTGTCCTCGCTGCGCAAGCGTCGCCGCGAGGACGGACGTCGCCAGGTACGACCCCAGCAGCGCCACCACCGAGCGCGAGTCGGCCTCGTACGGCACCTGCCCGGCCGCCAGCACGAGCAGCGGGAATGCCATCAGGAACACGCGCGCCAGGGAGTCGAAGTACGTGAACATCGATGCGGCGTAGCTGATCCGCTGCGCGACGGTGAGGCCGGGTCCCCGCAGCGGGTTCTCCCGCGATCGCAGGATCTGCATCGTCCCCTGGGCCCAGCGGAGCCGCTGCGTGGCGAACGCGGCGGCGTCATCCGGCGCGATGCCGTACGCCAGCGTCTCGCGGTGGAAGAACGAGCGCCAGCCCGCGCGGTGCAGCCGCAACGAGGTCAGGAGATCCTCGGTCACCGAGTCGGTGGCGAACCCGCCGATGCTCTCGACGGCCTCGCGCCGCAGCACCGCGCACGAGCCGCAGAAGAACGCGGAGTTCGTGCGGTTCTTGCCCGGCTGCAGCACCGAGTAGAAGAGCGTCTGCTCGTGCCAGTGCTCGTGCTTCGAGGCGTGCTGCACCGACGAGAGGTTGTAGAAGTCCTGCGGCGTCTGGACGACCGCGAGCTGCGGGTCGCAGAAGTACCCGAGCGTGCGCGTGAGGAACGTCGGCTGCGGCGCGTGATCCGCATCGAAGATCGCGATGAAGTCGGCCGTCGAGTACCGGAGCGCGTGGTTCAGGTTGCCCGCCTTCGCGTGGCGGTGCTCCGCGCGCGCGACGTACTCGCACCCCAGCTCGCGCGCCAGCTCCTCGATCTCCGGGCGCCGGCCGTCGTCCAGGATGAAGGTCCGGTGCGGGTACCGCACCGCGGCGGCGGCGAGTGCCGTCGCGCGGATGATCTCCGTGGGCTCGTTGTAGGTCGGGATGAAGATGTCCACCGTCCATGCGAGGTTGAACACGAAGGGCGCGCTGACCTCCGTGTCCCAGGACACGAACAGGAACCCGAGCATCGTCAGGTAGATGTAGCCCTCGACCGCCAGCAGGATGAGGTTGAGCCACGGCGTCCCGCCCGAGAGGGTCCAGCCCACCCGCCAGGCGAGGTAGACAGCCCCCGCAGAAGCTGCCGCCACTCCCATGACGTGGGCAGCGAGGACGCGGGCGCCCGAGGCCAGCGGCTCCGGCGCGTGTCGCGGCCTCGGCCGGCCCCCGGCAGCGGAGACTCCCTGCAAGGCGTGCTGCATTCCCGGCTCCCTGGCAAAACGTTCGTCATCCAGACTCTCGACACCCCGCGGACGGGAAAAGAGAGCAGCGGGGCGCGTTATCTCATCCCGAACGCGCGAATCTCGCGAATCGGCCTTCAGGCGCGGGCCTCGACCGCCGATACCTACGTCACATCAAATCGCGGCTGTAATACGCCGCCGATGTGGCCCGCGCGCCGCGCGAGGCCTCTGCGAGGCATGGATGCCGTTCGCTTCGCGGGAGTCATCCATGTCTCAGCGCCCACCTGCCACCAGGCCACGTCTGTCCCAGCGCACATCGGGACGGTCGAATGCGCGGCGTGCCGTCCTCCCACTCCTCGTGATTGCAGCCATCGCGCTTCTCGGCCATCGCCTTGCCAGCCCGCTGCCTGCCCTCGCGGCCGGCAGCCCCGGCTTCGCGGCGCACGCCGAGGCGCGGACGAGCGTCGAGTCGAGGCCGGGAGAGCCGGCGCCAGCCGGCCCTCGGGCAGGCGGCGGCAACGGCGGAGGCAACGACAACGGCGGCAACGGCGGAGGCGGAGGCGGCGGCAACGGCGGAGGCGGCGGCAACGGCGGCGATGCTGGCAACGACAACGCGGGCGGCAACGGCGGCGGTGCTGGCAACGGCAACGCGGGCGGCAACGGCGGAGGCGCGGGCAACGACAACGCGGGCGGCAACACCGGCGGCGCGAGCAACGACATCGCGGGCGGCAGTGGCGGAGGCGCGAGCAAGGACAACGCCGGCGGGAACGCCGGCGGCGCGAGCAACAGCAACGCGGGCGGCAACGGTAGCGGCGCGAGCAATAGCAACGCCGGCGGCAACGGCGGCAGCGGCGGCGGCGCGAGCAGCAGCAACGCCGGCGGCAGCGGCGGCGGCGCGAACAGCAACGCCGGCGGCAACGTGGGCGATTCGGGGCCGGACACGAGCAGTACGGCGTCCAGCGCCGGCGGAGCAGGCGGGAGCCATTCGAGTGGTGCCGATGCGCGTGGTGGCGACACGGCTGTCGGTGCCTCGAGCGGTGGGGGAGCGAGCCCTGCCGCGACCAGCGAGCGCGTGAACGCCGGCGCGGGCGCCTCGATCGAGGTGGCATCGAGCCCGGCGGCGGGCGTGGCCGGTGGTGAAAAGCAGGCGGAGATCCCCATCGGCGTCAGCGCGGCCCCGCCGGCGGCGAGTCCCGCGCCCTCAACCGCGCGCAACCTGCCTGCCGATGTCTCTGGCGCTCGCGGCATGCTCGAACTCACCAGCAGCATCAGGGCGAGGGTCCACGCGTTCACCTCGGCGGCCGGTGATGGAGACGGCGTCAGCGTCGCCGAGTCGACGCAGATGCTCGCTGCGGTGCGTGACTACCGCGTCGCGCTGTCTCAGGGGGTGCGGGCGGTCGACGTCGGCGATGTGCGGCTCGCCGCGGATCGGCTCGATCGGGCACTGGCTGCCCTCGAGGGAGCGTCGCCCGGCACTCGCCGCGCGATCGACCTCGCCGCCGCCGTGGACGGCGCGGCGCGCAACCTGGACGACGCCGTCCTGCTGCAACTGCAGTGGAGCATCCCGCGCGAGTACCGGGTGGCCGCGGGCGCGGCGGCGCTGCTCACGATCGTGATCGCGGTGGCGCTGGTCCGGGTGACACGACGGCTGATGAAGTCCCGCCGCAGCGAGCACGACGCGACCGGCCGCCTGTCGGCACTGGCGAGCGAGTTCATCTTCTCCCAGCAGCACGACATCTCGACCATGCTGCCGAACCATCTCTTCTTCCACGATCTGGTCATGCGCCGCATCGCGGTGCCGGATGCGGGAACGTTCGGCGTGCTCCACCTGCGCATCGAGGGACTGGCCTCGGTCACGGACGCGTTCGGCTACGCCATGACCGACATGGTGATCCAGGAGTACGCGCACCGCATCGAGACGCAGATCCCGGGGGCGCCGGTCGCGAGGGGCAAGTCCGACGAGCTGCTCATCCTCGCCTCCAGCGGGGCGTATGCCGACCTGGCGGCAGTGGCGCAGCGAATCCTCGACGACCTCGAGCGGCCGTACGAGGTCCAGGGGCAGGTGGTGTCCCTGTCGACGGCGATCGGCATCAGCCGCTACCCGACCAACGGCACGGACGCGGAGTCACTGCTCCAGGAGGCGCACGCCGCGGCCACGGCATCGCCGCGGGTGGGGGGCAAGAGCACCTTCGGCTTTGCCTCCGGTCTTGGCGGCGACGTGGCGCGGGAGGAGATGGTGCTGCGCGCAGAGCTGTACCGCGCCGCCGAGGCGCGGGAGTTCACGGTGCACTACCAGCCCGTGTTCGACGCCAGCACGGAGACGCTGCGCAGCTACGAGGCGCTGCTGCGCTGGGATCACCCGGTCAACGGCATCACGCCGCCCTCGTACTTCATCGACACGCTGGAGGAGACGGGACTGATCGTGCCCGTGGGCGCGTGGCTGCTCACCGAGGTGTGCCGCCAGATCCACGAGTGGAGAGCCACGGACGGCCCGCGCGTGCCGGTGGCCGTGAACGTCTCGCCGGTGCAGCTCGAGAACTCCGATATCGTCGCAGCCATCCGGGAGGCGCTCCAGGCGGGCCACATCGACCCGCGCGATCT
>JBAYVN010000040.1:0-24413 GCA_041674525.1 Dehalococcoidia bacterium | reverse complement strand
TCGTCTTCCCGTGGTCCACGTGACCGATCGTCCCGATGTTCGCGTGCGGCTTGTTCCGCTGGAATACGCCCTTGGCCATCTGTGGTGTCCACTCCTTCGCCGGCCACCTGTGCGGTCGGCCCGCCTGCTAGGCGCCGACGCCCTTCGTCTTCTTGCTGATTTCGTCGGCGACGCTCGCCGGAACGCGCTCGTAGTGGTCGAACTCCATGGAGAACGCCGCGCGCCCCTGCGTCATCGAGCGGATGTCGGTGGTGTATCCGAAGGTCTCCGCCAGTGGCACCAGCGCCTTGATGATGCGGGTGTTGCCCCGCAGCTCCGACCCCTGCACCAACCCACGCCGCGAGGACAGGTCGCCGAGGATGTCACCGAAGTGGTCCTCAGGCGTCGTCACCTCGAGCTTCATCACCGGCTCCAGCAGGACGGAACCGGCCTTCTGCAGACCGTCGCGCATCCCCATGGAGCCCGCGGTCTCGAATGCCATTTCGGAGGAGTCCACGTCGTGGTACGAGCCGTCCACCACGGCGACGTACACGTCCACCACGGGGAAGCCAGCCTTCTGGCCACTGGACAGTGCGCCTTCCACGCCGCGCCGCACGGAGCTGATGTACTCGCGCGGGATGGAACCACCCACCGTCTTGTCCTCGAACAGGAACCCGGAACCCGGGTCTCGCGGCGAGACTTCCAGGATGCAGTGGCCGTACTGACCACGACCACCGGTCTGGCGGATAAAGCGGCCCTCGGCGCGCGTCGCGTGCGTGACCGTCTCGCGGTAGGACACCTGCGGGCGTCCGATGTTCGCGTCGACTTTGTACTCGCGCTTCATGCGGTCGACGATGACTTCCAGGTGCAGCTCGCCCATGCCGGAGATCACCGTCTGCCCGGTCTCCTCGTCGAAGCGCACTCGGAAGGTGGGGTCTTCCTCCAGGAGCTTCTGCAGCGCCTCGCCCATCTTCGTCTGGTCGTCGCGCGTCTTCGGCTCCACGGCCACCGAGATGACGGGCTCGGGGAAGGTGATCGACTCCAGCATTGCGGGGTGCTCGCGATCGCATAGCGTGTCGCCCGTGAAGGTGTCCTTCAGGCCGATCGCGGCGGCGATGTCGCCCGCGCGCACCTCCTCCACCTCTTCGCGTGAGTTGGAGTGCATCTTCACGATGCGTCCGAAGCGCTCGCGGCCGTTGCGCGTGGCGTTCATGACCGTGTCGCCGGACTTCACCGCGCCGGAGTACACGCGGAAGAAGACCAGGCGCCCCACGAACGGGTCTGCCACGACCTTGAACGCGAGGGCGGTGAGCGGCTCGTCGTCGCTGGGCGGGCGCTCCACCGTGACCTCGGGGTCGTTCGGGAGGTGAGCGATGACCGGCGGAACGTCCAGCGGCGACGGCAGGTACGAGATGACGCCGTCCAGCAGGCGCTGCACGCCTTTGTCCTTCAGCGCGGTGCCGCAGAGCACCGGATTGATCTTGCCCGCAATCGTGGCGCGGCGGATCGCCTTCACCAGCTCGACGTTGTCGATGGTGTGACCTTCCAGGAACGAGACCATGAGCTGGTCATCGTTCTCCGCGACACGCTCGATCAGCGCCTCACGGGCGGCCTCGGCGGCCTCCTGGTGCTCGGCCGGGATGTCGGACTCCACCACCTGCAGGCCCCGCTCGCCCTCGAACGTGACGGCCTTCATGGAGATGAGGTCGACCACGCCGCGGAACTGGTCCTCGGCACCCATCGGGATCTGCACGGGAGCCGGGACGGCGCCGAGGCGGGAGACGATCATCTCAACACAGCGCTCGAAGTTCGCGCCCATGCGGTCCATCTTGTTGACGAAGCAGATGCGCGGGACGCTGTACTTGTCGGCCTGGCGCCACACCGTCTCGGACTGGGGCTCCACGCCGGCGACGCCGTCGAAGACCACCACCCCGCCGTCCAGGACGCGCAGCGACCGCTCCACCTCGACCGTGAAGTCCACGTGGCCCGGGGTGTCGATGATGTTGATCGTGTGGTTAGCCCACTGGCAGGTGGTCGCTGCGGACGTGATCGTGATGCCGCGCTCGCGCTCCTGCTCCATCCAGTCCATGACCGCCGTGCCCTCGTGGACCTCGCCGATCTTGTACGTGCGCCCGGTGTAGAACAGGATGCGCTCGGACACGGTCGTCTTACCGGCATCGATGTGCGCGATGATGCCGATGTTGCGGACGTGGTCGAGCGGCGTGGTCCGGGCCATCTGATCCTCGAAGCTTCCTACTTGCTCTGCACGCTGCGATCGTCGGGCGCGCGTCGTTCCCCGCCACCGGCGAGGGGGGGACGCGTCAGGCCGCGCTGATTACCAGCGGTAGTGCACAAACGCACGGTTGGCTTCCGCCATCCGGTGCGTCTCTTCCTTGCGACGAATCGCATTCCCAGCGTTGTTGGCCGCGTCCAGCAGCTCCGCCGCCAGCTTCTCGGACATCGAGCGCCCGCCTCGGCGGCGCGACGATTCCAGCAGCCAGCGCAGGGCCAGCGCCTGACGGCGCTCGCTGCGGATGTCGACGGGCACCTGGTAGGTGGCGCCGCCGACGCGACGAGGCTTCACCTCGATCACCGGGGTCACGTTGCGCACCGCTGCCTCGAACACGTCGATGGCGCGGCGACCGGTGACTTCCTCGATCTTGTCGAACGCGTCGTAGACAACGCGCTCCGCGACGCTCTTCTTGCCGTCGCGCATGAGGTTCGACATGAACTTGCTGACCACGCGCGACTGGTCGCGGGGGTCCGGGATGGTGGGACGGGTGACGGCGCGGTTTCGGCGCATCTGCGGATCCTCTACGCCTTCCGCGTGCCGTACTTGCTACGGCCGCGCTTGCGGTTCTTGACGCCCTGCGCGTCCAGCGCGCCACGGACGATGTGGTAGCGCACGCCGGGGAGGTCCTTCACACGACCGCCGCGGATGAGCACCACGGAGTGCTCCTGCAGGGTGTGCCCCTCGCCCGGGATGTACGCCGTCACCTCGATGTTGTTCGAGAGGCGCACGCGCGCGATCTTCCGCAGCGCGGAGTTCGGCTTCTTCGGCGTGACGGTGCGCACCTGGGTGCACACGCCGCGCTTCTGCGGAGAACCCTTTGGCGAGCGGCGCATGCGGTTCTTCAGCGTGTTGAACCGGAAGCGCAACGCCGGCGCCTTCGTCTTCTTGCGGATCGGGGTTCGCGGAGTGCGAACCAGCTGATTGATCGTCGGCACGCCGACTCCCCACTCTTGTCCTCGCGGACCTGTCCCCATCCGAGGCGGCCTGTAGAGGGCTGAAATCAGGCAAACGAGAACGGCCGAAAGGCTGTTGGATGAGCCTGTCGCGGACGTCTCCCGCCGAGGGAACGTGCCGCCGGTCCTCATCGCGAACTGGCCAAACGACCGAAACTTCGCGAGAAACTGCGCACCTGCAACAGGCGCGACCTCTGAGTCTGGGACTACTGCGGGGCTATGTCAAACCCCGCTGCGAGGATTCCCGAACGGCCGGCCCGCCCGGCCTCGCCTACGTCAGTTCCGAGGCGAGCAGATCGAGCAGCAGGCCGTCCTGCCAGCTCCCACCAGGGTCGCGCTGGTACTGGCGCATGACGCCGACCCGCCGGAAGCCCACCTTCTCATAGGTGCGAATGGCGCGCTCGTTGTGCGCGACAGGGTCGATCGTGAGCCGGTGGTGTCCCCGATCGTGGATGAGATGTCGCGCGATCGTGCGAATCGTGTCCGTGCCCAGCCCGCGATCCTGGTACGGCCTGCCGAGGAAGATGTCGATCCCGGCATGCCGGTACTCGGGGTCGGCTTCCTCGTGGTATTGGACCAGTCCGATCGTCTCCCCGCCGTGGACGATCGCGAAGAAGCCCTCGTCCGGCTGGCCGCGCACCTTCTCCAGCAGTTCGGGCTCATCGAGGTCCGGCCACCACCGGGCAACCTCGGGATCAGCGGCGAGTTCGCGCAGGCGAGGCACGTCGTCAGCGCGCAGCGGCCGCAGCACGACTTGCTCGCCCGAAAGCTCCGTTGGATGGGTCATGGGGCGCGACCAGACTGAGGCAGATTCCGCTACCGCCGCAGCAGCACCTTCGTGAACGACTCCCGGTACGGCGAAGCGGACTCGTCACCGGCCTCGCGGGCGGCCTTCGCGCGCTCTTCCCACATCCGCATCGTGTCCGCCTCCGTCCGCCCGTGGATCTGGGACGTATGTGCGAGGATGGCGAGGACCTTCGTCCTGATCACCGGCGAGATGTCGACGTGGTAGTCCGGGTCGCGGGTCCCGGCCAGGAGCATCGCCTGCGGCCGGAAGGGCTCCAGCCCCTCTTCCTTGTCCAGGACGTAGTAGAGGTGGTCGTCCGCGGCCGGGTAGATCGCGTCGTAGGTGGCGCGCCCGGTGTTCCGGTGATCCCGGTGGTTGAACCCGGCACGGAAGCCGTCCCACGTGATCACCAGCTCCGGGCGGTGCAGGCGGATCTGCCGCACAAGCAGCCCCCGCAGCTCGTCGTCCTCGTGCACGTACCCGTCCGGGAAGCCGAGGAAGATCGGCTCGCGCGTACCGAGGATGGCGCTGGCTCGGCGCTGCTCCTCCTCACGGATGCCCGCGAGGTACTGCGGGGTGACTTCCGGGTCTTTGGTGCCCTTGTTCCCGCTGGTGGTGACCACCACGCTCACGTCCCAGCCGCGCTTGCAGAGCAGCGCCAGCGTCCCTCCGCTGCTGAACTCGGCGTCGTCCGGGTGTGCGAAGACGGCGAGGGCGCGCTTCGGCGCCTTCGCCTCCAGCTCATCCAGCAGGTCGAGCGCGGGGTCGATCTGCGCCGGACTGGTCGAGGGCGGCTCGGTCGAGGGTGGCCGGGTTGTCATGCGGGGGAGTCTAGCACCCGGCGGCAAGGGCGTGATCGCCCGCGTGCTCGGCGACCACCGCCTCGAGCGTCGAGGCGATCGCGCGTGCGACCTCACGCCACGAGTAGGCGCGCATCCGCTCCGCGGCGCCCTGCCCCAGCGCACGGCGGAGCTCCTCGTTGCGCAGCAGGAGCTCGATCTTCTCCGCGAACGGCTCCGGGCAGCGCCACGGGATAAGGTAGCCCGTGCGGCCATCGGCAACCGTGGAGGCCAGCCCGCCCACGCGCGAGGCGACCACCGGTGTCCCGGACGCCATCGCCTCCACCGCCACCAGGCCGAAGGACTCGTAGAACGAGGGGACCGCCACTACGTCGGCCGCGTTGTAGTAGGCGGGGAGCGCCTCGTGCGGGCGCGGGCCCAGGAACCGCACGGCCTCCGCGACGCCCACCTCTGCCGCCACCGCGCGCAGCGCCGCCACCTCCCGCTCGGCCCGCTCGTCGCCGCCGATGATGGAGAGCACCACGCCGCGTCGGTCGCTCAGCTGCGCGATCGCGCGGATGAGGATGTCGAATCCCTTGAGCGGCTCGATGCGGCCCACCGCTAGCACCATGCGCTCCCCCGGGTCGATGCCCAGCGCGGCGCGCGCCTCCGCCTGCGGACGCGGCCGGAACTGGTCCAGGTCCGCCCCCAGCGGAACGACCGCCACGCGGCCGGTGGGGACGCGGTAGATCTGCGCCAACAGGCGCCGCTCGTGCTCGGTGGCGGCGATGATCCGGTCCAGCCCGCTCACCAGCCGCTGCTCCGCGTCGATGCGCTCCCGCGGCTCCGACTCGGAAGCCCGGGCGCGCAGCTTCACCTCCGCCAGCGTGTGGAACATCGCCGCGTGCGGCACGTCCCAGCGCACCGCGAGGATCGCGCCGGCTTCCGCGGAGAGCCAGTAGTGCGAGTAGATGACGTCGTACGTCACGCCCTCGCGCGCCCGGAACGCCTCGACGCCCTCAGCGAAGGCACCGGCGTACGGCAGCATCTCCTCCTTCTCGATGCGCGCCCGGGGACCGGCGGTGACCTGCACGAGCCGCGCGCCCGGGAGGCCCGGCCGTTCCGCGGCGATCGGCTGCACCTCGGGTTCGCCGGTGGAGGAGCGGCGCGTGAAGACGTCCACCGCGATCCCCAGCGCGGCCAGTTGCGAGGCGACTTCGCGCACGTACACGTTCATCCCGCCGGTCTCGCGCCCGCCGAGCGGCGCGAGCGGGGAGGTGTGCAGCGACAGCATGGCGATGCGCCGGAGGGGACCCACAGGTCCGGTGGTGGTCTGAGGTGCCGTCATCGCTCGACCTGCCTCGGCCTACCGCCCGATCAGGCGGAGGAACTCCTGGCGCGTGTTCTCCGCGTTGCGGAAGCGCCCTCGCATGGCAGAGGTGACCATCATGGAGCCGGGCTTGCGGACACCGCGCGCCGTCATGCACAGGTGCTCGGCCTCGATCACTACGCCCACGCCCTTCGCGCCGAGCACGGTCTCGATCGCGTCCGCGATCTGGCTCGTCAGCCGCTCCTGCACCTGCGGGCGCCGCGCGAAGATCTCCACCGCGCGCGCGATCTTCGAGAGCCCGACGATGCGCCCGTTCGGCAGGTAGCCCACGTGCGCCGTGCCGTGGAACGGCAGGAAGTGGTGCTCGCACATCGAATAGAACGGGATGTCCCTGAGGATCACCATCTCGTCGTGCCCCTCTTCGAACTGCACCCGCAACTGGTCCGCGGGGTCCTGGCGGAGCCCCTCGAACAGCTCGAGGTACATGTCGGCGATGCGGCGCGGCGTCTCAGCCAGCCCCTCCGACCCGCTGTCGAGCCCGAGCTGGTCGATCAACGTGCGGATCGTGGCGATGACGGCCTCGCGGTCCGCGACGCGCTCAGGTGCAGATGCCATGCAGGCCACCTTCGAGGAGAAACGACTGTAGGCGAAGCGCTATCAATCGTAGCACCGGGCGGACGGAGTTCCTGCTTCGCCCCCGGGCGAGAGCGCCGTTACGACCAGCCGAGGGCCTGCTCCACCGAAGCCAGGTCGGAGGCCGAGCGGTGAATCGTCGCGGCGATGCCGAGGGCGGTGTCGGGGTCCTTCAGGCCGTTGCCGGTGATGATGCAGACCGCCGTCTTGCCGGACAGGTCCACGCCTTCGCGGTGCTGGCGGATCAACCCGGCGAGCGACGCGGCCGAGGCGGGCTCGCAGAAGATCGCCTCCTCCGCTGCCAGCCGGCGGTAAGCCTCGAGGATCTCGTCGTCGGTGACGGCGCGGATGCGGCCGCCGGAGTCGTCGCGCGCGGCCACGGCCTGCTGCCACGACGCCGGGTTGCCGATGCGGATCGCGGTGGCGATGGTCTCCGGGTGCTCCACGGGCGCACCCCGCACGATCGGCGCGGCACCTTCGGCCTGGAAGCCCCACATCTGCGGGCGCTGACCGGCACGCTCCAGCTGGAAGTACTCGCAGAAGCCCTTCCAGTACGCCGTGATGTTCCCGGCGTTGCCTACGGGGATGCAGAGCAGATCCGGCGCGTCGCCGAGCTCGTCCACGATCTCGAACGCCCCGGTCTTCTGGCCCTCGATGCGGTGCGGGTTCACGGAGTTCACCAGCGCCACCGGGTGCCGTGCCGCCAGCTCGCGCACCACGTTGAGCGCGTCATCGAACGACCCCGCGACCTGCACGATCTCCGCCCCGTGCACCACGGCCTGCGCGAGCTTGCCCATGGCGATCTTGCCGTCCGGGACGATCACGTACGCCTTCAGCCCGTGCCGCACTGCGTACGCCGCCGCCGAAGCCGAGGTGTTGCCGGTGGAGGCGCAGATCACCGCCTGCGCACCGTCCTCCACCGCCTTGGCGATCGCCAGCACCATCCCGCGATCCTTGAACGAGCCGGTGGGGTTCATGGACTCGAGCTTGAAGTACAGCGCCTTCAGGCCCAGCTCCCGCTCGATCGACCGCGATCGCACCAGCGGGGTGCCGCACTCGCCCAGCGACACCATCGGCGTGCGCTCCGTGACAGGCAGCAGATCGCGGTAGCGCTCGAGGATGAAGCGCGTGGGCGGCATCTGCGACTGGTCGGCGGGTCGCGTCACAGCGGTTGCTCCTGCTCCGTCTCGCTGGCCTGCTCGTCGAGCCGGACCAGCAGGCTCCGCGCGACGCGCACGTCGCGTTCGATCTCCTCGATGCGCCGCCGCGCGCGATCCTCGTCGGCATGCAGCGCGCGGCGGAGGTGCTCCGCCACGGTATCGCGCTGCGCCTCCAGCCGCTCCTGCAGCCGGCGCCGCTCCTCGGCCTCGTGCGCGCGGTCGCGCGCCAGCAGCGCCAGCTGCTCCTGCACGGCGGCGCTGTCCCGGCGCACGGCCTCGATCTCCTCCTCGATGGTGTTCAGGCGATCCTCCAGGCGAGCGCGCGTCAGCCGCTGCTGCTCCAGTGCGTCGAGGAGATCCGTCTCCCGGTCGCGCACGGCGCTGATCAGCGCCACGTCCTCCACCACCCGCCGCTGCTCCTCCTGCGCGCCGCGCATGCGCACCGCGAGGTCCTCGATCTTCGCGAGCAGCTCCGGGATCGCACCGGCGACGCGGGCGATCTCCTGCCCGGTGTGCCGCGTCGCGTCCCGCTCGGCGGCGAGGCGGCGCTCCAGGTTGGTGAGCCGCGACTCCGTGGATTGCTCCTCGCGCGCCGCGTCGGCGAGCCCGCCCGCCAGGTGCTGCTCGCGCTCCGCAATCGAGGCCTGGCGGCCATCGGCGGTGTCCAGGCGCGACGCGATCTGCGTGAGCACGCGCTGGAGCTCGCGCTGCGTCTCCGCCTCCCGTGCGTCGCCGCGCTCGATGCGCGCGACCAGGTCCCGCCTCAGCTCGGCCTCGGCGTCCAGCGTGAAGCGCAGCGCGGCGATCTCCTGTCGCAGGCCGAGCGCGACCTCCTGGCCTGCCTCGTGCCGCTGCGAGCGGCCATCGACGGTCTGCAGGCCGTCGCCGAGGCGCGCGATCTCCTGCTGCTGCAGGCGCATGCCCTGCTGCAGGCTCTCCATCGCGTGCGTGAGGGCATCGATGTGGCGCAGCGCGCCGGCCAGCTCATCTGCGACCCAAGTCCCGCGCAGGTGGCCGGGAACCTCGTCGGTGCCGCTGCGGCCTGCCTCCGCCGGCATCATGGCGCCGCTCCCTACCCCGCCATCGGCAGCACGTTGCCGATCTCCAGGACCACGTCCATGCGCTCGATCTCGCGGATCGCCTCCGTCAGAGCGCCCTCGCTCGCGCGGTGCGTGGTGAAGACGAGGTCGGCCGCCCCCTCGGGCGCGTCCTCCACCTCGTACTGGATGAACGAGGCGATGCTGATCCGGGCGTTGCCCAGCACGGTCGCGATCCGCGCGAGCACACCCGGGCGGTCTTCCACGGTCATGCGGAGGTAGTACCGGGCCTCGTGCTCCTGTGGCGGGCGCACGCGCACCGACCGTCGCGGGATGAACGCCAGCGGGCGGCGGCCCGTGGCCACGTCCTGCGCGGCGTCCAGCACATCGGCGAGCACGGACGACGCCGTGGGGCCCGGACCCGCCCCCGGCCCCTCGAAGAGCACGCGCCCGACCAGGTCGCCCTCCACCTGCACCGCGTTGAGCACGCCGTCCACCTTCGCCAGCGGCTCCGACAGCGCCACGAGCGTGGGCCGCACCGTGGCCTCGACCTCGCCGTCCACCGTCCGCGCGCGCGCCAGGAGCTTGATGACGTATCCGAGCTCGTCCGCGTAGGCGATGTCCTGCGCGGTGATGCCCGTGATGCCCTCGCGCGCCACATCCTCCGGCGCGACCTGCACGTTGAACGCGAGCCCGCAGAGCACGGCGAGCTTGAACGAGGCGTCGATGCCCTCCACGTCCGCGGTGGGATCGGGCTCCGCGTAGCCGAGGGCCTGGGCCTCCGCGAGCACGTCCTCGTAGTTCGCGCCCTGCTGCGCCATGGCGGTCAGCATGAAGTTCGTGGTGCCGTTGATGATCGCGGTGACGGCCGTGACCTCGTTCGCGAGCAGGTCGCGCGACAGCGGCGCGATCACCGGGATGCCGCCACCCACCGAGGCCTCGTACAGCAGGCGGACGCCGTGGTCGTGCGCGATCTGCAGCAGCGAGGCGCCGAACTTCGCCATCACTTCCTTGTTCGCCGTCACCACGTGCCGGCCGGAGCGCAGGCTCTGCTCGATGTACGTGCGTGCGGGCTCCTCGCCGCCCAGCAGCTCCACGACTATCTTCGTCGCGCCGTCCGCCAGCACGTCCTCGATCCGCGTCGCGACCTGGTCGGCGCGGACCCCCGGGCGGGCGCGCGCCGCGTCACGCACCAGCACGCGGCGCAGCTCCAGCGGCCGTCCGACGCGAGCGGCGTAGCGCGACGCTCCCGCCGCGAGCGCAGCGATCACCCCCGCGCCGATGTTCCCCGCGCCCAGCAGGGAGATCCCGATCGCCTCGGTCATCTCCCTGCCCCCGCGGGGGGCGAATTCTGCTCGCGCATCCTCTGCACCGCAGCGAGGACGCGCTTCAGGATCCACGTGCGCTCGCTGTCGGAGATGTCCTGGGTGACCTTCACCTTGTCCTTCTGCTGGTCGATCCATTCGGTGACCCGCTGGTTCCCCAGGAAGGTCTTCTGGACGTCCGTGTAGGCGCGCTTCTCGTCCCGCTCGGCGACGCGGAAGACGAAGTACATCAGGTTGTCCTGGAGCACCTCGGTCATCTGCCCGGCGGGCACGGTGTCGATGTGCGCGATGTCCTTCAGGATCCCGGAGGTGGGCGGCAGCAGCCAGTCGAAGTCCGCCGAGCGCTTGTCGGTGGAGAGCCCCATCTCGGTGGCCTTGGCCATGAAATCGGCGCCACCCGCGACGGCTTCCCGGAACTGCTTCACCTTGTTCTCGTCGGACGAGCTGACGCCCTGGAGGTGATACTGGGGGCCGCCGTCACCCAGGCTCGCGATGAACTTGGCGGCGAGGCGATCCGACAGGATCACGGCGCGCATCCGGCGCTCGAAGCTCGTCCGCTCCAGCCCGCCGCGCTTCAGGTACTCCTGGTACGTGGTGCTGTACTCCGCCGCGGTGGCGTTGTCCGCCATCCCGAGGCGCTTGCGGATCTCCTTTTGGACGTCATCGGCACTGACATCGCCCACCTCGGCGGGAGCCGCCTGCAGCAGCGTCTCGTCGCGCCGGATCTCGGCGACCGCAGCGGTCACGGGGTCGTCCTGGGACTGGCTGCCGCTGGCGACCAGGAGCTCGGCTCGCTTCGCCACCGCGGCCGCGTCGAACGTCTCGGTGCCGACGGTGATGATGTGCGCGCGGCGCGGGAGGATGACGCCCCACACGACGCCCGCCGCGACGATGATCGCTACGGCGGCGAGGACGCCGAGCGCGCCGAGGGTGATCCGTTCCTGCCTGGTGGCCTCACGCGCCAGCACATCGCGGCGGTGGGAGGCTTTGGACTGCCGGGCTCCGGCCACTCTGATCGATCCTTCCCCGCGGAGCAGCCCGCATCAACGCGCACACGTCAGCGCGCAACCGGGGCCGGGGGGAGCGCCCGGGCCCGGACGGGCGCGGGCACGGCCGATGGTTGCGGACCCGCTAGCGGCGCCCCATGGACGAGCCGGAGAGACGCACGTGCTCGCCTGTGTACGGCAGCAGCGCGATCGTCCGCGCGCGCTTGATCGCCTGCGCGACCACGCGCTGGTGCCGGGCGCAGGTGCCCACCTTGCGCCGCGGCTCCATCTTGCCGCGATCCGTGATGTAGCGGCGCAGCAGCCCGGCGTCCTTGTAGTCCGCCACATCCGTCTTCGCCTTGCAGAACTCGCAGCCTCGAGGCCGGCGGAACCCGCCCCCGCCCCCGCCACCGCCACCACCGCGGCTCCCGCCGCCACCGCGGCGCGGCCGGTCCTCTCGGAATCCCTCGTCGCTCGTCATACGAAACCTCCTCGCGGACGGCCCTAGAAGGGCAGCTCGTCCGGGTCAATGTCGCCTTCGGTGTCCGCGCCCACGGCCATGCCGGGCGCGAATCCGCCGCCGCCCCCACCGCCACCGCCGTCACGGCCGCCGAGGAACTTCACCTCCTCGGCGATCAGCTCCGTGCGGTATCGCTTCTGGCCGGTCGTCTGGTCGTCCCAGGAGCGCGTCTGCATGCGCCCCTCGACGTACACCGTGCGCCCCTTGGTCAGGTACTGCGCGCAGATCTCCGCCAGGCGGTTCCACGTCACCACGGAGAACCACTCGGTCTCCTCGCGACGCTGCCCGTCCTGGCCCGTGAACGAGCGCGAGGTCGCCACGCGGAACGTCGTGACGGCGCTCCCGTTGGCGGTGTACCGCATCTCCGGGTCGGCGCCCAGGTTGCCAATGATCATGCACTTGTTCAGCATCTGAGAACCCCCGCTCGGGGCGCCGTCTACTCGTCGGCCGTGGCCGCAGCCGGTGCTTCCTCGGGTGCCGCAGCAGCGCCCTCGAGGACCGCCGCAGGAGCCTCGGCCTCGGCCTCGGCCTCGGCCTCTGGCTCGCCGCGGTCGTCACGTTCGTCCCGGTCGCGCCGGTCGTCCCGGTCGTCCCGGTCGTCCCGGTCGTCCCGGTCGCGGTCCCGATCCCGGTCACGGTCGTCATCGCGATCGCGCCCCTGGTAGGGGATGATGCCACGGATCAGCAAGTGCCGGAGCACGGGGTCCGTGATCACCAGCCAGGCCTCCAGCGGCGCGGCGCCGGGGGCGGGCATCTTCAGCGTCATCAGGACGTACGTGCCGTCCATCGACCCGTTGATCGGGTACGCCAGGCGCCGGCGGCCCCAGACGTCCGTCGAGAGCATCTCGCCGCCGTGTGCCGCGATCTGCGCCTCGATGGATGCGATGGCCGCGGCCGTCTCATCCGCCGTGAGGCGCGGATGCAGAATCGTCATCAGTTCGTATTCGTTCACAAGGCCTCCGCTGACCCTGGTCTGAAGGAGGCGGTGATCCGGCGAGCGCCGGTTCCGCCCCGATCAAGCGGTAATTGAATAGCGAGTGTAGGGGTCGAGCCGCCGAAGGAGCAAACCCGCCCCGGAAGCATGCGCGACGGAGCGCCGGGCAGGGGCGTCGAGGCCGTCAAGACCGGTCGGGGGCGGCCCATCCCCCTGCCCCCTTCCCTGCGCGGGAAGGGGGTTCAGATGCCGAGGGCTGACGCCCTCGCGCTCCCGCTCATCGACGGAGCCGGGCCGGGGAGCAGGCGACTCGGGCCGCGCTGCCCTCGCACCCCGGGTCAGCCCGAGGCCGGGAAGCCCCCGGACACCGAGGGGGCCACGATCGCTCGCGGCCCCGTCCGATCGCTCCAGCACCATCCGCCCTAGTGCTTCGGGATGCCCGGCGCCGGGTGGGCGGCGCAGAGCTCCTGCACCTCCCGCTTCACCGCCGCCAACACGCCCTCGTCCGTCGGGGCCTGCAGCACGCGCGCCATCGCCTGCGCCACCTTCGTCATGTCGGCCTCCACCAGGCCGCGCGAAGTGATGGCCGGGGTCCCGAAGCGGATCCCCCCGCCCTCGCGCGGGGGCAGGGTGTCGAACGGGATCGGGTTGGAGTTCACCACGATCCCGGCGGCCTCCAGCGCGTTTGCCGCCTGCACGCCGTTCAGCCCCAGGGGGCGCACGTCGATCAGGATGAGGTGGTTGTCCGTGCCGCCCGAGATCAGGGTGAGCCCGGCGTCCATCAACGTGGCCGCAAGCGCCTTCGCGTTCGCCACCACCTGCCGGGTGTGCTGGCGGAACGCCTCGGTCCCCGCCTCCTTCAGCATCACGGCCTTGCCGGCGATGACATGCATCAGTGGCCCGCCCTGGGACCCCGGGAACACCCCGCGATCGATCTGGCGGCGAAGGTCGCGGTCGCAGAGCACCATCCCGCCGCGCGGGCCGCGCAGCGTCTTGTGCGTGGAGGTGGTCAGCACCTGCGCCAGCCCGGCCGGGCTCGGGTGCGCGCCACCGACGATGAGACCCGCGATGTGCGCCATGTCCGCCATCAGGATCGCACCCACCTCGTCGGCGATCTCGCGGGCGCGCTGGAAGTCCCACAGGCGCGGGTACGCGGTGGCGCCGACCACGATGATCTTCGGGCGCGCCTCCTTCGCCAGCGCGAGCATCTGGTCGTACTCCACGAGGTGGGACTCGCGGTCCACGGTGTACGAGACAAAGTGGTAGAGCATGCCGCTGGCGTTCACGGGGGAGCCGTGGGTGAGGTGGCCGCCCATGTCGAGCTTCAGGCCCATGACCGTGTCGCCGGGCTTGAGCAGGCCCAGGTAAACCGCCATGTTCGCCTGCGTGCCGGAGTGCGGCTGCACGTTGGCGTGGTCCATGCCGAAGAGCGCCTTCGCGCGGTCCCGCGCGATGTCCTCCACGTCGTCCACGAACTCGTTGCCGTTGTAGTAGCGCGCCCCGGGGTAGCCTTCGGCGTACTTGTTGGTGAGCACGGAGCCCACGGCTTCCATGACGGCCGCGCTGGCGTAGTTCTCCGAGGGGATCATCTCCAGCACCGTCTGCTGGCGATCCTCCTCGTGCCGGATCATCGCCGCGACTTCGGGATCGACCTGCTCGATGGCGCTCATCGCACCCTCCTCACCGTGTCATCGTCGTGCCGTGTGGCGCGTATGAGCCGCCGCGAGGTCCCCACCCCGAGCCGTGCCGAGCGCTGCCCGAATCGTACCGCGAGGCGATGGTGTGCGCGCCCCGCGAGGGCGATGGAGGTGCACACGGGACGCCCCTCCTTGTCGAGCGCAGGGTCGAGGTGGATCGGGGGCGGCCCACCCCTGCCCCTCCCGGCGCGGGAGGGGTTGATGCTCGAAGGGGCTCCGCCCCTTCGAGCATCCTGACCTTGAGACGGACCGCTCGACGAGCATTGCCCGGCCGCACCACGTTGGCGATACGAATGCCGTGCCGGGGGCCGATGGGCCGCCACGCGAGCGGCATCGATCGGAACACGCTTACAGGCGTCCCGCGTCGTGCTCGTCCCACGCCCACTGGTTGAGCAGCGGGAGCACGCCGCCCACCAGCGAGTGCCCGCCGAGCACGACGGGCACCGGCGAGGCGTTCGCCGCCTCGACGATGGCGCGCAGGCGGGGGTCCTCGATCGCCTCCGCGCGTCCCAGGTCGGCGGCGAAGCGGTCCGCGCGCGAGGGCCGGATACCGAGCTGCACCAGCGCCGGGCGGATGTCGATGAACGCCGCGTCGCACAGCTCCGGGAGCAGCGTGCCGAATGCGCGCTCGGGGCCGGATGCCGCGATCCACTGACCGAGCAGCGAGCGCGCGGTGCCGTCCGCGTCCGTCCCCGCGGCCTGCATCCCGCGCTCCTCGGCCAGCAGCCGGACGCGGCAGGCCGCCTCGCTCTCCAGGTACTGCCACGTCCGCGAGGACACCCGGCCGGCGACCAGCACCTCCCGCGTGCGGTCGATGAACACGCGTGCCGCGCGCCGCACGCGGGCGTCGTCCAGGCCCGCGTCGCCCATCACCGCGGCCAGCCGCGGGCGCGCGCGCCCGGACAGGCGGAGCGCGATCAGATCCGCGGGCGAGTCGAGGTTGTACTGCGTCTCCAGCGTGCGCGGTGGCTCGATCACCTCGACGCCGTGCTGGTCCCGCAGCCGTCGCGGGACGGTGTTGTCGCTGGCGGGCGGCGGGTCGAGCCGCGCGAGCAGCGAGGCCGGCGCGAGCGCGAACAGGTCCGCCGAGAAGCGGTTGTTGGTGACGCAGATCGCCTCCGCCCCGGAGTGGAGGGGGGCGATGAACGCATCCAGCGCCGCCGCGTCCAGCAGGGGCGCGCTCCCCGCGCCGCTGTAGAGCAGGGTGTCGATGCCGTAGCGCGCGACCACGTCCGTCAGGCGCCGACCGTACTGGAAGGGCACGTCGGCGGTGACGCCCGCGTCCAGGTCCACCTCCACGGTGACCCCGGCGGGGACGGGAAGCGTGGGGGGCACATCCGCCAGCAGCAGCGCGCGGTCGAAGCGCCCGGTGGCCTGCGCTGCCTCGAGGGTGTCCAGGGCGCTCGCCTCCAGCGCGCGGCGAAGCAGCTCCTCCAGCGGGCCGCCCTGCATGCCGCCGAGCATCACGACGACTGCGGCGTGCATCAGCGCGGGCCCATCAGCGGGACGACGTGCGCTGGGCCACGCGTTCGACGACGATCTCGTTCAGCAGCCGCGCCATGTCGTGCGCGCGCGGCGGGGTGTTGCCCGGCATCAGGCAGCACGCGGCGCCCGCGGCCCCGGCATGCGCCAGCGCGCGCGGCCACGACTCGCCTCGACGCAGCCCGTAGAGCAGTCCGGCGAGGAAAGCATCGCCCGCGCCGCGCGCCGAGACGATGGGGATGTCGGGAGTGCGCACGCGGTAGTCGGCGTCCATGGTCAGCGCCACCGCTCCGGCGCGGCCGCGGGTCACGACCACGGCGGGGATCCCCAGGGCGCGCACGGATTCGGCAGCATCGAAGACCTCGTCCTCCGTGGACACCGGGTCACCATAGATCCGGCCGAACTCGTCGGCGTTCATCTTGATCAGCGTGGGACGGCCGCCGTGATCGAGGATGTCGCGCACCACCGGCCCGTCCGCGTCGAGCGCCGACAGTGCGCCGTTTCGCTCGGCGTGATCGATGAGCGTGCGATAGACCTCCCCGGTGCACGGAGGCGGAAGCGACCCGGCGATCACGAGCCAGGTGTCGCGGCGCAAGCGCCGGTCCACGCGCTCGTAGAGGCGTCGCAGGTCGTCGGGGCTGACGTGCGGGCCCTTCGCGCTCAGCACGGTGTGCCGCTGCCGCTCGCGGTCGACGATCGTGACATTCGTGCGCGTGTCGCCCGTGACGAAGGTGAAGTCGGTGCCGATGCCGAGATCCGCGAGCTGATCCTCGATCACGCGCCCCATGTCGCCCGGGGCGAAGCCCATCGCCAGCGGCTCGTACCCCAGCGCCTTCAGCGCTCTGGCGACGTTGAGGCCCTTGCCTCCCACGTCCACGCGAATCGAGGTGACGCGGTTGGTGTCGCCCTCGGTGAAGCGGTCCACCTCGATGGTCTGGTCGATCGCGGGGTTCAGGGTGAGGGTGACGATCAAGGAGATGCCCCCGTTGCGCGCGCCCATCGGGGCTCGCACCCCACAATTGTAAGCCGCCTGCGGCGAAATTAGTCCTCGCGCCCCAGCGCGAGGGCGAAGACGTGGGTCGATCCGCCCGCGCGCAGGGCAGCCGCCATCGCCGAGAGCGTCGCGCCGGTCGTCGTCACGTCGTCCACCACCAGCACCCGCGCGGGCGGCGTCCCCGCGAGGACGAACGCGCCGCGGATGTTCCCCTGCCGCGCCGCGGCGTCCAGCATCGCCTGCGGCGCCGTCTCGCGGCCGCGCCGCACCACCCCATCCGCCAGCGGCACGTCGAGGGCCTCCGCCACGGCCCGCGCCGCCTCGCACGCCTGGTTGAAGCCGCGGGCGCGCTCCCGCCGCCGCCCCAGGGGCACCGGCACCACCACGTCCGGCCGCCACCTGGCGGGCACCACCTCCGCCGCCGCACGCCCCAGGGGCCCCAAGTGCGCCGTGATGCCGCGGAACTTCGCCTCCAGCAGCGCACGCCGCGCCAGGCCCTCGAAGCGGAATGGCGCGCGCAGGGCGTCGAACGCGAGGGTGGCCTCGCCCGGCGCGCACCGCTCGCAGCGCCCCTCCGGATCGAGACGCGCACCGGGCCGCCAGCAACGGTCGCAGCGCGATCCCCCAGCCACCGGCAGCAGCCCCAGGCACTCCTCGTGCAGCGCGGCGCCGAACTGCCCGCACGCGATGCAGCGCTGGGGGAGCAGCGCTTCCCACACCTCGCCCCAGAGCGCGCGGGCGAGCGACTGGCGCGGCTGCCGGTGGCGGGGGTCAGGGGTCCTCGTCGCGTTCATCGCGCCCCGCATGCTACGCCACGCGCCGAGAGCGGTCAGGGGCGGGCCCCCTATACTGGGGGCATGCACGTCACCGTCCGCCTCTTCGCCGGGCTGCGCGACCTCGCCGGGAGCGAGATCGTCGAGGAGTTCGCCGACCCCACGGTCAGCGTCTCAACGCTGCGCGATCGCCTGCGCGACGAGTACCCGGCGCTGCGGCCGTACCTCGGCCGGGTCGCGATCGCGGTGAACGAGGAGTACGCCCCCGACCTGACGCAGCCGCTGCACGACGGTGACACGGTGGCCCTCATTCCGCCGATCTCCGGCGGGGCGAACGAGACTCCCCGCTACGTGGTCACGCACCAGGTGCTCAACGTCCGCGCCATCCGCGACGCGGTGACGACCCCCGCCTCCGGCGCCGTGGTCGTCTTCGAGGGCATCGTCCGCAACCACCACGAGGGCCGCGACGTCCTCCGCCTGGAATACGAGGCCTACGAGAGCATGGCGGAGCGCCAGCTGCAGCGCGTCGGCGAGGAGATCCTCGCGGACTACGCGCGGCGCGAGGTGCACGACATCGCGATCCACCACCGCCTCGGCCCGCTCGCGGTGGGCGACGCCTCGCTCGTGGTCGCCGTCAGCGCCGCCCACCGTGCCGACGCCTTCGAGGCAGCGCTCCGCGCCGTCGATCGCGTGAAGGAGACGGTGCCCGTGTGGAAGAAGGAGTGGGGGCCGGACGGCTCCCACTGGCAGGAAGGCGTCCTGCCGCGGCCCTAAGGCGGCGGCGCCGACACGCGCCGTCGTACAGTGGCTGTGCATCGCGCGCCTGTCACGGCACGCCGCACCCACCCGCACCGCACTGCGCATCACGGAGCACGCCATGCAGCACGCGCCGGCCCGCCGCCGCCTCGCACTCACGATCCTCGGTCTCGCGGCATGCGCCGGCCTGGCGCTGCTCGCGACGGGCGCTATCGCGCCGCGCGGCGCAGACGCGCAGGTGCCGCCGTACAAGGCGTGGGGCTCCGGGCGCACCTCCGGCGAGGTGATCCGGGCGTTCAAGGGGAGCGCGCAGGTCGGGCAAGTCACCGTCAGCGCGGCCGGGACGTGGGAGTTCGACATCTTCGCGGGGGGCGCCGCGAACGTGACCAACGGCGACAGCATCACCTTCACCGTGGATGGCCGTGCCGCGGCAGAGTCCGTCATCTTCAGCAGCGGGCAGTTCGCGCTGCCGCCCGGCCTCACCCTGACCACGGCCACGCCAGCGCCCACACCGGCGGCGACGCCCGCCCCCACGGAGCGAGGCAGGATCACCGGCACGCCGATCTTCGACAGCACCGGACGCGCGCTCGCCGTGTTCACCGGGGGCACCGTGGATCAGCTGGCGACCGCGGCCTCCGCGAGCCGGGCCACCGGCGTCTGGGTGCAGGATCGGGATGGCATCTTCCAGTTGTACATCGTCGGCGGACCGGCCTTCGTCGCCGATCAGTTCCGCGCGAGGTTCCCGGACGGCTTCCCCGGCGTCACCTCGGTGATGCTCGTGAGGTAGGCGCGCCGCGCACTGCACCGTCCCTCGTCACACCGTCCGCGGGTCCAGGCCCGACGGGAGGCCGAGCAGCTGGTACTCCACCGTGCCCTCGTTGGGCACGGCGTCGGCGGCGTCCGCGGTCATCGAGGGGTGCGTGCTCGTGCGGCCCAGCAGCGCCATCGCCCGGCACGGGCGGCCGCGGAACATCAGCGTCACCGGTCCCTGCGTCCCGCCGCGGAAGCGCCCCGGGCCGCTGGCGATGAACAGCCCGCGCCACGGCGCCTCGTGCGCCAGCGCTTCCAGGCCCGGCGGCAGCTGGTAGTCGTGGGGCTGTGCGTGGCGCACCGAGAAGATCCACGCCTGGAACTCGTCGCGCTCCTCGATGTCGGACCAGACGACCACCAGGCCGCGGACCGAGCGCCCGCTGTCCCAGATCAGCTCTGCGTAGGTCTCTTCGCGCAGCATCCAGCCGGTGCCCGTCTACCCCCGGCGTGGGCGCGGCGGCCGCGGCCGTGCCGGCGGGGGAGTCTCCTCGGAGGGCGGTCGCGACACGAACTCGCGGCGGCCCACGGTGCGGTAGTCGGGGGCGGTGACCTCCTGCAGACGCGAGATGTCGGAGTCCGCGAGCCGCGAGGCGATCCTCGGCTCCATCTCGCCCAGCCCCTGGTTCGTCGTCACGACAGTATGCAGCCGCGCGAGGTGCCGGTGGTTCAGCAGCTGGTACAGCTTCTCCTCCGCCCACGGCGTCGACTTCTGCGCGCCCAGGTCATCGAGGATCAGCATCGGCACCTCGCGGATCGCGTTGAGCAGCGTCACCGCGTCGCCCTCGCGCCCCGGGCGGAGCGCGTCCAGCAGGTCGGGCACGTTCACGAACGCCACGCGATCACCCGCGGCCAGGCGCGCGTTCGCGATCGCCGCGGCGAGGTGCGTCTTGCCGCAGCCCGTGGCGCCGAGCAGCACGAACCAGCCCTCGGGCGACTCCGCCCAGTCCCGCGCCTTCAGGAACGCCCCGCGCAGGCTGGCGCGCTGGGCGGCGTCCAGATTCAGCCCGTCCGGGTCGAAGTTCTCGAAAGTGTAGGCCGCCATCCGGTCGCGCGTCATGGCGCCGATCGCCGTGAAGCGTGGCGCGCTCTCGCCCCCGACCTCGATCACCTGCGCGAGCGCCGGATCCGTCAGGCGCGCGGCGATGCGCGCATCCGCGTCGGCCGGCGGCTTCGCGGTGGTGAAGACGGTGGGCAGCGCGGCGTTGAAGCGGTGCGACACCACCTGGAAGAACTTCTCCCGGGCCCACGGCGTCTCCGCGTACGCGTCGAGGTCATCGAGCACGAGCACCGGCGCGCTGCGCACCTGTTCCAGCAGTTCGTCGTATTCCACCTCGGCGTCCTCGCTGTACGAGGAGCGCAGGTGGTCGAGGAGGTCCGCGACGGTGAGGAACAGCGCAGGGTTGCCGCGCTCGATCACGCGGTTCGCGATCGCGGCGGCGATGTGCGTCTTCCCCGCACCGTGCGGGCCGGTGAGCACCAGCCACCCCTCGGGGTGCGAGGCGAACCGCTCCGCGATCGCCACCGCCTCGGCGTACCGCGCCTGCAGGCCCGGGTCGTTGGTGCGCCCGCGCTTCACCAGCGTGTTGAACGTGAGCCGCGTGAGCGCACCAAGCCGGGAGTAGCGCACGAGGCGTGCGCGGCGCGCGGCGGGGTCCTCGCGGGTCGCGCACTCGCACGGCACGGGGCGGCCGAAGCGCGGGTCCTCCGGGTCGTTCGTGACGCGCACGAACCGCGCGCCGTCGCAGATCGGGCAGGCGCGCGAGTCACGCCCGGGGGCGGTCGCGGCCGCGTCCGGTGCAGCGTCCTGCGCGCCGGAAGCGCCGCTACTCGTATCCGCGGTGGATGAGGTGCTCGTAGGGGTTCGCCGGGGATCGCCCAGGATCTCGCCCAGTGCCTTCATCGCTTCTTCCCTCTGTCTCCCAGCGCCGCAGGACCGCCTCCGCGTACCGCCATGATCGCGCGTTCCGCGCCGAGGCCTCGCGCAGCGCCTCCACGATCCACTGTTCCGGGTATCGCTGCACCGCCTCCGCGATCGCCGAGGCGACCGCGGGCGTCAGCATCCCGATCTCCTGCTCGTACACCGCCGCCGCGCGACTCGGCGCGGGCGCCGGCTCCACGGCCACCACGTGCGACCCTGCCGGCACCTCCACCGCACCTGCCGCCACGCGATCGCGCAGCCGCTCGCCGCCGTCGTTGTGCACGAAGCACAGCGCGTCGCCATCTTCCAGCGGCAGCGCGAGCAGCACGCCCCGCCGCGCGGCCGCGTCCAGGTGACGCCGCACCGCCGAGGCCCCGCCGCGCGTGGCGAACATGCGCGCCAGCGGCTCCTCGTTCGCCATCTCGCTCGCGCGCATCGCCAGCATCGAGCGGCCGGGGCGCGTGATCGTGAACAGCGCGTACAGCGTCACCCGCAGCTCGTCGGCGTCCTCGATCTCCGGCAGCACCTCGGTGAAGAACTGCGCCGGCAGCGTCGTCGCGCGCGCGCCCGCGCGAAACCCCTCGAACGGTGCGGTCATCGTGCGCCCCGCCACGCCGGGATGCGTGCGTGAAGCGTCGAGGTGGAGCCAAAGGGCGGCCCACCCCTCCCCCTCCCGGCGCGGGAGGGGGAGAGACTCGAAGGGCTTTGCCCTTCAAACATCCTAGAACTGATTGAGGCGGGGCCTCTGGGGTGCAACCCCAACATCTTCGTCCCGCCTTCCCGGCGCAGGCCGCCCGGCGCACTCACCTCTACACCACGCACGCGGCATACAGCTCGACCGGCGCGCATCAGTCGAACCCGCCGAAGCCGGGCTCCGGGCGCAGGAGCAGGTCCTGGAACGAGGCCGTGCGGCTCACGAAGCGGACGGTCACGGTGCCCGTGGGGCCGTTGCGGTGCTTCGCGACGATGATCTGGGCGAGGCCCCTGGGGTGGGCGCCGCCGGGCTCCTCCGGGTGCTGGGCCTGCCAGTCCTCGGGTGTGGCGTACACGTCCTCGCGGTAGATGAACATGACGATGTCCGCGTCCTGCTCGATCGATCCGGACTCGCGGAGGTCGGACAGCATCGGGATGTGTGGCGAACGCGTCTCCACCGCGCGCGACAGCTGCGCGGCGGCGATCACCGGGACGTTCAGCTCGCGCGCGAGCTCCTTCAGGGCGCGCGAGATGCCGCTGATCTCGTTGGCACGCGTGTCGGCGCGCCCCGCGCCGTGCAGCAGCTGCAGGTAATCCACGATGACGAGGTCCAGCCCGTGCTCCACCTGGAGCCGCCGGGCCTTCGCGCGGATCTCCGGGACACTGAGCACCGCCGAATCGTCGATGAACACGGACGCGCCCCCCAGCAGCCCGTGCGCGCGCATCACGCGCGACTCCTCCTGCGGCGTGTGGCGGCCCAGCCGCAGCCGCGCCATCTCCACGTCCGCCTCGGCGGACAGCATGCGCATCGCGAGCTGCTCGCCGCCCATCTCCAGCGAGAAGAGCGCGACCGAGGCGTGCTGGCCCACCGCCGCGTTGCGCGCGAAGTTGAGCATCAGCGACGTCTTCCCGACGCCGGTGCGCGCCGCCAGGATCACCAGGTCGCCCCGCTTGTAGCCGCCGCCCAGCAGCTCATCCAGATCCATGAAGCCGGAGCGCACGGACTCGTGCAGCTCGCCTTCGTCCTCGTCGGACGCGGCCTCCAGGAATTCGTCCAGGAGCTCCCGCAGCCGCTTGAAGTCTCCCGCCGCCTCCGCGCTGCGGATGCCGAGGAGCAGCTCCTCCGCGTGGCTGAGCACGCGCTGCACGTCCGGACCGCCCTCGTACGCGAGCTGCGCGATCTGCGAGGCGGCGGCAATCAGCCGCCGGTACAGCGAGTCGCGCGCGACGATGCGCGCGTGCGCCTCGACACCGACAGCGGTGAAGTACTTCCCCGCGATCTCCGCGAGGTACGGCTCCCCGCCCGCAGCATCCAGCCGGCCCGCGCGCTCCAGCTCGTGCGCGACGGTGGGGATGGTGACGGCCTCGCCGCGATCGGAGAGCGCGAGGCACGCCTCGTAGATCCACCCGTTCTGTTCGCGGAAGAAGTCGCCGGGCTGGACGATCGGGAGGACGCGCGGGTAGGCGTCCTCGTCCAGCAGGAGCGCGGCGATCACCGCCTCCTCGGCGGCGATGTCGTGCGGTGGCAGCCCGGTCGCCGATCGAGGGCGCGCGTCCTGTCGTAGCTGTGCCGGGCGATCTCCAAGTACCACGCGGCCTCATCTCGTCAGGGCGTCATGCATGGGCGACGCAGCGGAGAGAACCTGCGCAGTCAGCGAATGCTACGGAGTGCCAGGCGATGCACCCCGGCGCTTGTCGACCGACTTACGAACGACGCCCGTCGGTTCGTTCGAGACCTATCCACATAGCGCCGAGGTGTCACGTGAAACCCCACGATCCATTCCAGGTGACCGAGGCGAATGGACTAGTGGAACACCACCCGCATCACGCGGGATTCTCGGAACGCCGCCAGATGCCTATTCCCCTCGTTGGCGATCACGAGGAATGGGCTCTGCACGAGGATCTTCGATCCTTCGTCTACCTCGACGGTCTCGTCATAGTTAGGGCGGCCGTCGCCCAGGGTCACAGTGGCAGCCATTGGTCGCTCCTTGCACTCACGTGAGTGGAAACACAAAGGCCGCGAGCAGTTCGCGGCCTTTGATGAGCGACCAGGTCGGGAGAAGACGCCTACTCGGCGGCTTCGCCCTCGGTGGAGTTGCCCGGCTCCGACTCGCCTTCGGCGGGCCGTTCCTCCGTCGCCACATCCGAGGATGCAACGGCGGACGAGCCACCTTCGGTGCGCGCCTGGATAGCGGCGAGAGCTGCCTCGGCCTCCTCGCGGAGGGACGTGAGCAGCGCTTCGGCTGCCGCCTCCGCACCTTCCGGTGCGTCGGCGTCTACAACCACTACCTGGACCGCGGGCTGAACGCTACGCGACAGCCGCAGAACCACGGAGAACACCCCGGTGTGTCGGATCGCCTCGGGCAGCAGTACACGACGCCTGTCCAGTTCTTCGCCCAGAATCTCCCCAGCCTTCTGGGCGATGTCAACATTCGTGACAGAACCGTACAGCCGTCCCTGCTCTCCAACGCGTACAGCCATGACGAGCGGGTGGCCCTCGAACTTGCCGACAAGTCCAAGTGCCCGCTCATCCTCGAGCCGCTGCCGGTTCTCCTCGATCTCCCGCAGCCTCTC
>JBAYVN010000039.1:0-25114 GCA_041674525.1 Dehalococcoidia bacterium | reverse complement strand
GGGAGCGACCTCGGCGACGGGGAGACGGTGGTGCACGCGCTCGCCGCGCTGGCGGAGTCGGAGCGGCGGGCGAACGCGGAGGTGCGCGGCGAGCCGCTGGCGCCGGCCGCGCCGGGACGACCGGTCCCGCCACAGGTGGTGCACGCGCTCGCCGGCGCGAGTTACCGCAGCCGGCGCTACCTGGAGGACCCCGGCGCGGACGCCTCCTCCGCGCAGGCGCTGGTGGACGGCATCGTGGACCGCGAGGCGAGCCTCGCGGAACGTATCCGCCTGCGCCCGCCCACGCCGCCGCCACCCGTCTTTCCCGTGATCGGACGCTGACGAACCGCACCTCCGGGCGAAAAGTCCAGTGCCGCGCGCAGCAACCCGTAACCCGGCGCCGATTTCGGTGTCTAACCATGTACATGAGCACCATCGACGAAGTGAAGGCCCGTCTCGACATCGTCGAGACCGTGCGAGCGTACGCGCCGGACCTGAAGAAGGCCGGGCGGACGTGGAAGGCGCGCTGCCCGTTCCACTCGGAGCGCACGCCCTCCTTCAACGTCGACCCGGAGCGCCAGACGTGGCACTGCTTCGCGGCGTGCTCCACGGGTGGCGACGTGATCGAGTTCGTGCGCCGCAAGGAAGGCCTGGACTTCAAGGAGGCGCTGCGGTTGTGTGCCGAGCGCGCAGGCGTCGAGCTCCGCCCCCCCAGCCCCCGCGAGACCGAGGAGCGCGAGCAGCACGCCCGGCTGCTGGCTGCCAACGAGGCGGCGGCGGTCTTCTTCCAGGCTGCCCTCGCCGGCCCGGACGGTGCGGACGCGCGCGCTTACGCCACCGGCCGCGGACTGGACGACGCAACGATCTCCACGTGGCAGCTGGGATACGCACCCGCGGGGTGGAGCGGGCTGGTGGACCACCTCGTGGCACGCGGGTTCACCGAGGCCGACCTCGTGGACGCCGGCCTCGCGCTCCGGGGTGAGCGCGGGCTGTACGACCGCTTCCGCGACCGGCTGATCTTCCCCACGCGGGACGCCCGCCGCCGCCTGATCGGCTTCGGCGCGCGCGCGATGCGCCCGGACGACGAGCCGAAGTACCTGAACACGCCCCAGACGCCGCTCTTCGACAAGAGCGCGAACCTCTACGGCCTCGACCGTGCCGCCGATGCGATCAGGCGATCGGATCGCGCGGTCGTCGTTGAGGGCTACATGGACGTGATCGGCGCGCACCAGTTCGGCTACCAGAACGTCGTCGCTTCGAACGGAACCTCGCTCACGGAGAAGCAGATCGGCCTTCTCGGTCGATATACCGACAACATCGTCCTCTTCCTCGACGTCGATGTGGCCGGGAGCGCGGCAATGCAGAAGGGTGGCCAACTCGCCCGCGAGATGGTTGAACTCGAAGGAACCGGGCTAGATCTCGCCCGCGAAGGCTACGCGCTCGTCCGGGCGGAACGAACAAAGAACGGTCACGACGATCGAAGCGAGGATCGGGCGGCGGCCTACCAGAGGTGGGCGAAGGAGAGCCTCGTCCGCGATCTAACGATGGCGGACATTAGGGTCGCGCGCATCTCATCAGACACGAAGGAAGACCCCGACTCGCTCGTCCGGAAGGATCCGAAGCGATTCGAGGCCATCGTGAATTCGGCCCAGCCGGTGATGGACTTCCTATTCGAGAAGGCAGGTGACGGCATCGACCTTTCGGATCCGCGACAGCGCTCCCACGTCGTCGAACGGCTGGTCGAACTGCTCGCCGACTTGAAAGATCCGATCGTCAAGTCGCATTATGTCCAGAAGGCGGCGCGCATCGGGCAGGTCGACGAGCGGACCGTGCTGACCCTCCTCGCCCAGCGAGCGGCCGGACGGCCCCGCCCCGTGGCGACCTCGCGAGAGGTCGCGCAGGCGAAGAAGCAGCCCTCCGCCCCGCCGGACGGCGAGACGCAGCTGCTCCGCCTGCTGTTCCAGCGCCGCGAGGCGCGCGGCGTGGGCGTCGGGCTCGACCACGACACGTTCGAGGACTCCGTGAACCGCGCGCTCTTCGCCGCCTGGGCGGAGGACGTGGATCTGGAGGAGCATCTGGACGACCTCGACGAGTCGCTCCGCGAGCGCCACGCGCTGCTCATGGCGGATGCCCTGCCGGACTATGACGCCCGGCACATCGGGCCGATGGTGGAGGACATGGCGCGCCGGCTGCGCCTCGGACGTGCGGCCCAGCGGCTGCGCACGACCGCCGTCGAGCAGGCACAGTCCCTGCGAGCCGCGCGCCTCGGCGTGCCGGTGACCGCGGGTGCTGCGCCCGGCGAGGACAGTGACAGCAGGGACGCCGTCGAGGACCGCGACGGCGTCAAGGATGAGTTCGAGCACACGGTCCAGCGTCAGCGGGAGTTGACGCGTGCGTATCAGATAGCGACGGGGCGTCGATCGGCTGGCGACGGCGACCCGGGCAAGGGGGGACAGAGATGACACAGGCTTTTGAAGACACCAGCATCGCCGATGCCGGGCTCGAGGCGCTCCTGAACAAGGGTCGCCGGTCGGGCTCCGTCAGCGCGGAAGACGTGCTCGAGGCCATCCCGGACGCGGAGGTCAGCGCGGAGAAGCTCTCCTCGGTCATCTCGCAGCTGTCCGAGAACGGCATCACCGTCCGCATCGACCCGATCGCGGGCCGCGAGGCCGGCGGGGTGGTGGACGCCGCGCGCCGCATCGTGGACGAGGTCGCCGGCATCGACGACCCGGTGCGCATGTACCTGCGCGAGATCGGCAAGGTCTCGCTGCTCACCGCCGACGATGAGAAGCGCCTCTCCCGCGCCATCGAGGAATGGCTGCACATCGAGCAGATCCTGGAGGACTACCGCGAGGAGAACGGCGAGGAGCCGACGTGGGGCGAGGTCTTCGTGGAGCTGCTGCGCCAGTTCCACCACGATCGCCCGGTCTACCAGGCCGTCAGCCACTACCTCGACCTGCCGCGCCAGTCCGTCTCGGAGCGCATCGCGGACGCCTCGTTCCGCAAGACGCTGGACGGCGACCTGGACGAGGGCGCGCACCAGGCGCTGGGCAAGGAGATGAAGTGGGACGATGAGCGCTCGCACGCGGCGCTGATCCGCCACTCGATCATCACCCACATCATGCGGCCAGAGCACGTCCGCTGGGCTGCGGAGATCGCCGGCACGGAGGCGAAGGCCTTCCCGCCCTCGCGCAACCTGGCCCAGAAGCTGCAGGAGAAGCACGGCGGCGGTCTGCAGTACTACTTCGAGAAGCTGATCTACGACGGCCGCCGCTCCGAGCGACAGCTGACCGAGGCGAACCTGCGCCTGGTCGTCTCCGTCGCGAAGAAGTACATCGGCCGCGGCATGTCGCTCCTCGACCTGATCCAGGAAGGCAACATCGGCCTGATCCGCGCCGTCGAGAAGTTTGACTACCGCAAGGGGTTCAAGTTCTCGACCTACGCGACGTGGTGGATCCGGCAGGCGATCACGCGCGCCATCGCGGACCAGGCGCGCACGATCCGCATCCCCGTGCACATGGTGGAGACGATCAACAAGCTCGTGCGCATCCAGCGCCGCCTCGTGCAGGAGTTCGGGCGCGAGCCCACCGCCGAGGAGATCGGCAAGGAGCTGGAGCTCCCCGCCGACCGCGTGCGCGAGATCATGAAGGTCTCGCAGGAGCCGGTGTCGCTGGAGACGCCGATCGGCGAGGAGGAGGACTCCCACCTCGGCGACTTTCTGGAGGACCCGTCCGCGCTGGCGCCCTCAGACGCTGCGTCGCACCAGCTCCTCAAGGAGCAGGTGATGGACGTACTCTCCAGCCTCACCCCGCGCGAGCGGAAGGTGCTGGAGCTGCGCTTCGGCCTCGAGGACGGCCGCTCCCGCACCCTGGAGGAGGTCGGCCGCGAGTTCAACGTGACGCGCGAGCGCATCCGCCAGATCGAGGCGAAGGCGCTCCGCAAGCTGCGCCACCCCACGCGCTCCAAGAAGCTGAAGGACTATCTGGACTAGGGCGCGAACGCCGGATACCCGGCACGCGCCACCCGGACCTGCGGGCCTCCCGAGCGCACCTCGGGGGGCCCGTTCGGCGAGACTGACGAGGAGGAACGCCCGATGCCGACGTACGAGTACCGCTGCAAGAAGTGCAGCAACCGCTTCGAGCTGCGCCGCACGATCGCCGCGCGGGACGAGCAGGCGCCGTGCCCGGCCTGCCGGTCGCGCAGCACCGATCGCGTCCTGATCCAGCCGTTGAACGTCCTCCGCGGCGCGCGCCCGAATGCCGCCGCCGGTGAAGGTGAGCCCGAGGATTTCCTCGACGGGGGCGATGACTTCGGCGGCGGCGGCTTCGGGGGACACGGGCACAGCCACGGCCCCGGCGGCCACAGCCACGGCATGGGGGACGACGACTTCTAGCGCTTGGGGACTCCACGCCCTCGGCGCTCCGGGTGACGCCCTACTGCGGCGTGACGATCAGCGCCTCGGCCTCCGCGCGGGCCCGCAGGCGGGCGCGCCGGCGCCGGTCGGCGCGGCGCTCGGACCACTCGAGGTACGCGTAGCCCGCGAGGGCCACCAGGCCGCCCTCCAGCACCGTCAGCGCCCCGACGCCAATCGACACGTCGAACCAGAAGCCCTGCGGGAACATCTGCACCAGCCGGTCGGTCGCGGGGTCCAGCTGCCAGAAGTCATTGGCGAACGACATCTGGTGGAACAGCAGGAAGAGCTGGTCGAACCCCACCAGCATCATCACCGCCATCGCGCCCAGGATCACCACGGTGGCGATGCCCCCCGTCATCGCCTGCTGCGCCAGGCGCCGCAGGGACTGCTCGCGGCTCCACAGGTACACGCCGGCGATGTAGGCGACGATGTAGGCGAACGCCACCTCGTGCAGGCGGAACACGAGCTGGAAGAGCTGCTTCACGTCGCGCATGTGGATGATCTCGCGCTCGTTGTAGAGCGGCTGCGTCTCGCCGCCCGCAACGCGCACGCGGATGTCCAGCAGCGACGTCGTGTCGCCGGACGTGAAGTACTGCACGATCTCGTGGGCGGCGCGATCGAGCTGCACCCGCTCGATGCCCGTGATGGCGGGCACGTTGTACGTTGAGAAGCCGTACCCGAAGACGCGCTCCTCCGCCGCCGCCACGCGCACGTTCGACAGCACGAGGAAGATCGGGATGCAGGCGATGAACAGGGCGGAGGCAACCCAGCGAGCGGCGTACATCGTGCCAGTATAGGGCCCGTATACTCCGAGGCATGGCCTCACCACCCTCCGCCCCCCGGCCCGCTCCCTCCCTCGACGCGCTCGTCGCGCTGTTTGGCCTGGCACCGCACGAGGTGCAGGTGTTCGACCCCGCGCACCCCCGCTTCGACGCCACGCGGCCGCTGATCGTGCTCGCGCCCCAGTTCCAGGCCGCGCGGGCGCTGGTGCGGCTGCGCTACGCCCCTGACGCCGGCGTCCGCGTCGCTCGCGCGAAGCGGCTCGGGACGGCGGCGGTCGCCGCGCTGCCGCTCGATGCCGAGGCGTGGCTCCTGCCGCCCCTGCGCCCGGAAGAGGATCGCGCGTCGCTGGCCGGCCTGCGTGGCGTGATGGAGCGCCTCTTCGCGCCGGATGGCTGCCCGTGGGACCGCGAGCAGACGCCCCAGACGCTGCGCCGGTACCTCCTGGAGGAGGCCTACGAGCTCGTCGACGCCATCGACCGCGATGACGCCGCCGGGATGCGCGAGGAGCTCGGCGACCTGTTCGCGCACCTCTTCATGCAGACCGCGCTCGCCCAGCAGGCCGGGCGGTTCAGTGCAGAGGACGTCGCCGCGTACGCGCACGCGAAGTTCGTGCGGCGACACCCGCACGTCTTCGGCGACGAAGAGGCCGGCTCCACGGCGCAGCTCCTGGACCGCTGGGAGGCGATCAAGAGCGCCGAGCGGGCGCAGGACGCCGACGCCGCGCCGCAGGGCGCCCTGGACTCCGTGCCGCGGGCTGCGCCGGCTCTCCAGCGCGTGCAGTCGCTGACCTCGCGGGCGCAGCGTGCGGGCCTGGGCCCGCCGCCGGAGGAGGCACGAGCCGTCGCGCGTGCGGCCGTGGACGCGGGCGACGCCCTGGGGCTGCTCGTCGCCGCGATCCGGGTCGCGGAGGCGCACGACGTGAACGCCGAGGAGACGCTCCGCGAGGCGGCACAGCGCTTCAGCGCCGTCTTCGCCGCCCTGGAGGCCGAGGCGCGCGCCGCCGGGATCCCGATCGCAGCCCTGCCCTCGGAGCGCCATCAAGGCGCATGGAGCACTCTCGCCGGCCGCACGAGCGACCTGCCCGGCGATCCACCCAGGGCGCGATAGAAAATCCTGCGCCCCCGGGATGCGTGGTATCGTGTTTCCGACCCACGACAGGCCTCGCAACGCCCGCTCACCCCGAGCCGTGCCCCTGGCGTCGGCCGGCGTGACGGGGACACGACCACCAGTACCGACACTCGGAAACAGGTGAACCATGACTGCAACCTCGACGATCACGCGCAAGGGAGCCTCGGCGAACCCGGGCTCCGTCGTCACCCCGGAGCGCTTCGCGGAGGGCATCCCGTCCTTCGCCGCGTGGATGGCGATCATCGAGAAGAACAAGGAGTCGTTCCAGCGTCACTACGACGAGTACGGGCCCGACGAGGCCGACATCGCCGCGGTGAAGGCGCTCGTGCAGGAGCACGGCGTGAGGGCCCTCGTGATCGGCGAGGACTGGTGCCCGGACGTCTGGCGCGGGCTGCCCGTGATGGCGCGCGTCAGCGAGCTCACGGGCATGGAGGTGCGGTACTTCCTGCGTGACCAGAACAAGGACATCATGGCCGAGTTCCTGAAGGACGGGGAGTTCGAGTCCGTCCCCACGGTGGTCTTCTACGACGGGAGCCACCGCTACCTGGGCCACTGGATCGAGCGCGCCGATCGCGCCAACGCCGAGATGCCGGAGCTGCGCAAGGTGATGGCCGGCGTCGAGCGCGACACTCCCGCGTGGGAAGAGGCGCGCGCGAAGTACCAGCTCCTGACCTGGGAGCACGCCGAGGACTGGCGTGACGCCCAGCTCTCCGAGGTTCGCGCCCTGCTCGAGGAGGCGCTTGCCTAGGCCGGCAGCCACCCCGCACCCGATGCACGCGAAGGGCCGCCTGTGGCGGCCCTTCGCACGTCTGTCAGTCCCGGGATCCGGTCAGCGATCGGGGTCCGAGCGGGGGCGGGGGCGAGGACGTGGCGCGGGGCCACCCGACTCCGCGGCCGGCCGCCGGGGCTCCGGCGTCTCGTCCTCGTCTCCGTAGCCGTACTCCGGCTCGCTGGCGTCCGCCGGACGTCCGGAAGCGCGGCGAATCGCCTCCAGCGCGGCCTCGCACGTACTGGAGCGGGAGGTCGCGGCAGCGGCCTCGGCGCCACGCGGACGCTCGCCGGCCTGGGGAACGACGCGCGGCGCGGCGCAATAGGGGCAGAACCGCCACGAGAGCCGGAGTTGCTGCCCGCAGCGGCTGCACGCGTGCTTCACCGGGGTGGCGCAGAACGCGCACACCACGAACTCGTCCTGTACGGGGCGGCGGCAGTTCGGACAGGCGCTCACGCTCTGCAGCTCGGAGAGCAGCGCCTCCTGCTCCAGCTGCCGATCGTACGAGCCGGTGAGCGTCTCCGCGGGGCGTAGGATGAGGTAGATCGGCAGGCCGACGATCGGGAACATGACGGCGATCGCGACGCTGATCAGGTGCGACGCGGGATCTGTGGTGCGCGACCGGATGTCGCGGTAGACCCACATGATCGAGGCGAGCCACAGGATCAGCAGGTAGGCGGCGGTCAACCCGCCCACGAAGCGGGCGCTCGATTGCCAAGAGCCGCCGGGCCAGCTCAGCAGGACGTCCATCGCGAATCCTCCCCCCCCCGCCGCGTCTCAGGCTAGCACGCGCGTATCCTCACGGTCGCGCGCGCCGCATACACGACGTCGCCCGCGCTCGGACCGCTATCGAGCCCGGGCAAGCGGCGTCGAGCGGTGTCGCGCCGTGTGTGGACATCTCCGTGGACACCCGCCCGCGTGTGCGCGGCCCGAACGCGCGGCCGAACATACAATCGAGCGATGGCATCTCTCACCGACACGTTGAATGACGCCCAGCGCCGCGCCGTCGAGGTGCAGGGCGGGCCACTGATGATCCTCGCGGGACCCGGCTCCGGCAAGACGCGCGTGATCACGCATCGCATCGCGCACCTCGTGAAGGAACGCGGCGTCCCGCCGTGGCGCATCCTCGCCGTGACGTTCACCAACAAGGCGGCGCGCGAGATGCGCGAGCGGATCGAGGCGCTGCTGGGCGACCGCGCCGCCGCGCTGACCATGGGCACGTTCCACGCCGTGTGCGCCCGCATCCTGCGCCGTGACGGCGAGGCCATCGGCCTCTCGCGGGACTTCGTGATCTACGACACGGACGACCAGATGTCCCTGATCCGGACGATCGAGGCGGAACTCGACATCGACCAGAAGCGCTTCACGCCGCGTGGGGTGCTCTCCGCCATCTCGTCGGCGAAGAACGAGCGTCGCAGCGCCGCCGCGTTCCAGCGCTCCGTGGACAACTACTTCCAGGAGATCGTCGCGCGCGTCTTCGAACGCTACGAGGCCGCGCTCCGCCGCTCCGGGGCCGTGGACTTCGACGATCTGCTGGGCCGCACGCTGGAGATGTTCGAGGCGCACCCCGATATTCAGCAGCGCTACGCGGAGCGCTACCTGCACACCCTGATCGACGAGTTCCAGGACACCAACCTGGTGCAGTACCGGCTCGCGCGGGCGCTTGCTTCCGAGCACCACAACCTGACCGTCGTCGGCGACCCCGACCAGTCGATCTACTCGTGGCGCGCGGCGGACATCCGCAACCTGCTCGACTTCGAGCGCGACTTCCCCGGCGCGACGGTGGTGCTGCTGGAGCAGAACTACCGCTCGACGGGGCACATCCTCCGCGTCGCCCACGCCGTGATCGAGCGCGCCGAGGGCCGGCCTGCCAAGAGCCTGTGGACCGCCAACCCCGAAGGTGAGCGCGTCGTGGAGTACGAGGCCACCTACGGCGAGGAGGAGGCGCTGTTCATCGCCGGCGAGATCCAGCGGCTGCTCCGCGGCGACCGCTACCGCACCTCCGATATCGCGGTGATGTACCGCACCAACGCCCAGTCGCGCGCCATCGAAGAGGCGTTCATCGCGCAGGGGGTGCGTTACCGCATCGTCGGCGGGACGAGGTTCTACGACCGCCGCGAGGTGCGCGACCTGATCGCGTACCTGCGCCTCGTGCACAACGAGTACGACACGGTGGCCTTCGACCGCATCGCGAACGTGCCCGGGCGCGGCCTGGGACCGAAGTCCGTGAACGACCTGATCGCCGCGTCGGCGGACCTCGGGATCTCGGTGATCGCCGTGGCTGCGCGCGCGGCAGGCGGCGACACCTCTCAGGGCATTCCGCCGCTGATCGCCCGCGCGCGCCTCGCCCTGGCGGAGCTCCTCGCGGTGATCGACGGCCTGAGCGCGCAGCGGGACGCCCTCAGCGTCGCGGCGCTGCTGGACCGCCTGCTCGCGCAGGTGGATTACCGCGCTCACCTGCAGAAGACCGACCGCGATCACGCCGACGTGCGCTGGGAGAACGTGCAGGAGCTCCGCTCCGTCGCCGCCCAGTACGAGGAGGTCGAGGCGGATTCCTCGCTCGCGGCGTTCCTGGAGGAGGTGGCGCTGGTGTCCGACGTCGACGACCCGGACTCGGACCAGCCGGACGCGGTCACGCTGATCACGCTCCACTCGGCGAAGGGCCTGGAGTACGACGTGGTGTTCATGCCGGGGATGGAGGAGGGCCTGCTGCCCCACATCCGCGCCCTGGACGACCCCGCCCAGATGGAGGAGGAGCGACGGCTCTGCTACGTCGGCATGACGCGTGCCCGAGAGCGCCTCTACCTGACGCGCGCGCGCCGGCGGTTCATGTTCGGGCAGGTGCGCGGCAACCCGGCCTCCCGCTTCCTGCGCGATCTCCCGGACGAGGACGTCATGGTGCCCGCGGGCGCCGCGCCTCGACGCGAGGAGCACCGCATGGAGGGGCGCGTGGAGGGCCGCGGCCTGCGCGCCGCAGCGGCGGCCCGGCGCGACGAGGACCAGACGGAGGTGCGCGCCTTCGCTCCCGGGGAACGGGTCCGCCACAGCACGTTTGGGGTGGGCACCGTCGTCGGGTGCCAGCCGGTCCCGGGTGACATGCAGGTGACTGTGGCCTTCCAGGGCCAGGGGGTGAAGCGGCTGCTGCAGTCCTTCGCGCGCCTCGAGCCCGCGGCCGAACCCTCCGCCTGACCGTCAGCCTCGCGCGATCCGCCCCAGCCGCTCGCGAACCTCGAGCTGCTGCAGGATGTCGCCGCGCGTCAGCACGCCCACCATGCGCCCGTCCTGCACCACGGGGAGCTGGTGCACATCGCGCTCGGTCAGCGCGCGTGTGGCCTCCAGCAGCGGGGTGTTCGGCTCCACCGTGACGATGTCCTCGGCGCGGATCATCACGTCGCGCGCGGTCATGGAAGCCAGGCGGCCGGCCGGGACGCGGGCCAGGTCCTGCACCGTGAACAGGCCCAGCACGCTCCCGCCGTCACCCACGAACAGGGCGCGCTCGCCGCGGCCGATGACGCGCTCCTCGATCACGCGCGCCAGGCCCGCGCCGGGGTCGACCGGCTGCGGGGCCTCGCGCATCACATCGCGGACGCGGACGCCCTCCAGCGCGCGCTCCAGCAGCAGCTGTCCGTACGCGCTGTCGGCAGCGGACTTCAGGAAGAGGCCGATGAGGACGTACCACAGGCCCAGCAGGCTCTGGGTCGCGAGGGAGACCAGCACGCCGATCGCGATCAGGCCCCACGCCATCACCGTCCCCACGCGCACCGCGGCCCGCGTCGCCCTCGTCAGGTCGCCCGTGGAGGTCCACACGATCGCCCGCAGGACGCGGCCCCCGTCCAGCGGGAAGCCCGGGAGCAGGTTGAAGACGCCGAGCACCACGTTGACCACGGCCAGGTAGAACACGATCTCCGAGACGTCGCCCGGCACGAGGTAGGACACGGCGCCCAGCAGCACCCCGAGCGCGATCGACATCGCCGGGCCGGCGACCGCGATGCGGAACTCCTGGCCTGCGCTGCGCATCTCACCGTCGATGTTCGAGACGCCGCCGAAGATGAAGAGCGTGATGGAGGGCACGCGCATCCCGTAGTGCAGCGCGACGAAGGCATGGGAGAGCTCGTGCAGCAGCACGGAGAGGAAGAACACCGCGGCTGCCGCGAAGCCCCCGGCCCAGCGCTGCTCGGGGCTCCATCCGGGCACCAGGTCGGGGAGCACGACCCCCTGCAGGTTCCACGACACGAGCGCAAAGATGAACACCCATGACCAGTGCACCCGGATCGCGATGCCGCGGATGCGCCCGATGAGGATCCCGGAGCTGATGTCCATGCGTCGATGATAGCCCGGCGCGCACACGCCCGTGCGCAGGCGCCCGCGGAATCACGGGGGGCCGGGCGCCACAGCCTGTGCGAGGCCTTACGCGAGCAGCGCCGCCAGCGCCGCATCGTCCAGCGCGGCGCGCATCAGCTCGCCGACGCGCTCCACCTTCGCCTCGCCGGAGAACGGCGAGCTGCCGAACGTGCCCTCGATGTCGCGCATCGTCTCGACGGTGCCGCCGGGCGCCAGCAGCAGGGTGGTCTCGCGGCTGGCCGCCGCGCGGTCGAGGATGTACGGGCTCGGCTCGTGCCCGCCCGTCAGGATCAGGCACTCCGAGCGCGTGAGCATCGCCGCCAGCGCCAGGTCCACCTTCTCGGCGCGCGCCACCACGGCGCGGCGCGGGAAGCGGTTGAAGTAGCTGTCCGCGGCATCGTGCGAGATCGCCCCGATCACCATGTGCTCGCAGACCGCGGCCTCGCCGTCGATGGAGCGCGAGAGCACCTGCGCGCCGCTCGCCTCGATCAGGCGTCCCACCGTGGGCGCCGCCAGCAGCCGGTCCTCGCCCAGCGCTCCGGCACCCGTGCGCGGCGCGTGGTTCGCCACCAGCGTGGCGCCCACGGGGACCGCCGTGCCGGGCGCCCCCACGACCACCAGCCGCGCGCCGAGGCGTGCCGCGAGGGTAGACGCGTCCGCGCCGGCCGGAGCCTCCAGGATGGTGACGCCGGCGGGGTCCTCGGCCGGGGCGGCGTCGACAGGGGCGCCGGTGCTGTCGGCGAACTCCAGGCCCGCGAACACGGCGGCGTCCGCGGCGGCGCGCGCGTCCCCTGCCAGGCGCTCCAGGCGCACCCGGCGCCCGGCGTAGGCGGCGCGATGGGCCAGCCCGACCGCGACCGTGGACGCCCCGGCCGCGGGAGCCGCGCCTGCGACGAGGATGACGGTCATCGCGGTCCCCCGATGCGACCAGGGCCGGCGAGCCGGCCGGTGAACTTGGTGCCGAGGGCCGGGATCGAACCGGCGACACCACGATTTTCAGTCGTGTGCTCTACCAACTGAGCTACCTCGGCAGCGAACGGGCGCCCTTCGCACGCGGAGGGTGCAAGGCGGTCCGGAGAGCCGCACAGGTCATTTCAGCCGACTTCTGGCCGTTGCGTCAAGGAGCGGCGGAGGTTGACAGCCGTTGCCTGGGGCTTGCTACCGTCTGCACATGCCGTCGAGACGACACCAGTCGCTTCTCCGGGCCGTGGGTTCGCGTCCGGGCCTCCCCGCCCTCGCTGCCGCGCTCGCGATCCTCGCCACGCTGGCGTTCTCCGCGCCGGTCGAGGCGGCGACCGCCCGCATCACCGCGGACGGCGACTGCCTGAACATGCGACAGGCGCCCTCGCTGAGCGGTGCCGTGGTGACCTGCCTCCCGGACGGCGCCGAGGTCACGGTGGTTCCGGGGACGGTCACCGCGGACAGCCTGACCTGGCAGGAGGTGCGCACCGCCTCCGGCACCGGATGGGTCGCGGCCCGCTACCTGACGACGGCGCCGGACGGGACCGCGCCCGCCCCGGCCGCCCCACCCGCCATCGCGCCGGCCGGGCTCGCCCCAACGGCTTTCGAGGCCCCGCCACAGGGCGGCATGACGCTAGGGCTCGCCGGGAGCTCCTCGCCCCGGGCCGTTGTGGCCGCGCAGGGCTTCCCGGTGGCCGGGCTCTCCGCGATCGAGCCCGCGACGCAACGCTACCTGACCTACATCCCGGGCGCGCCCGAGATCGTGAACACGCTGAACGAGACGACGCTGCGACCGGAGATGGCGGTCATGGTCCGCCGCGCGGGGACCCTGCTCCCCTCCGACACCTCGCCGGTGGCGTTCGCGGGGACCGTGCCCGCGGTCGCCGGCTCGGCCCGGCCGCTGGCCACGCCCAGCCGCGACGGCCTGACGATGGGGCTCGCCGGCACGAACGACGTCGCGGCGTTGATCAAGGCGCAGCCGTTCGCCGTGGACGTGGTGATGGCCTTCGAGGTGCCGACGCAGCGCTGGCTGACCTACATCCCGGGCGCGCCCGAGTGGGTGAACACGCTGAACCGGTCCACCATGACCCCGGCCTCCGTGGTCTTCGTGCGGCGCAGCGCCACGGCGCCCGACCCCCCGCCGCCGGTGATCGCCGCGCGCGTCGTGACGGCCCCCATCACCTACTACTACTGCACCCAGACCGGCACCGGCGGCGCGGGCGACGGCGGCGGCTTCTGCGGCTCGATGAGCAACGGGCAGGTGGTCCACGCGGGTGCGGCCTCGTGCGCCGCCGCCAACTTCGGGCAGCGCTTCCGCGTGGCCGGCGACCCGAACGAGACGATCTTCACGTGCAAGGACACCGGCGGCGGCGTCAGCGCCGAGCACCGCGACATCTGGTTCGCGACCAGCGGCGAGGCCTACGCGTGGTGGCGCCAGGTGGCCCCGAACGGCTTCGCGTCCATCGAGATCATCGAATAGGCGGCGGCGCTACTCGCTGACGCGCACCCTGCGGCGCTTCTGGCCCGGCTCGCGACGGTACTCCTCGAGCTCCCGGCACTCGCCGCCCTCGACCTGGTAGACGCGCGTCGCGACGCGCTCGAGGATCGCGGGGTCGTGGCTCGCGCACACGATCGTGCCGTCGTACGCCTCCAGCGCGTCGACCAGGCGGCGGCGCGTGGCGGCGTCCAGGTGGTTCGTCGGCTCGTCCAGCAGCAGGACGTTCGAGGGCTCGATCAGGAACTTCGCGAGCGCGACGCGGCTGCGCTCGCCCCCGGAGAGCACCGAGATCGGCTTGAACACGTCGTCGCCTCGGAACAGGAAGCGTCCGAGGATCGCGCGCAGCGCGACATCCGGCTGGTCGGCCGCGACCGCGCGCACCTCATCGAGCATCGTGCGGTCGGCGAGCAGGGCCTCGTCCTGGTGCTGGTCGTAGTACCCGGTGCGTGCGCGCGCCGCCCAGGTGACGGCGCCCTCCGCAGGCTGCAGACGGCGCGCGATGATCTTCAGCAACGTGGACTTGCCGCTGCCGTTCGGGCCGATCAGCACGACCTTCTGTCCGCGCTCGACGAGCAGGTTCACGTCCACCAGCACCACGTGATCACCGTAGGTGTGCCCCACGTGATCCACGCGCAGCACGTCCTGCTCCGTGCGGCCCGAGGCCTGCAGCTGGAAGCCGACCTCGCGCTCGTCGCGCTGCACCTCGACGCGCTCGATGCGCGCGACCGCCTTCTCGCGCGACTTCACGGCGGTGGCCTTCGTCGCCTTCGCGCCAAAGCGCTCGATGAAGCGCGTCTGCTTCGCGATCTCGCGCTCCTGCCGCGCGGCGGTGCGCTGCTGCTGGGAGATGCGCTCCGCCTTCTGGCGCTGGTAGTCCGAGTAGTTGCCGCTGTACGACTCGATGCGGCCGTCGCGCAGCTCCAGGATGCGGTTCACCACCACGTCGTGGAACTCGGCGTCGTGCGTGACCAGGAGCACCGCGCCGCGGTACTCCGCGAGCTCGAGCGCGAGCCAGTCGCGCGCTGCGACGTCCAGGTGGTTCGTGGGCTCGTCCAGCAGCAGGTTCGGCGGGCGGTGCACCAGCACCTTCGCCAGCCCGATGCGCATGCGCCAGCCACCGGAGAACTGGCCGCAGCGCTTCGTCCAGTCATCCGGCGAGAAGCCGAGGCCGTCCAGCACCCGCCCAATGCGGCGGTCGATGCGGTAGCCGTCCAGCGCCTCGAAGCGCTCGAAGAGCCGCGTCTGGCGTTCGATCAGGGCGTCGAGGTCGCCGGTACCGGCCTCGATCTCGGCAGCGACCCGCTCCAGATCGCGCTCCACGGCGCGCGCCTCCGGGAAGGCCGTCCACATCTCCTCGACGAGCGTATGCGCCTCGTCCAGGTCGGCGTCCTGCCGGTGGAACTCCAGTTCGCCGCCGCCCCGCCACCCTGCCGCGCCCTCGTCCGGCTCGTCGTCGCCGGCGATGATGCGCAGCAGCGTCGACTTCCCGGCGCCGTTCGGGCCGACGAGGCCCACGCGCTCCCCGTCGCCGATGGCGAAGGAGACCTCGCGCAGCACGCGGTCGCCACCAAACGCCCGGGACACGTTCTCTGCAAAGATCATGCATACAGGCTAACCGGGCGCCGCCCCGAACGCGATGCGCACCGCGCATCCGCCGGTCAGCCCCCGCGCGCCGCCAGCACATCCAGTGCGCCGGTGTCCTCGATGGCCGCGGCGATGCGCGCGAGGCCCACCTCGTGGACCAGGGCCATGCGCTCGTTCGGCTGCTCCCCGGCGGCGCCGATGAGGAAGACGGCGAACCCCAGGAGCAGCGCCCGCCGGTAGTCCTCCCAGGCGTCGGCGTCCCCGTACCCCTGCACCCCGTCCCGGCGGAGTGCCTCGACGTACGCGGCGACGAGATCGCGCTCATGCGCGCGCCGGACCTGCGGGTCGAGGTCGAGCCCGATGAAGTAGCCGACGTCGTACATCCCCCGGCACCGGCAGACGAACTGCCAGTCGATCGCCGTCACCTTCAGCGGGCCGCCGGGCGCCGCGGCCTCCTCGAAGAAGAGGTTGTCGAGGCGGTAGTCGCCGTGGATCACCGTCACAGGCGCCGAGGCCATCGTCCGGAGCAGCGCGACGTAGCCCTCGACGAGGCGCGGCATGCCCGCCGCCACGGAGTCCGGGAGCGCCAGCCGGTCACCGAGGCGCGCCCAGACCCTCGCGAGCGCGCCCTGGACGCGCCCAGCGCGCTCCAGCCCGATCGTGGTCTCCGGCATCGAGTCGCTGACCGGCGGTGGCGCGCCCCACCAGCGCGTGTGCAGCGCCGCGGCCGCCTCGATCGCCGTGCGAGCCTGTTCGACGCTGCATCCGGCGACCTGGTCACCCTGCGTGCGCGGCCGGAGATCCTCCAGCAGCAGGACGTAGCCGCCCTCCGGGTCGATCGCGGCGTCGTAGCAGCGCGGCGTGCGGAGCGGGCAGGCCGCCGCCAGCGTCCGATAGAACTCGACCTCGCGCTCGTACCAGTGCTGGAAGGCCGCAGTCGCCCGCGGACCGGGACGGTCCGCCGGGAACTTCGCGACCAGCGCCCGCGGACCATCGCCGCGCGCGTACTCGATCACCACGCGGTAGGTCTCGCCGTTCACGCCTCCGAGATCGGCGATCGCCTCGACGGCTACGCGCCCAATCGACGCGTCGGCACCGATCCCGCGCGGGTCCCCTTCGGCCCGTCGCAGCGCCGACTCCACCCATCCGATGGTGATCTGCCCGGGTGCGCGGGGCCAGAGCTCTCCGGTCATGGCCGGTCCGGTCACGGCCGGAGCCGCGCCTCGATCGCCTGCGCCGCGGCGAGGAGCGCCTCGTCGGCTCCGAAGCGGCCCGCGAGCTGCAGACCCACCGGCAGCCCGCCCACTGCCCCGACCGGGAGCGAGATCGCCGGGACGCCGGCGTGCGTCCACGGCAGGCTCATCGCCGGGTCGCCCGTCGACGTCAGGCCGAGGGGCGCCGGACCGGTCGCCGCCGGACTGGCCCACGCGTCGACCCCCTCGCGATCCATGGCAGCATGCAGCCGCTCCCGCAGCTCCGCCCTGCCCGCGAGGCCCTCCGCGCGCTGGGGGGGTGTGACGCGCTGCGCCGCGTCGAACAGGGCCGCGCTCGCGGCGCGGAACATCGATCCCCAGCGCATGAAGCGCGAGGCGTGCGTGTCGCCGAACTCCGCGGTCGAGACTGCCCGGTGGCGCGCGTTGATCGCCACGATGTCGTCCATGATCGGCACGCGCCGCACCACGACCCCGCGTGCGGCGAGCCGTGCGAGCGTCGCCTCGAACGATGCGAGCGCGGCCGGTTGCGCCTGTCCCAGGTACGGACCGTCAGGCACGCCGAGGACGGGGACCCGCGAGACGACGGCCTCGCCACGCCAGTTCGCGCACAGCGCCGCGGCCGCCAGCCGCGCACCCTCTACGTCGGTGGTGAACCACCCGACGTGATCGACGGCGGGCGAGTACGGGACGATACCGTCCGTGGCGACGCGCCCGTACGTCCCCTTGTAACCGGTGACGCCCACGAAGGCCGCGGGCCGCAGCACGGAACCCACGGTCTGCGTCCCGAGCGCGAGGGGCACGTATCCGCAGGCGACGGCGGCGCCCGACCCACTGCTGGACCCGCCCGGTGTGTGCAGCGGGTTGTGCGGGTTGGCGGTCGCGCCGGGATCGAAGTACGCGAACTCGGTGGACACCGTCTTGCCGAGGATCAGCGCACCCGCCGCGCGGAGCCGGGAGATCGCGCTGCCCTGCGGCATCGCCCATTCCTCGGGGGGGATCGCGGACCCGGCGCGCGTCGGCAGCCCGTCCACCGCGAAGATGTCCTTCACGCCCACCAGCACTCCGTACAGCGGGGGGCGCGTCCGGGGGTCCGGGTGCAGTGCCGCCAGGGCCTCCGCCTCGGTGTGCACGCGCTCACCTCGCCCGGGCTCCGGGAGGAAGGCGCGCACGCGCCCGTCGAAGCGCGCGATGCGGTCGAGCGCCTCCTCGATCTGCGCGTGGAGGTCGATGGTGCCGGCGCGCAGCGCGGCGGCGCGCTCCGCGAGCGGGATGGCGGCGAGTGGCGACGTGGCTTCGGCGGTCATGGCGTGGATGATACGCCGCGTGGACTAGGCTGCCGCCTGACGCACGAAGTGCGCGCACTCCTCCGAGGGGAGCGCGGGGGCGTAGTAGAAGCCCTGCACCATGTCGCAGCCGGTCGCGCGCAGGGCCGCGAGCTGCTCCTCGGTCTCCACGCCCTCGGCGATCACCAGCAGTCCGAGGGCGTGCCCCAGGTCGACGACGGCCTTCACGATGGCGAGCGCGTTCCCGGGCTCCGTGATGCCCTGGACGAAGTACTTGTCGACCTTCAACGTGCGCACCGGGAAGTCGCTCAGGCGGACGAGCCACGATTCGCCCACGCCGAAGTCATCGATCGCCGTCGTCACGCCAAGCCCCTGGAGATCATCGAGGACGCCGAGCACCGAGTGCAGGTCGAGGATCGCCGCGGTCTCGGTGAGCTCGAGCTCCAGCGCGGTGGGCGGCAGCCCGGAATCCTCCAGCACGCTCCTGACGATGCCTCCGAAGTTGGGCACCAGCAGCTGCCTCGGCGAGAGGTTGACTGCGAGGCGGACACGCGGGCCGCCGCGAACGAACCAGCGCTCCACCTCGTGGCAGGCGGTACGCAGCACCCACTCCCCGACCGGGACGATCAGCCCGGTCTCCTCCAGCAGCGGCACGAAGTCGGTCGGCGACACGAACCCGCGCTCCGGGTGCCGCCAGCGCAGCAGAGCCTCCACCCCCCGGACCTCGCCGGAGCACGCGTCCACCTGCGGCTGGTAGTAGACCTCCAGCTGGTGGTGCTCCACGGCGAAGCGAAGATCCGCCTCCAGCGCGAGCCGCAACCGGGCGGGGTCGCCCGCGGACTCCGAGCCGATCACGTACTGGTCGCGGCCCTGTTCCTTCGCCTGATGCATCGCCGCGTCCGCGATGCGGATCATCATGTCGGCGTCCGACTCCTCGCCACCCGACACTCCCACGCCCGCGCTCACCGACACCTTCAGCTGGTACCCTTCGTGCTCGAACGGAACGCGGAACGCGGCCAGCACGCGGCGCGCAATGCCCTCGGCCGCCGCGCGGCTGCCGAGGTCCGGTGCCAGCACCAGGAACTCGTCGCCGCCGAAGCGGGCGAGCATGTGCGGTGGCGTCACGTGCTCCGCGAGGCGACCGGCGATCGCCTTCAGCAGCCGGTCGCCGCTGGTGTGGCCCAGGGTGTCGTTGATCAGCTTGAAACGATCGATGTCCAGCATCAGCACCGCCACGGAGCGTCCGCGATACCGCGCGTCGATCAACGCGCGTTGCACGTGGCGATCGAAGAGATCGCGGTTGGGCAGCCCCGTCAGGCGGTCGTAGTCCGCCAGCCGGCGCAGGGTCTCGGTTGTGCGCCGGGATTCCGTCAGGTCATGCACCTCGATCAACGTGCCAGTGCTGCGGCCTCCCTCTCGCACGGGCGACAGCGTGATCTCGACGTCCAGGGGTACGCCGTTCGCGCCGATCAACTGGAGCTCGTACTGGCTGGGCACGGCGTCCGACCACATGCGCGAGGCTACCAGCGCCACGAACTGGTCCACGTGCGACGCCGGGAGCACGTCGGCGACCGTCAGGTGCGCCATCTCCGCGGCGCTCCGCCCCAGGAGTGCGCGCAGGGCCTCGTTCGCCAGCAGCACGCGCCCGTCGTTGGCGACGAGCATGATGCCGTTGCGCGCCGTGTCGAGGGCCGCCCGGAACCGCTCCTCGCTCTCGCGCAGCGCGCGCTCGGTCTCCACGCGGTCGTGATGGTCCCGGACCACGCCGCGGACCCCCCGCGCGGCGCTGCCGCGCTTCATGGGGGCGAGCACCGTGGTCAGCGCCACGTCCTCGCCGCTGGCGTGCCGCCAGCGGGTGTTCCAGGTGGTCATCTCGTCACGGCCGGGCGCCGGTGCGTCGAGGATCGGGACCGCCCCCTCGGCCACATCGCGGAGCTGCCGGCCGACGAGCGTCCCGGGCTCCCAGCCGAGCACCGTCAACGCCGAGTCGTTCGCAAAGGTGATGACGCCGCGCTCGTCAGCCTCGAAGAGCAGGTCGGGCGTGCAGCGATCGAGGATCTCCAGGCGGCGGCGCACCTCGTTCGTCAGCCGCTGCCACCGGCGGTGGGCGATGAACGCGAGCGCCATGCCCGCGACCGCGATGCCCTGCAGGACGTCGTAGGTCCATGTGGGGGGCTGGCGCGTCAGCACGAGGATCACGAGGAAGGGGGCGGCCCCCATGAGGAGCCACCCGGCGCTGTCCATGAACGCGATCCAGCGCGATCCGCGGATGGGAGGCCTCCCCCGGCTCGACGGCCATTCCCCCGATCATCGGCGGGGAGGCGCACGCTCTCCAGTGGCACGCTCCCCGGTGGGAAGCTGGACGCCGGGGAGCGGTGAGGGGACCGCTCAGGTGATGGGAAGGCCGAAGGCCGCGAGCTGGGAGTCGATCGCCACGCGATCCCCGGCGATGGCGATGGTCATCGCATCCGTCCCCAGATACTGCCCGGCGATGCGGCGGACCTCCGCCGGGGTCACGGCACGCACGCGGTCGACGTACGCCGCCGAATAGCGGTCGTCCAGCCCGTGCAGGTCGAGGAATTCGAGGTGGTCCAGGATGCCGCCGGGCGTCGCCTGCCGGAGCAGGAAGGCGCCGCAGGCGTAGTTCTGGATGCCGAGCAGCTCCTCCCCGTCGGGGGCTTCGCCGCGGAGGCGCTCGACCTCGGCGCACACCTCGCCGAGAGCGGCGCCGGTGACGGCCGTCGTCACGTCCGCGATCTCCACCCAGTAGGCGTCGTGCGGGCGGCTGGAGACGACGCCGTGCGGGGAGTAGGTGTAGCCCTTCGCCTCGCGGATGTTCATGGTGATGCGCGAATGGAAGGAGCCTCCGAGCAGCAGGTTCGTCACCTCGAGCGCCACGTAATCCGGGTGGGCGGGGTCCGGCACCGTGCGGCCGATGTAGACCGTGGACTGCTCGGCGCCGGGGCGGTCCACGACGTGGACGCTGCGCACCTGAGCGGGCGCGGGGCGGTGCTCCGCGGGGGGTGAGCCGGGCGCCCAGTCATCGAAGCCCGCGCGCCACGCCTGCGCCGCCGCGTCCTCGTCGAACATCCCGCCGACCAGCAGCAGCGCCCGCTGCGCGCCCGTCTGCGACGCCCAGAAGGCGCGCGCGCCGGGGGCGTCGAAGCCATCGAAGGCGGAGGGATCCGGGATCACGCGGCCGTAGGGGTGGCCGGGGTAGAGCGCCGCCCGAAACGCCGCGAACGTGACGTACTGCGGCTGCGCCAGCGCGAGGTCCAGCCCGCGGTGGAGGTCGGCCCGCAGCCGCTCAGTCTCGCTCTCCGGGAAGCGCGGGTGGCGGGCGACCTCGGCGAGCAGGGCGATCGCCTCGGGGGCGTGCTCGGCGAGGACATCGGTGCGAAGCACGGTGGTGTGCTCATCGGCGTCCACGCTGAGACGCCCGCCGAGGGCCGCCATCGCATCCGCGAACGTCACGGCGTCGCGTTGCTCGGTGCCCTCGCGCAGGTAATCGTGGACGAAGCGGTCGAGCCACGCCCGCCCGGCGGGGACGTCGGCGGAGCCGGTGCGCAGCACCAGGCGCACGGACGCCATCGGCACCGCGCCAGCGTGGACGAAGGTGGTGCGCATGCCGTTGGGGAGGCGCTGGTCGTGCCGCTGCGGGATGCGTGCCGCCGCGGGAGCGCCGAGCACCGGACGCGGGTGGCTCACTCGACGGCTCCCTGCTCCGCTCCGGGCTGGACCGTGAGCACCGTGCGGTTGGAGGTGCGCAGGAACTCCCGCGCGGTCTCCATCACGAGATCGGGCGCGATCGCCGCGAACCGCGGCTCGATGGTGTTCACCTGCGCCGCGTCACCCTCGAACAGCTCGAACGAGGCGAGCAGGTCGGCACGGCCGAAGCCCGGGTAATACGTATCGTTCACGGTCCCGTAGATCGCCGCGCGGGCCTTCACGAGCGCCCGGTCCAGCACCGCACTGGACAGCGGCTCGGTCCGGACGCGCTCGATCACGGCGTCGAACGCCTCCAGGATCGCCTCCGCGCTCACAGTCGCGTCGTGGAAGAGCTCCGCGGTCCAGAGCAAGGGCGTCTGCGCGTTGTGCATGTGACCGAGGAAGTTGATTCCGCCGTCCACGCCACCCGCGAAGCCTCGACGGCTCACGAGCTCCTGGTGGAGCAGCGAATCCTCGCCTTGGAGCAGCACCTGGTCGAGCAGACCCAGCGCGTAGAACTCTCGCGATCCGCGCTCGGGGGTGTGGTAGGAGACGGCGAGCGCCGGGCGGTTCGCGAGCATGTCGAGGTGGGAGGCGCGCCGCTCCTCCTCCTGGCGGGGCTCCGTGATGTCCGGGGCCGCGGGCGGCGGCGCGGCCGGGATGTCCTCGAAGTAGCGCCGGGCGAGATCCAGCGCGCCGGTCTCCTCGAAGTCTCCGACGACGACCAGCACCGCGTTCGCCGGGGAGTAGTACGTGCGGAAGAACGCCTGCACATCCTCCAGGCTGGCGGCGTCCAGGTCGGCCATGTCGCCGTAGCCATTGTGGCTGTTGTGCCAGTTGGTGAACGCGGCGGCCTGCATGTCGATCCAGGGGAACGAGCCGTACGGCCGGTTCAGCACGTTTACGCGGATCTCGTTCTTGACCACATCTCGCTGGTTGTCGAGCTCGGCCTGCGTGATCACCGGCCCGCGCATGCGGTCCGCCTCCATCCACAGCGCCAGATCGAGGGTGTGCGCGGGCAAGGCCTCGAAGTAGTTCGTGTAGTCGTACCGCGTGGAGCCGTTCAGGTTCCCGCCGTTCTCCTGCACCAGGCGCGCGATCTCCATCTTCGCCATGGACTCGGAGCCCTGGAACATCAGGTGCTCGAACAGGTGGGCGAAGCCGGTGCGCCCGGGCGGCTCGATGCGCATGCCCACGTGGTAGTAGACCGCCACGCAGATCGTGGGCGCGGAGCGATCCGGCGACAACACCACGCGCAGCCCGTTCGCCAGCCGGTGCCGCCGGACGGGGAACTGCAGCCCGAACGTCTGTCCGCCCACCGTCACGCGAGGCGCTCCCGCCGCTGCACCGCGCCGGCGAGCGCCGGGCGAATGAGCAGCAATCGTATCGTGTCGCTCGCGCGGCAGGTCAAGCACACCGGGCTCAGCGCCGGGGCACCTCCAGCGCGCGCCGCAGCGCCGCCTGGAGCTCAGCGCGCGGCACGAACGCCTCGAAGCGTGCCGCGATCGTCCCGTTCGCGTCGATCACGAACGTCCACTGGTCCGTGCGCAGGCCCCACTCCTTCAGCAACGGCGAGCGCGCGGCGCCGCTCAGGTCGCCCTTGATGTCCTGCGGGTTCTGGTAGAGGTCCACGTGCACGAAGTCCGCGCGGTCGCCGTAGGTCTTCGCCAGCTCCGCGGCCTCCTCCACCTGCGGCCCGCACAGCGGCGTCGTGCAGAACGCCGGGCTGGCGAACACGACCACCAGCGGCCGGTGCGCCGCGAGGCTCTCGGCGATGCGGTGCTGGTAGAGCGCAGGCTCCGGCGTGGGGCTGGTGGTCAGGTGGCCCAGCGAGGGCACGTCCGCCGCGACGCGGTTCCTGCTCGCGGGGGCCGCCGCGCCGACCACCGGTGCCGAGGCGCGCGCGGCGACCTCCAGCGGGAGCGTGACGGCGACGGGCTGGCCGTCGGTGCGCGGCACCGTGGCGGTCAGCGTCCACCGCCCCGCCGCGGTGAAATCGAGCGGCGCGGTGTAGAGGCCGCGCGCGCCGTCCGGGAACGCGAAGAACTGCGCCGCGGCCACCTGCGCCGCATCGCCGCTCTGGCCGGTGCGGTACAGCTGCCACTCGATGGACGGCGCGCGGATCAGCCCGTTGCGGTCGCTGAACGAGACGGCCACCCGGAACGTGCCCACAGCGAGGTCGGGCGTGCCGAGGATCGCGGTGATCCCGGAGGCCTCGTCCCGGAACATCGGGTAGCCGCCGGAGAACCGGTCGTCGACCCTCGAGGCAGCGCGCGGCCCGCAGCTGGCGAGCAACAGCACGGCGACCAGCACGAGGAGCCCCGGCGGCGTGAGCCGGTGGAACGGTCGCAACATCGTGCACCCCCGCGTCCGCCTCGATGGTCCATCGTAGACGCGCGCGCACGTGACGCTCCATCGGAGCCCCACATCGGGCGGCCGCCGGGGTCGGCTGCTAAGATGGCCCCGTTGCCGAAGTGGCGGAATGGCAGACGCGGCCGACTCAAAATCGGTTGGGGCAACCCGTGTGGGTTCGACTCCCACCTTCGGTACCAGCCTCGCATCCCTCGCGCCCGAGGGCGCGTGACGAATCGACGTGCGCCGGTGACACCGTGACCACAGACGACGACGCCTTCGGCGGCTGGCGCGCCTGCGACGTGTGCGGCGAGCCGATCGCGACGATCGAGGAGGCGGCGCTGGTGCTCCGCGCGCCCCTGCTCGACGAGCGGCGGGCGGCACTCGCAGCGCCGGGGGGCACGCCCGCGGATCAGCCCGGGCTGGTGCCGTGGGACTGGGGCCACCGCGCCTGCTCCGAGGCGCTCGCGCCGCTGTACGTGATCGACGGGCCACGCATGGACACGCTGTCGAAGATGATGGCGCGCACCCTGCAGCTCCTCGACGAACCGTGGTTCATCGACACGGCGTGGGAGGACGCGGTGCGCCGCTTCTACCGCATCCCGATAGAGTGACGGCCGGGCGAGCACGCGCCGGAGTGGCAGCAGCGGGGCCCATCTGCGAACCTGATGCGGCCCGGGGGCGCGTTAGGATGCCCCGGGCGCGTTGCGGGGTGGTGTAGCGGTAGCACCGGGGACTTTGAATCCTCTTGCCCAGGTTCGAATCCTGGCCCCGCAGCCAGCATCCAGGGCGCCCGACAGGGGCATCCCTGTTGCCGCCGAGCCCCGCGCGCGGCACACTTGTTCGCGCACCGTTCCCCGATAGCTCAACGGTAGAGCGCCCGGCTGTTAACCGGTAGGTTCGAGGTTCGAATCCTCGTCGGGGAGCCAACCCAATCGCCCAGAGCGTTCGACCCGGGGGAGCCGGATCAAGTGGCCCTCCTGCGCCTTGATCGCATCGCCTGCGTGACGGTCACCGGCGCCCCGGAACTGCTGCGCTGCCTGCCCTCGACGAACGCACGGTACTCGACCGACTCGACGCCGTAGAGCGCCACGCGCCCCT
>JBAYVN010000038.1:0-25145 GCA_041674525.1 Dehalococcoidia bacterium | reverse complement strand
CTGCGGTCCAGGGTGTGCACCAGGTAGACCAGCGTCTTGACGCCGCGCATCGCGGCGTCCAGCCCGCGCCCGTCCACTACGTCGCCGGTGACCGCCTCGACGCCCTGCGCGCGCAGGCGCACCGCATCGAACTCGCGGCGCACCAGCGCGCGGACAGGGCGGGGCGAGGAGCCCTCGCGCGGTGCGAGCAGCGCGGGCAGCAGCGCGCTCCCCACGAACCCGCTCGCCCCCGCGACGAGGATCATCGCGACGCCCCGGTCATACCCGCACGCGGCGACGATGTGCGTGAGTCGGGCGGCCCACCCCCCTGCCCCCTCCCGGCGCGGGAGGGGGAGCCGGAGAAGATGTGTCGCCCATCCCCCCGGCCCCCTTCCCCCTCGCTCTCGGGAAGGGGGAGCGAACCGGAGCCTCGCGGAGTGCGGTTTCGCGTACGGCGGTCTGGTCCGCAACGCTCGACGGGGATGGCCTCGCCGCCGCGCCGCCCCGGCCGAGGGTGCGAGGGGCGCAGCCCCTTGTTTCTCATCCCCCTCCCGCGGAGGGAGGGGGCAGGGGGTGGGCCGCCCGACTCACGCGGAACAGCGCCCCTCCCGCATCGAGATTGCCCGCGCACGCGCCGGCCCTCGCGCGCCCGCTACCGCGTGATCGCGCCGTGCTCGGCGCCGGAGACGAGCTTCGCGTACTTGGCGAAGACGCCCGTCGGGTACATCGTCGGGCGCGGGACGTAGGCGGCCTGCCGGCGCGCGATCTCGTCCGCCGGGACGTCGAGGTCGATCTTCCGGTTGGGCACGTCGAGGACGATCGTGTCGCCCTCCTGCACCACGCCGATCGGGCCACCCACGGCCGCCTCCGGGGCGACGTGGCCGATCATGAAGCCGCGCGTGGCGCCGGAGAAGCGCCCGTCCGTCAGCAGCGCGACCGTCTCGCCGAGGCCCTCGCCGACCAGCGCCGCGGTGACGCCGAGCATCTCGCGCATGCCGGGGCCGCCCTTCGGGCCCTCGTTGCGGATCACCACCACGTCGCCGGCGACGATGCGGTGCTCCAGCACCGCGTGCATCGCGTCCTCCTCGGACTCGAAGACGCGCGCCGGGCCCGTGTGCGTCGGGCGCTCGTGGCCGGTCACCTTGATCACCGCACCTTCCGGGGCCAGCGATCCCTTCAGGATGACGAGGCCGCCCGTCGGCTTGATCGCCTTCTCGATCGGCAGGATGACGTCCTGCCCGGGGGTCTCCTGCGCGTTCGCGGCTTCCTCGGCGATCGTCTTGCCCGTGACCGTGCGCACCTCGCCGTGGAGCAAGCCGGCGTCCAGCAGGCGCTTCGCCAGCACCGGCGTACCGCCCGCGCGGTCCCAGTCCAGCGCCACGTAGCGACCGCCCGGCCGCAGGTCACCGATCAGCGGCGTGCGCTCGCTGATGCGGTCGAAGTCGTCGATGTTCAATTCGACGCCCGCCTCGGCGGCGATCGCCAGCAGGTGCAGAACGACGTTGGTGGAACCACCGGTGGAGGCGGCGCACATGATGCCGTTCTCCAGCGACTGGCGGGTGATCAGCGACCGCCCGGTCTCGCCTCGTCGCAGCATGTCCATGACGATGCGCCCGGCCTCCTGGCCCACGTTGTCCTTGCGCGGGTCCGTGGCCCCAACGGTGGCGCTGCGCATGGGCGAGAGGCCCATGAACTCCATCACGGTGGCCATGGTGTTCGCGGTGTACTGCGCGCCGCACGCGCCCGCGCCGGGGCACGCGGCCTGCTCGAGGGCCGCGAGGCGCTCGTCGCTCATGTTGCCTGCCGCGTGCTGACCGACGCCCTCGAACACATCCTGGATCGTCACGTCGTGGCCCTCGAAGGTGCCCGGGGCGATCGAGCCGGAGTAGAGCACGAGCCCCGGCACGCCGAGGCGCGAGAGCGCCATCGCCCCGGCGGGAATCGTCTTGTCGCAGCCGACGATGATCACCGCGGCGTCGAAGGCGTACGCCATCCCGGTCAGCTCGATGGAGTCGGCGATCACCTCGCGCGAGATGAGCGAGGCCTTCATGCCCTGCGTGCCCATGGTGATGCCGTCGCTGATGGAGATGGTGTTCACCTCCATGGGCGTGCCGCCCGCCGCGCGGATGCCGGCCATCACCTGCTGCGCCAGGGCGCGCTGGCTCCAGTTGCACGGCATCGTCCCGATCCACTCGTGGGCCACCATCACCAGCGGCTGCTTGAGATCCGCCGGGGTGTACCCCACCGAGTAGTAGTAGGAGCGGGCGGCGGCGCGGTCGGGGCCATCCACCAGGACGTGGCTCTTGTGACGGGGGTCGAGGGTCATCGCGAGATCTCCCACTGGGCAAACGGTGGATGCGTCCGAGGGCCGCGAAATCGTAGCAGGGACCACCGGCGCGGGCGACGCCGCGTCTTCACCGGTCGGGCTGCACGGCGGTGGCGCACCACGTGGCGCGCCGCGGACCCCGCGCCTATGATCCGGGTACGCCGTGACCGTCGATGGGAGCCCGCTCGATGTACAACAAGATCCTGCTGGCGCTCGACGGTTCCGAGGTATCGCAACAGGCGATCCCCCACGCGGTCACGCTGGCGAAGCAAACCGGCGCATCGGTCGTCCTTGTACGGGTGATCGACTCCGAGGCCCAGATGATCATGCGCGTCTCCGGCGCCACCATCGAGCCGATCCCGGTGGGCCAGGTCACCGCCGACATCGCGCGGGACGCCGTCGCCGCCGAGCGCGAGGAAGCCGAGTCGGACCTACAGGCCGTCAAGGATGCGATGGCCGCGCAGGGGGTCACGAACGTCACCACGATGATCCGCGAGGGCTACCCCGGCGACGAGATCGTGAACGCCGCGGCGGAGACGAAGGCCGACGTGGTCGTGATCGCGACGCACGGGCGCAGCGGCATCCGCCGCGCAATCCTCGGCTCCGTCGCGGACCACGTGGTGCGCAACACGCCGATGGCGTCCGTCCTCCTGGTCCGCGCGCACGAGTAGCGCGCGCGGGCAACGCGCGAGAAACGCGACGCTGGCCGGGACTACTCGGCCTCGAGCGGCGGGAGCGGCTCCTTCGAGTGGCCGTTGGTGCGCGGGCAGAAGTGGGGCTGCCCGGCGAAATCCAGCGGCTCGTGGCAGAGCGGGCAGAGCGGGCGCCCCGCCGCAACGACCTCCTGGAACTGCGTCACCGCGCGCAGCGCCACCGACCGGTCGATCTCCATGCGACACGCCGGCGTGTCCCCGCTCTCGATCGCGGCTGCATCGTCCGCGAAGATGATGATGTGCTCCTGGTCGCCGTCCCAGTCCAGTCCCAGGCGCGCGACCTGCAGGTCCACCTGCGCTGACTGCGGGAAGTTCCCCACGGCCTCCACCGCGCCCGCCGGGGTGCCGCGCATCCTCGATCGCTCGGCGAGGAGCGCGGAGAACGAGCGTCCGAGGGCGGCGACGGACTCCTTCTCCATCCACAGCGAGGCGTACATGCTCCCGGCGCGCGCGCGCAGCCGGAAGCTGCGCTCCCCCGGCTGGCCGATCGCCTCGGCGTCGAGGGCGTCCAGGAGGCCGAGGTCGATCACGTGCTGCTCCCCGTCTCCCTGTGCTGCGTGCCCGGGAGTCCAGTACCCGGGAGTCCACTACCCGGGAGTCTGGGGAGCGTAGGCGCGGCCCGCGACGACGGTCAATCCTCGACACGGCGCGGGAGCCAGCGGAGCGAGCAGGGGAACGCGCGGGCGGTGCATCGTATGATCGGGCCGTCCGCCCGAGCTCCGCTCGGGCGCCCGATCCGCCGGGAGCCCGCATGAGCGTCACCGACCTCGCGTACCTGAGCATCGCCGAGGCCAGCGCGCGCATCGAGGCGGGCGCCCTCACCCCGACCGGCCTGGTGGAGGCCATCTTCGCGCGCATCGCCGAGGTCGACGGGCAGGTCCGCGCGTACGTCCGGCTGATGCACGGCTCCGCGCTGGCCGAGGCCCAGGCGGCCACGCGGCGCGCAGCCGATGGCAGGCGGCGCGGACCGCTGGACGGCATCCCGATCGCGGTGAAGGACATCTTCGACACCGCCGGAGTGGTCACCAGCGGTGGCACCGGGGCGTACCGCGACCGCGTGCCGGACGAGGATGCGACGGCCGTGCGCCTGCTGCGCGAGGCGGGCGCGGTGATCATCGGGAAGACGAACACGCACGAGTTGGCCCTGGGTGGCACCACGAACAACGTGCACTTCGGCGCCACGCACAACCCGTGGCGACTCTCGCACGTCCCCGGCGGATCCTCGGGCGGTTCGGGGGCCGCGCTCGCGGCGGGCGAGGCGCTGGGCGCGCTGGGGAGCGACACCGGGGGCTCCGTGCGCATCCCGGCGTCGTTCTGCAACGTCACGGGCTTCAAGCCGACGTACGGCCTCGTGGGCCGCGCGGGCGTCATGCCCCTGTCGCACACCCTGGACCACGTCGGCCCCATGGCTCGCACCGCCGAGGACTGCGCGCTGATGCTGAACGTCCTCGCGGGCCACGACCCCCGCGACCACGACTCCGAGGCGCGACCCCCGCAGGACTTCACCGCGGACCTGGGTGACGGCGTGCAGGGGCTGCGCCTCGCGGTCATGCCGTCGCTCGTCGAGGGGTGTGACGCGGAGACCGTGGCGGCATTCGAACACGCGCTCGCGACGCTGGCCGGCATGGGGGCGCACATCACCACGTGCGAGCCGATGGCCGGCGCGGGCGACTGGCGCGCGATCATGGATCCAATCATCGTCGCCGAGGGTGCGACGGTGTCCGAGGCGATCCTGCGCCGCCGCCCCGAGACGGTGGGCGAGCCGGTGCGCACGCGCATCCTGACCGGCCTCGATGCCAGCGTGCACGACTACATCCGCGCGGTGGAGTGGCGCAAGGAGGTGGAGGCGCGCTTCGAACGCGTGCTGGGCGAGGGCGGCGCCGTCGACGCGATCGTGCTGCCCACGGCGCCCCGGACCGCCGAGCCGATCGGCGACGACCCGTGGGCAGAGGCCTCACCGGCGCTCAAGTTCCGCAACACGCGCGTCTTCGACAACACGCGCCAGCCCTCGATCAGCGTGCCGTGCGGATTCGATGCGGACGGGCTGCCGATCGGACTCATGATCTCCACCGCACGCTGGCACGATGCGCTGGCGCTGCGCATCGCTCACGCGTTCCAGCAGGCCACCGGCTTCCACGCCCAGCGCCCGCCGCTGTGACGATGCAGCGCGCCCTGCCCGACCCACCGATCGCGCTGGGCCTCGATCGCGAGGTGCCGCTGTCCCGCCACACCTACATGCGCATCGGCGGTCCCGCCGCGTACTTCGGCACGCCCGAGGACCTCGCGCAGTTCGAGCGCATCGCCGGGTGGGCGCGCGAGCAATCGTTGCGGCTGCGTGTGCTCGGGGGCGGATCGAACGTGCTCGTCGCCGACGAGGGCGTGCGCGACGTGGTCGTCTCGCTCCGGCGCGCGTGCGGCGGCGTCACCTTCGCGGGGGCCGAGGTGACTGCGGGGGCGGCGGTGATGCTCCCCGCGCTCGCGCGCGGGGTTGCCGAACGCGACCTGGGCGGGCTCGAGTTCGCGATCGGCATTCCGGGCAGCGTGGGCGGCGCGATGCAGACGAACGCCGGCATCGGCGACGGCCGCAGCATCGGCGACCTCGTGCGCAGCGTCGAGGTGTGGCGCGGTGGCACGCGCGCGACGCTCGCGGCGAGCGACATCGACTTCGCGTACCGGCACACGTCGCTGCGGGACTCCGGCGATCTCGTGCTGTCAGCGACGCTCACGCTCACACTTCGCCCGCGCGCGGTGATCGAGGCGGAGATGCGGCGGCTGCTGGATGCGCGGCAGCGCACGCAGCCCACCGCGGAGCCGAACGCCGGATCGATCTTCCGCAACCCGCCGGGCGACAGCGCCGGGCGGTTGATCGATGCCGCGGGGTGCAAGGACCTCGCCGCCGGGCACGCACGCGTGAGCGCGCTGCACGCGAACTTCATCGTGCACGACGGCCAGGGCACCGCCCACGATGTCGCCGCACTGATGGCGCAGGTGCAACAGCGTGTGCTCGCCGCGAGCGGCGTCCGCCTGCAACCCGAGATAGTGTGGTGGGGCGACGCGCTTCCGGAGGCGTGGCGCTCGGCGGAGTGACGCGCGGGTCCGCGCATCGCGCTCGCTCACTCCTCGAGTCGCGCGCGCACGCGATCGAGGTCGGCATCACCGGCGATCGCCGCGATCTGCTGCGCGATGCGCGACTGGTGCATCTCCCACGCACCCAGCGAGGAGAGCCGCGCCGTTCGTTCGCCTGATCCGAGGTCGCCCGTCCGGGACAGCCACGCGATCTCGCCCGTGGCGCGGTCGTACTCCGCCAGCAGCGCCCTCAGTTGCTCGATGTCCGGCGATGCGTCAGCCAAACGGGCGGAACCCGTCATCGTCGAGGGCGCTGCGCAGCAGCCAGCCAATCAACGCACCGACCACGAGCACGATGAACAGCAGCAGCGCACGAGAGAGCGTCACGGTCCACAGCAGGAACTGCAGGGTGACGTCGTCCTTGTTCTGCAACGTCAGCACGATCGCCAGCCCGACGGCGACGAAGACGGCGATGAACCGCAACACCATCAGCGCACGCCGGACCGGCCGCCGTCCGGCTTCTGGCTGACCCGGATAGCCCGCGTAGTCCTCGGTGGGATCGTTCATGCGCGGATACTACCGCGCCCGCGCTCGCAATCGCTCGGCACGGCAAGCGAGGTGGCCTGCGAGCGCAACATCATTCATCCACAAACACCGAACTCATCCGCACACACCGGCCCTCAGCGTCTTGCGTCGCCACGGTGGCGACGTAGACTGTGTGCGGGCGGGCGTGGGAAGCGGGATGGCACAGCCAGTGGTGTCTCGACTGCGCCTGATCGCCGGGATCCTCATCGCCGCCGCGCTCGCCGGCGCCCTCGGCACCACCTCCAGCCCCGCGCACGCAGCGCCGCCGGACAGCAACACCACCCTTGCGGAGTTCGTCACCGGGGATCCGCTGACCCCGGGGAGCAGCGGCGTGGTGCGCGCCGAGGGCGATTGCCTGCGCCTGCGCGAGACCGCCGGACTGGCGGGCCGCACGATCTCCTGCCTCGCCGAGGGTTCGACCGTCGTCATCCTGCCCTCCGTTCAGACCGCGGACGGGCTGCGCTGGCAGCTGGTGAACACCGGCCAGCTCACCGGCTGGGTCGCCGATGCGTACCTGGCGCCGTACGCTGGCCCGCCGAGCGGCGCCGCCACCAGCGCGGCGGGTGCGGCCTGCACTGCCGCGAAGCCGGCTGCGTACAAGCCGGGGATCACCGGCTTCGTTCCCACCGCCGGTGGCACGGGCATGGTGGTGTGGGGCGGCGGCACGCTGGCGGGCGTCGAGAACGCCGCGATGACCCGCGGCTGCACGCCGAAGGCGGTGTGGACCAGCCGCGCCGATGGCGAGCTGGTGGGCTACCTCTTCGGCGCCCCGGACTTCGTGAACTCGGACTGGCGCAGCACGTTCAGCGACGGCTGGCTCTCCGGCGGGCGCGTGCTGCTGATCGTGTGCGAGGACCCGGCCTCCGGGCGCGTCACCGCCGCCACCGTCACGGTCCCCGGGGGTGTGCCGCCACGCGCCCCGGCGCCGATCTTCACCGGCCGCGTGCCGGCGCCCACGGTCGGCGCCACCGCCGTGGCCGTCGTCGACGAAGCCTCGGGCGCGGTGCTGTACCAGAAGAACGGGCACGAGCGCCTGCCCCCCGCGAGCCTGACCAAGATCGCCACGGCGATCCTCGCCATCGAGGGGATGGAGCCGGGCACGGTCATCACCTCCGACGTCGACTCCCGCACGATGGTCGAGAGCAGCGTCCTGGGGCTGGTCCCCGGCGATTGCTTCCCCGTGAGCGACCTGCTGTACGGGTTGATGCTGCCCTCCGGCAACGACGTGGCCATCGCCTTCGCCCGGTACGAGGCCGGCTCCGAGGCCGCGTTCGTGCAGCAGATGAACATGCTCGTGAAGCGCCTGGGACTCACCGACACCACGTTCACCGACCCGCACGGCCTCGGCAGCCCGTTGCACCGCTCCTCCGCGTACGACATCGCGATGCTCTCGCGCTACGGGATGACGCTGTCGCGCTTCCGCGACGTGGTGAAGACGCCCACCTACACCGCGCGCGGCGGGCGCGCGCTGTCGATGGTGAACACGAACGCGCTGCTGTCCTCTTACCCCAGCGCCGACGGGGTGAAGACGGGGTTCACGGACGACGCCGGGCGCACGCTCGCCGCATCCGCGACAAAGAACGGGCATCGCGTGTACGTGGTGCTGCTGAACGACGCGAACCGCGACACCGATGCGCGCGCGCTCCTCGACTGGGCGTTCGCCAACCACCAGTGGCCGTAGCGGCGCGCCCGTGCACGGCCTGAGACGTCGGAGCTAGGCGGGGAACTCCGCGCGCACCTTCGCGTCGCGCTCCTGCACCGTCGCGGCCATCGCCTGCTGCGCATCGGCGATGCGGCCGCGCAGCGCCCGGTCGCCGGTGCCGAGGATGCGCGCGGCCAGCAGGCCCGCGTTGCGCGCGTTGCCGATGCCCACGGTGGCCACGGGGATGCCCGCGGGCATCTGCACGATCGAGAGCAGCGAGTCGAGACCATCCAGCTGCGCCAGCGGCACCGGGACGCCGATCACCGGAAGCGTGGTGACGGCGGCGATCACCCCGGGGAGGTGCGCCGCGCCGCCCGCGCCCGCGATCAGTACGCGCAGCCCGCGCCCCTCGGCCGACCGGGCGTACTCCAGCGTCGCGTCGGGCGTGCGGTGCGCCGAGAGCACGCGCACCTCGAAGGCGACGCCGAGGTCGCGGAGCGCGTCCGCCGCGGCGCGCATCACGCCGAGGTCGGAGTCGCTGCCCATGACGATGCCGATCACCGGCGCACCCTCGGTCATCTCACCCTCCGCATCGGCACATCGTTCGCGTCACGCGCCCCCGCGGTGCGCGCGATCCCATCTTGCCGTGCGCACGCGCCTCTGCGCCACACCGGCGTCAGCCGCGCCCGATGCGCTGCTCCGCCAGCGCACGCAGCGCGAGCGCCTCGGCGAGGATCGAGCGGCGCAGCTCCTGCAGATCCTGGCTCTCGTCCGGACCGTGGATGCGGCTCGTCGGCTCGCCGACGCCGGTGACGAGCACGGCCGCGTCCGGGAACCGCTCCGCCAGCAGCGCGATCAGCGGGATCGTCCCGCCGATGCCGATCTCGGCGGGATCGGCGCCCCACGCTTCACGCATCCCCTCCGCGAAGGCCGCGAACTCCGGGCCGCGCGCCTCGAGCGCGAAGCCGGGGGCGCTGGATCCGCGCGTGACGGCGACGCGGGCGCCCCACGGGGCCGCCGCCTCCAGGTGGGCCATCAGGGCGTCCAGCGCGTCCCCCGGCTCCTGCCCGGGCGGCACGCGCAGCGACACCTTGGCGCGAGCGACGGGCACCAACTGGTTGATGGCCTCGGCGACGGGCGGAGCATCGATGGCCAGCACGGAGACGGCCGGCCGCGCCCACAGCCGCGCGGCGAGCGGACCGGTGCCGAGCAGCGACACACCCTCCAGCAGCCCGGCGCTGGCGCGGAGCTCCGCCTCGTCGACCAGCACCCGGGGGTCGGGCGCGCTGGCCAGGCCGGCGATCGCCGGTGAGCCATCGGCATCGTGCAGCGTGGCGAGGATGCGCGCGAGGGCGGTCAGCGCATCCGGCGCCGCGCCGCCAAACTGCCCGCTGTGCACGCCTCGCTCCGCGGTCCGCACCTCCACCACGCAGTCCACCAGTCCGCGCAGCGTGGTGGTCAGCGCGGGCGTCCCGACCCGCCAGTGCTCCGAGTCCGCAATCACGATGGCGTCCGCCGCCAGCAGGTCGCCGTGCCGCGTGAGCAACTCCTCGATGTGCGGCGATCCGAGCTCCTCCTCGCCCTCCACGATCACCTTCACGCCGATCGGGATGCCGCCATCGAGGGCCGCCAGCGCCCGCAGCGCGCCGAGGTGGATGGCGATGCCCGCCTTGTCGTCGGAGGCGCCGCGCCCGTAGAGCCGGCCGTCGCGCTCGATCGGATCGAACGGCGCGCCGCTCCACAGCGCGGGATCGCCCGCGGGCTGCACGTCGTAGTGCGCATAGAGCAGCACGATGGGCGCGCCCGCCGGCGCGCGATGCTCGGCGAGGATCACCGGCGGGCTCCCCGGCACCTGGAGCAGGCGGACGTGGAGCCCCTCCGCCGCGAAGAGCGCCTCCACGCGCGCCGCGCACGCCTGCATGCCTGCGGTCGCGGGCCCCTCCGCGCTCACGGAGGGGAGGCGGACGAGTGCCTCGAGGTCGGCGCGGACGGCTGGAAACAGGCGCTCGACGTGCTCAGCGAGACCGGGCATGCGCTGCTCCCCTCGATCCGTGCCGGTGGGCGATGCTCGGTGCCCATTCTACCCGCTCCTTCGTGCGGTCCGGGCCACGCCTCTTCGGAGCGAAGCGGACGGGGCGCGGGCGTCGCGGGGCGCGTATGCTGCGCGTGCGAGCATCCGCGGATCCCGCCCCACGAAGGGACACGCCTGTGAGTGCATCGAACCGCTGGCTGGTGATCGTGGCGGGGGTGGTGACCGTCGCCGTGCTCGCCGGGATCGCGATCACGGTGCTCGCGAGCGGCGAACGGCAGTACGCGGAGGGCACGCCGGAACGCGCAGTGCAGGACTACCTGCGCGCCGTGAACGACCGCGACGCCACCACCGCGATGACCTACCTCGCGCCCGCGCTGACCGAGCGCTGCAAGTTCGAGCGCGAGCCCATCAGCAACCGCAGCACCCGCTCGATCCGCGCGACGCTGGAGCGAACGACGGTGCGTGATTCCACCGCGGAAGTCCGGGTGCGCCTGACGGAGGCGTACAACTCCGACAGCCCGTTCGGGAGCGGCGAGTACACCCACACGCAGGTCTTCGTGTTGACGCAGGTGCAGGGACAGTGGCGCTTCGTCGATCCGCCATGGCCCCTCTACTGCCCGCCCACCCCGGTGAAGTAACGAAGGCGCGAGCACCCCATGATCGAAGTGATCGGCGCCATCCTCGTCTTCACGGTACTGCCGCTGGCGCTGATCGCCGGCGTCGCCGCGGCGATCGTCTCGGCGCGCCACCAGTCCGAGCGCGATGACCCGACGATCGACGAGGGCATCGGCAGCGTGCGCCGGCTGTTCATCTACGCGCTGGCGCTGGTCGGCGTGATCTTCGCGGCGATCGGCGTCGCCATGATCATCGGCGGCGCGCTGGACGCGATCACCGGGGGTGCCCTGCTCCTGGAGCGCCGGCAGGGGCTCGCGATCGCGCTGGCCTTCACCGTCGTCGGCACGCCCGCGTGGCTGCTGTTCATGCTGCTCGCGCAGCGCTCCGTGCAGGCGCACGAGGTGGAGCGCCGGTCGCAGGCCCGCCGCCTCTACTTCGCCGTCGCACGTTCCGTGGCCCTCTCCGTGCTCGCATGGAACGCGATCGAGGCGATGCAGATGGTGCTGCAGACCTCGGACTTCGCGGGTGGAGCGTGGGGCCACGTGGTCGCGTGGTCGGGCGTCTGGGCGATCCACCAGCGGCTGGCCGCCGCGGAGCCGGCGACCACGGGAATGACGAGGCTGATCGACCGGCTGGCGCTGTACTTCGGTGCGCTGCTGGGCCTCCTGCTCCTGCTCTCCGGAACGATCGCAGTGATCGACGCGCCGCTCTCCGAGGCCTACGACCGCACCTTCCGTGGCAGCATCGTCACCGGCGGATGGGACCGCGGCCTGCGCGAGGGCTTCGCCGTGCTGGTGGTGGGCGCCGGGATCTGGGGCTGGCACTGGCTCGCCCGGCTCGTGCGCCGCGACCGGCTGACCACGCTGTGGCGCGTGCAGGTGTTCCTCTTCGGCGCGCTGCTGGGCGTCGTGCTGGCAATCACCCCGGCCGCGGTCATGCTCTACGACGCGCTGGAGTGGTTCCTCGGCGTGCCAGGCGAGGACAGCGCCGTGGCCCACTTCGCGCTGTTCCCCGGCGCGATCAGCGCGCTCATCGGCGGCGTCGCCACCTGGGGCTATCACCGCGCCACGATCATCGAGGCGGGCGACGCGCACGAGCGCAGCGGCCCCGAGCGCGTCTACCGCTACCTGCTCTCGGCCGCGGGGCTGATCACGCTCGCGGTCGGCGTGGCGACGCTCATCGCCCTCGCCGCCGAGGGCCTCGGCGGCCCGGGCGCGGCATACGTGGTCGCGGCGAACTGGTGGCGCAACCCGCTGCTGCGCGGGATCACGCTGCTCGCCGTCGGGGTGCCGCTGTGGGCGCGCTACTGGCGCGACACGCAGCGCGCGCTGGCGACGGGTCTCGAGGAGCGGACCGCGCCGTCCCGCCGCGTCTACGTCTTCGCCACAGTGGGCGTGGCGATCTTCGCGCTGCTGGTGAGCCTCACCGTGGTGCTCTACCTGGTGTTCATCGCGGCGCTCAACGGCGAACTGTCGCTGGGACTGCTGCGCGACGTGCGCTGGGGCCTGGGCGTGGCGGTCACCACCGGTGCGATCGCGTACTACCACTTCCTGGTGCTGCGCGAGGACCAGGCGGCGATGCCCGCCGCGCCGCCCGTCGCGCGCCGCGCGCGGCAGGTCGTGCTGGTGGCGTCCGGCGATGCGACCGCGCTCATCGCCGACCTCGAGGGCATCGACGGCGTGCGGGTGCGGCTGTGGCGGCGGACGGACGCGGAGGCCGCGGGCGGCGCGGACGGCGCACTCTCCGGCGATCGCCGCGAGGCGCTGCGGCAGGCGGTCGCGTCCGCGGACGCCGACCGCCTGCTCGCCGTGGTGACGCGGGGCGACTTCGAGCTCGTCCCCTACGTCGAGGACGCGCGCTAGGCCGGCGCGGTGGTGGGCGGGGCCGCGGGGTGACGCCTGCGGTACGCGCGCCACCCGAAGAACGCGCCGATCGCGATCGGCGGCACCAGCCACCACGAGTAGACGATCACCACCAGCAGCACCGTGCCGATCACCTCGAGGGTGCGCAACGAGGCCTGCCATGCCGCGCCCGCCCGCGCCAGCGGCCCGCTGCCGCTGACGATGCCGCTCGCGGGACGCAACGAGACGGTGATCGTGGACATCGCGGCGCGCGAGGCGAGCGACTGGCGTCGCGCCTCCGTGCGGTCGATCTGCAGGCGCACCTGGTTCAGCCGGTCCTGCACCTGCAGCACGTCCCCGATCGTCCCCGCGCGGCCCAGGAGCTGCACGTACTGGGCCTCCACGGCGCGCAGGTTCCGGAGCGTCGCCTCCACGTCCGTGTACTCGTCGGTGACGTCGTTCGAGGTCGTCGTGATCGAGCGTACCTCGACGGCGATCTCGCGCAGCCGGGCGACGACGTCGCCGAAGCGCTCGACCGGTACGCGCAGGGTCATCTGCGCGCTCTGCCGGTCGCCGGAGCCGGTGAACGAGGAGTCGGCCACGGATCCGTTCGCGGCGGCGGCGATCTGGCGAATCGATTCGAAGGCGTCCGCCACGGAGCGCACCTCGAGGTCCGCGGTGCCGTTGCGGATGATCGTCCGCGCGTCGCCCACCGTGGGCAGAGGCTGCTCGGGGCTCTGGTTCGGCGAGGAGGCCGCGCGGTCAATCGAGGACGGGGCGCCCGGCTTGGCGGCGCCCTCGGACGGGGCGACGGCGACACCCCCGGAGCCGTTCGCGACTCCGGTCTTGAGGTCACTGGCGTTCCTCGCGCTGCACCCCGCGAGGGCGAGGGCCGCAACGATCGCGATCGCCGCCATCCCGGCCACCGAGGCCTGCCGAACGGAGGTCTGAGCACCGCCCGCACGTGAACGAGCCATCTTCATCTCCCCTCAGCCCCCGGCACGAGCGCCGGCGCAGGTGAGACGAGCGTACGCTCCGGATCGTTCCCTCGTGCCACGCCCCCATGCGAGCCGCCCCACGCGAGCCGCCCCATGCGCGACGCGGCGTGGCACACTGGTGGCCCGCCGGTGGCGCACCGGCGGCACGTGGCCAATCCGGAGCACCACCCCGGCGAGCGGAGCACCGCGTGGACGGCACCCGGCGACCCGGCATCTCCATCACCTACTGCACGAAGTGCCACTTCCTTCCGCGCGCCTCGTGGGTGGCTCAGGAGCTGCTGCATACCTTCGAGGATTATGTCTCGGGCGTGACGCTCATCCCCGGTGGCGGCGGGCAGTTCGACGTCCACCTCGGGGACGAGCTGCTGTTCTCGAACCGCATCGAGGGCCGCTTCCCCGAGACGCGGGAGCTGCGCGAGCTGCTGGCCGCGCGCATCACGGACGCGCCGCGCAGCCGCCATGCCCGCGCCGAAGGCATCGAGGGGGCCGAACCCGGCGAATGACCGCCGGCACGGGCGCGACCGGACCACGGCGCGGCCGGCGGGTATCCTCGATCGCATGGACGCCGCCGTGCCCGACTACACCGCGCTGACCTTTCCCGCGCCCCCCGCGTCCGGCCCCATCGCGCGCCCCTACGTCATCATCAACATGGTCAGCAGCGTCGACGGCCGCATCGTCGTCGAGGGCACGGAGCGGGGCCTCGGCTCACCGGCCGACCAGCGGCTGATGCGCGAGTTGCGCGTCCACGCAGATGTCACAATCAACGGCGCGGGAACGTTCCGCGCCAGCGGCACCTCGTCGCGCCTCGGCGATCCGGCGCTGGAGGAGCTGCGCGTCGCGCGCGGGCTGCCCCGGACCCCGATCGCCTCGGTGCTTACGCGCTCCGGGAATCTGCCGCTGGACCGGGTCTTCTTCACCGCGCGCGATTTCGAGGCGGTGGTCTACGTCTCGGACGCCACGCCCGCCGAGCGCGTGCGGGCGATCGAGGCGACCGGCCGGCGCGCCTTCCGGCTTCCCGCCGGGGACGAGGTGCGGGCGATGCTGGAGCACATGCGCGGCGAGCTGGGCGCGCGGCTGCTGCTGGTGGAGGGCGGCCCCACGCTGAACGGCGAGCTGTTCGCGGCGGGCTGCGTGGACGAGGTCTTCCTCACGCTCGGCGGCGTGATCGTAAGCGGGAACGACGTCAGGACGGCCGTCGAAAGCGATCGCTCTCCCTCGCTGGCGGCGCTCATCCACCTCGAGCTGGTCTCCGCGGTGCCGAACGGCGCCACGAACGAGGTCTACCTGCGCTACCGCGTGCGCCACTAGCCGCGTCTGGGCGGAGAGCAGCGCGGGGCGGCTCAGCCCTGCGCGGCCCGGCGGAACGCCTCGACCGTGCGGGCGATGCCCTCTTCCAGCGACACCTGCGGCGTCCACTCCCACACGGCGCGCGCCCGCGAGGCATCGAGCGCGATCCGCCGGATGTCGCCCGCGCGGGGCGGCCCCATCACGGGCGGCCGCTCGTAGCCGCAATGCTGCGCCAGCAGGTCGAAGATGCGGCGGGTGCTGGTCTCCACGCCGGTGCCGATCACGCACATCTCGCCGCCGGGCGCCTCGGCGGCCCGGACCTGCGCCTCCACCACGTCGTCCACGTAGACGTAGTCCCGCGTGTCGTCGCCGGTGCCGAAGATCGTGACCGCGTCACCGCGCAGCATGCGCTCGGCGAAGATCGCGACGACTCCCGCCTCGCCGTGCGGGTCCTGGTGCGGGCCGTACACGTTCGCCGGACGCACGCTGGCGACGGTCATGCCCGTCTCCCACTCGACGATCCGCAGGTACTTCTCCGCCGACGCCTTGGAGGCGCCGTAGAAGGAGCGCGGCTCCACCGGGGTGTCGTCCCCGGCCGGCACCGCCGCCGGCGCGCCGAACATCGCGCCGCCGGAGGAGGTGAACACGAAGCGCCGCGCCCCCGCCTCGGCCGCCGCCCGCGCGAGCACCAGCGACGCGATCACGTTCGTCTCGATGTCGAGTCGCGGCTCGCGCATGGACACGGACACGGAGGCCTGTGCGGCGAGGTGGAACACCACTTCCGGCCGCGCCTCCGCCACCACGCGCGCCACCCCTGCGTCGTCGCGCAGGTCGAGACGCACGTCCCGCCATCCCTCGACGGGGCGGCGCGGCTCGGCGATGTCGATGCCGGTGACCTCGTGCCCGTCCGCGACGAGCCGCCGCGCGAGGTGCCCCGCGATGAACCCCGACGTCCCGGTCACCACCACGCGCATCGCGTCTCCCGCTCCCGCACACCCTCACCACCCTCGCGCGAGGGCGTACCCGAGTGTATCGACCGTGCCGCCTCCGGTCGCGGAGCGGGGCGGGTGTGCGTTACGGTGAGCCCGTGCTCCATCGGAGCAAGGAGCGTCGAGCATGCCGGGCCCGGGGACACCAGCGTGGAAGCAGGTCCTGGCGTGGGCGCTCCGCCGGCCGCCCGGCTCGTGGCTGCTCCACGCCGCGCACCGCTTCCTGCCCGCTTTCCAGCCGATCGGCGTGCTCGCGGTCATCCTTGACCCCGAGGGGCGCGTGCTGCTGTTGGATCACGTCACGCGCGCCGAGTTCCCGCTGGGCCTGCCGGGCGGGTGGCTGAACCGCGCCGAGCGCCCGGAGGACGGCCTGCGCCGCGAGCTGCACGAGGAGCTGGGCGTGGAAGTCGCGTCCTCGCGGTACCTCCTGTCGGTGCCCCACCGCAACGGCGACGGCCAGCCCTACGGCCTCACGCTCGTGTTCGCGGTCGAACTCGCGCCCGGCGCCGCCGGGCACCTCTCCGCCGAGATCCTCGGCTCCGCGTGGCTCCCCCCCGGCGAGGCGTCGAGCACGCTGCGCGACTTCGAGGCTCAGGCGGTGCGACTGGCTGCGTCTCCGCCCCCGGCTCACCCGGTGTGACGGGCGCGCAGCACCCCGCGGCCGCGTTCGCTCACCCCCAGCAGCTCGACCTCCGTCGGACCGACCTCGCGGAGCCGCTGCACCTCGATCTCGTACGGGTCGTGGCCCTCGTACACGACCTCTGGGGTGCGCCGGAGGAACGCGAACATCCGCGCGGGATCGCGCAGCCTGCCCCTCGAAGCCGTGCGCGATCACGGAGACGCGTGTCGACCTCATCGCGACGCGCTCCACGAGGCCGAGGGCGCGCGCGATGCCTTCGCCGCTGCCGGGGGCGCCGCCGTGTCGCGCGGCGGCGGAGAGGAAGTCGCGCACCATCAACCTGCTCGGGCAGCCGTGGATCGTCGCCGCGAGCAGGGCTGCGAGGCCACCGGACAGCGCCGGCACCGCGCCGATCGTCGCGTCGATGCGGCCGAGCACGGGCAGCAGCGCGGCGGATGCGACGCCGTATGTGGCCTCGATGCCGAAGCGCCGAGAGCGTTCGCCTCGGACGGGACGGTGTGGGGCACGCGGACGATGCGCACGCCCCCCGCGCGTCGCTCGCGTGTACCGCCACTTGGCGCACGGACCGGTCCCACGAGGGGTAAGAGGGGTAGCAGGCGACCACCGTGACGCGGTGTCCCCGAGCCGCGAGCGCCTCGGCGTACTCGGCCATGTAGACCGCGCTGCCGATGGGCTCCGGCCAGTAGGCCGAGGTGAAGATGACGAATCGCGACACCTTTGGCTGCCCGATCCTGCGCGCGACCTCGTCCCCGCCTCGGGCGCGATCGTACGTGTGCCCGGCCCGTAGCGCACGAATCGCCGCCCGCCCCGCGATCGTTCTGCCCGATCGTGGTGCACAGCACGAGGAGCTGTGAAGATCCGCGCAGGAGGCTGCCATGCGCGTCGCGCTCGCGATCTCGGATCACGGCTGGGGACACCTGAACCGTTCGCTCGTCACCGCCGCGGAGGTCGTGCGCCGCGGGCATGCGCTCGCGCTGGTCATCAATGCATCGATGGAGGCCGAGGTGCGGCGGGCCTGTCCGGACGCGGAGGTGCTCACAGGCCCCCTAGACCGCGGATACGTCTTCGCGCCCGGCGGCAGCGTGGACCACGACGCCTCGCGCCCGCTGCTCCACGCCAGCGCAATCGGCGCTCCCGCGGCGCTCGCGGAGGCGGTGGCCCGCTGGCGCCCGGACGTGGTCATGGCGGATGCCACGCCGTGGGCCCCGGCGCTCGCGTGCGCCGCAGACGCGCCCGCCGTGCTGTGCTCGAACTTCTCGTGGGATGACCAGTACCTGGCGATGTACGGCGCCACCGCGGAGGTGGAACGCGTGCGCGCCCAGGTCGCCGCGTTCGACCTGGGGCTGGAACTCCCCCTCGGGTCGGGGCTGCCCGCGGTCGCCGAGCGCCGGACCGTGCCCCTGCTCGCGCAGTGGCCAGGCACCTCGCTGCCGCCGGCGATCGACGCCGCGCGCCCGCTAGTCACCTGGACCATGGGGCGCACGCCGCCGGAGGCGCAGCCGCTGGACGCGCTCCGGGGCCTGGCGGAGGGGTGCGCGCGCCGCGGCTTTCAGCTCGCCGTCAACGAGGTCCTCGCACCGTACGCAGGCAAGGCCGCGATCGCGCTCCCCGACCACGTGGCATGGTCGGATGTGCTGGCCGCCTCCTGCCTCGTCGTGACGAAGGCGGGTTACTCCACCGTCGCGGAGGCCCTGCGCGGGCCGGGCTACGTTGCGATGGCGGGCGTCACCGGCCTGACAGAGGAACGCGCGATGATCGCGGATGTCGAGGCGCGCGGCTGGGGCCTCGGCGTCGCGGTCGCCGATCCGAACTTCGACGCACGCTTCCTCGCGGCGATCGACGCGCTGCTCCGCCGCGTCCCGCGCCCACCCACGGACGAGGCGGGCGAGTACGCGATCGTCGATGCCCTGGAAGCGATCGCCGGCTAGCCGCGTGAACCGCTGGCCGTCCCGTGCCATCTCCGGCTGCGACCTGCCGGGAGCGCTTCGGTAGGGTCACCCCCTCGGCTGGGCGCAAAGGGGGTGGGGGATGAGCGGAACCGGTAGCGCGGGCGCGATTCGATCGACGCTGGCAGAGGCGCACTCCAGCTCAGGCACGTCACCTCGGACGCGGCGTTCGGCTCCGCGTGCCTGCAGGTCATCACCACCACGGGCGCACCGAACGCAGGGGTGCGGCTGTACTCGGGCTAGCGCGTAACTATCCCCTGATGGCACGTAGTAAACTCCACGCATGACTGAGATCCGGCTGACCTCGGTAGTGTTACGCGGATGGGCGTTGGGCGACGCCACTTCGCTTGCGCGGCACGCGAACAACCGCAACATCTGGCGGAACTTCCACGACGGCTTCCCTTCCCCGTACACGGAGGAAGACGCCCGAGAGTGGGTGGAGTCACAAGTCGGAATTGACCCGCCGCAGAACTTTGCGATCGATGTTGATGGGGAAGCAGCCGGAGGGATCGGCTTTGAACTCGCCGAGGCTGACAACATCTACCGAGGCACGGCCGGGATTGGTTACTGGCTCGGCGAGGCTTTCTGGGGACGGGGCATCATGTCCGAGGCGGTTGCGGCCGTAACCACCTATGCGTGGCAGACGTTCCCGTTCGAGCGTCTTGAGGCGTGGCCGTTTGAGCGGAACAGCGCCTCGCGCCGTGTTCTTGAGAAGGCTGGCTACGTGCTGGAAGGACGTGCACACAATCGCGTTCGCAAAGAGGGCGAGTTGATGGCCGACCTCCTATACGCGGCCTATCGACCGTCCAGTGCTACCCTCTAGACATGGGTGGATCAGCACGCAAGCCAGACAAACCGCGCCCGTCCTACGAGGACGGTACGTTGCGCGATCCTGAGATCGAGAAGCGCCAGCGCGAAACTGCGAAGGCTGGCGCTGACCAGCGCGCCGGACTCCGCGGGCTGGTGAAGATGGCCGCTACGCGGAAGGCTTAAGGCTCCGGCGGCTCGAACAGAGGCCCCATCGACACTCGCGGTTCGCTGATCTTCAGCGGCGGTGTCCCGATCTTCCCGTCGTAACTGGTGAGATCGCCCGCTCGGCGCATCCCCTGAACTCGCACACCGTCCAGCGTGAATAGCCCGGTCACGTTCGACCGAAGCGCCGTCGCAACATGGATCGAGTCGGCGACCGACATCTGCCGGTTCTGTTCCCCCACCGTCCGCGCAAGCATCGAGACGGCGCGCGTCACGCTCACCACAGAGAAGTACTGGCGATTGGTCGCGAACAAATCCTCGACCACGTGGGAATAGTCCATCGAGTACTGCTCCGCGTAGGGCCGCACCTCGGCGATGGCGAGCGCGGACGTGACGATATGGAGTCGCCCAGCCTCGGCCATGCGCAACAGATCACGGATAGCCGCGACCCGCTCATGCTCCTCGACCTTGTTCTGCAAGTAGCAGATCCAAAGGCACGAATCCCAGTATTGCCGCTCGGTCGAGGGACTAACCATTTTCCTCCCGTTGCTGGCGGATGAACTCGCCAGACGGCAGATCGCCGGTCAGACCCGGCAGGCGGCCCTCGAAATCCAGAATGTTCGACTCCGGCTCGGGAAGGATGCGGAAGTTGGTGATCTCGCGGATCGAGACGGGAGTCCCGTCCGCGCGGTAACGAACAAGGCCCTCTACAAGCACTCGGGTCTTGAGCGCGTCCTTCACCTGAACGAGCAGCGAGTCGGGCAGCGCGCAGCGCACCCGTCGCCCCGTCAACTGCTCGAAGATGACGAAGTGAGGCGACCCGTGGACGTTGATGACATCGAGGGTGCCGTCGATCTCGGAGTACTCGGCGAGTACTCGCGCACCGACGGCAGCCGGAGCCTGCTGCTCGGCCTCGATCACGACAGGCGGCTGATCGTCCGCCGTGATCGTGATCGAGGCGAAGCGCGTCAGGCGGTTGACGAGCGTGACCAACTTCCGACGAGCGGAGTCGGGCAGGATTGTGCCGACTCGACCGTCCGGCTCCCGAACCGCTGCGAACCCGGAGCGACCTGTCGAGACGATCGCGTCGATCGTGGCAGCCGAAACCCCGTTCACTTCGGCGCGCAATCGGATCGCGGGATCAGCGTCCCACGCCCAATGAAGCTGTGGCGTCCCTCCTGCGATCTCCGTCTCGATGTTGGCGAGGAAATCGCGGAGGTCGGTGAGGGTGTTACGGAAGTCGGCCTCACTGACCTCCGCGTCGGGATCGACGGGATCGATGATCAGGCCGAAGGTGAAGGTGGAACGCTCGATCGTCATGGGCGGGGACTCCCACCTCACTACCGAACAAGGCGGTGGCGAGGCTACTACGATAAGTGGCAGCCCTCGGCCTCGCAATCAGGGTCATTACGCGCCCCGCCTGCCAGCGGGGCGTCGGCTTTTCTAGCCGACCGGGGCGTATAGGCCCTGCTTACGCGATCGTACCCTCGCCACGCGACCCTTGATAGCCGCGAACATCGGCGTCTCGTCCTTTCGGTGGTTGTACCGGAAGGTGTACTCGTTGACGTACTCCTGAAGGTAGTCCTTACCGACCGCGTGGTAGACGGCCCGGATCCCGTTCTTCAGGAGCGTGCCACGTCTCATCGACCTCCACGGTGCCCGTGAGCGGCCCGTCATGATCGTCCAGGAGCGAGCGGATCTGCTTGAATATTCGCCATGCCGTCTTGTACGTGACGCCGAGCTCGCGTTCGAGCTGCTTCGCGCTGATCCCGGCGCGCGTCGTGCTCATCAGGTACATCGCGTAGAACCACGACTTGAGCGAGGTCGAGGACTTCTCGAAGATCGTCCCGGCCAGCGGGTACACGTGCGTCCCGCACTTCTCGCACGTGTACGCCTTGCGCGCCGTCAGGCGGTAGTGCCTCGTGAACTCGCCGCCGCACGTCGTGGAGCGGCATGGGATGGTGCCGTCGCTGGCTAAAGTCGGGTACACGCTCTCAGCGACCGACCGAAGGCAAGCCTCGCCGTCAGGGAAGTCCGTGTTGAAATTGTGGATCGTGTACCGCTTCATGCACGGATCGCAGCCGAATCGGTACGTGCGGTCAAGGGATAGTTACGGGCTAGCGCGCCGCGGGGGCGAGGTGGGGAAAGTGGGCCGCCCGGGCCTGCTCCTCGATCCACGGGTAGGTGCGTGACAGGCCCTCGTACAGGTCGATCTGTGGCTCCCAGCCCAGCACCTGGCGGCAGAGCGAGTTGTCGGAGTTACGCCCGCGCACGCCCTGCGGCCCGTCGATGTGCTTCACGGCGACCTCGATACCCGAGACGCGCGAGATGATGTCGGCGAGCTCGTTAATGCTCACCATCTCGTCGCGGCCGAGGTTCAGTGGCTCCTGGTAGCCCGAGTCCATGATCTTCTGCAGCCCGAGCACGCAGTCGTCGATGTAGCAGAACGTGCGCGTCTGCTCGCCGTCGCCCCACATCTCGATCTCGCGAGACCCGGACATGCGCGCCATCGCGATCTTCCGCGAGAGCGCCGCCGGGGCCTTCTCGCGCCCCCCGTCCCACGTGCCCAGCGGCCCGTAGATGTTGTGGAACCGCACGATGCGCACGTTCATCCCGTAGTCGTCGCGGTAATGCAGCGCCAGGCGCTCGGTGATCAGCTTCTCCCAGCCGTAGGCGTCCTGGGGTGCGGCGGGATACGCCTGCTCCTCGCGCAGCGGCACCACCTCGGTCTCGGTCTGGAGGTACTCCGGGTACACGCACGCGGACGAGGAGTAGAGGTAGCGGTCCACGCCCGCCACGCGAGCCGCCTCGATGGTGTTCGTGGAGATGAGGATGTTGTTGTGCAGGATCTGGGCGTGGTGGTTGGAGATGAAGCCCATCCCGCCCATGTCCGCGGCCAGGGCATACACGTCCTGCATCCTGTCGCAGGCGGCGGCGGCGGAGTCGGCGAAGCGAAGGTCGCGCAGCAGGAACTCGTCAGCGGCCGTTGCCTCGAACTCGGGCTCCTTGATGTCGACGCCGCGTACCCAGTGGCCCTGACGCTTGAGTTCCTTCACCAGATGGTGACCAATGAAGCCGCCGGCCCCCGTGACCACGATCCGACGAGTCGCCATGACAGTCCTCCCGGACACCCGCCGCCGCCGCTAGTATACGGAGCAAGATCGTTGAACGCTTGTCGCCTGCACGACAGCTCGCCCGACGGGCGAGGCCGGAGCGAGGAACAGAAGGGCACCGATGACTGATGCCGAGCCGATGATCGCGGGCCCTGGCCTCGCCGCCCACGATGCCGCCACCACGATCGTTCCCCTGGACGCGCCGTTCGTGGACGACCGGGGCGCGATCCGTCCACTGGTGGAGGCGGACATCCGCTCGGTGCTGATCATCGAGAGCAAGGCCGGCGCGGTCCGCGCCGATCACTACCACCACTCGGACTGGCACTACCTCTACGTGATCTCGGGACAGATGATCTACTGGTACCGGCCCCACGGGGACACCAGCCCACCACGCCGCATCATGGTGGAGGCGGGCCAGCTCATCTTCACGCCCGCGATGATGGAGCACCGAACGGACTTCCCGGTAGATACCGTGTGCGTCACGCTCTCCCGCAACCAGCGCGACCAGGCCGCGTATGAGGCGGACGTGGTGCGCATCCAAATGCCGGTGGACGAGACCACGCGATGACCGGATCGCCCTCGCACGCGGTCATTCCCGGGCTCCGCTGGCGCGAGGTCTGCCGTCTCTGCGACAGCCCCCGGCTGGACTTCGCGCTCTCGATCACGGCCACGCCGCCGGCCAACGCGCTGGTTCCCGCTGACCAGCTCGACGCGCACGAGACCGAGTACCCGCTGGACGTCTATGTCTGTGCCGACTGCGGACACGCGCAGCTGCTCGGCATCGTGGACCCGCGCGCGCTCTTCTCCCACTACCTCTACGTCTCCGGGACGTCGCCGGTGTTCGTCGATCATCTGCGCGCCTACGCCGAGGATGTCGTGACGGCGTACGCCGTCCCGCGGGACTCCCTCGTGGTCGAGGTAGGGAGCAACGACGGGACGTTCCTGCGCTGCTTCCAGCAGCTGGGCATGCGCGTCCTGGGCGTCGACCCGGCGGCGAACATCGCCGCGGAGGCCAGCGCGGCGGGCATCCCGACCGTGAACGCGTTCTTCACGCCGGAGCTCGCCGCCGAGCTGCGCACCCGGCACGGGGCCGCGTCGCTGGTGGTCGCGAACAACGTCTTCGCCCACATCGACGACCTGCACGGGGTGTTCGAGGGCGTGCGCACGCTGCTGGCCCCCGACGGCATGCTGGTCTTCGAGGTCGGCTACTTCGTCGCGGTCGCGGGCGGGACGCTATTCGACACCATCTACCACGAGCACCTGTCCTACCACACGGTGCGGCCGCTCATCCCGTTCCTCGCGCGGCACGGCCTCGAGCTCTTCGATGTGCAGCGCAACCTGTCGCAGGGGGGATCGATCCGCGTCTTCGCGCAGCCGGCGGGCGCGGGACGGACCGTGACCTCGCGCGTGGCGGAGCTGTGCACCCTGGAGGAGCACGAGCTCGGCGCGCACCCGCTGGTCGGCGCGCGGCGCCTCGGCGAGCGCATCGAGAGAGCGCGCGCGGCGCTGACCTCGCTACTGGGGGAGCTGCGCGCACAGGGTCGGCGCGCGGCGGCGTACGGCGCTCCGGCCAAGGCGACCACGCTGATGTACCACTTCGGGCTGACACGGGACGCGATCCCCTACATCGTGGACGACAACCCCAGGAAGCAGGGACTGTTCACGCCCGGGCTGCACGTGCCGGTCGTCGCGGCCGATGTCCTGCGTGACCCGGAGCGCCGCCCGGAGTACCTGCTGATCCTCGCGTGGAACTTCGCCGACTCGATCATCCAGAACAACGGCTGGTTCGCCGAGGCAGGCGGGAGATGGATCATCCCCCTCCCCGAGTTGCGGATCGTGTGACGTGCCGCCCGAGGGGGATCGTCTGCTCCGCCTCGGCCTGATCGGCGCGGGCCGCTGGGGGCGCGTGCTGATCGCCACGATCCGGCGCCTGCCGGGCTTGGACCTCTGCTGGCTTGCCTCCACCGCCCCGGACGCGCCCTCGCTCGTGCGCCCGGGCGCAACGGTCGCTCCCGACTGGCGGGCCTTCACCGGGGCGCGGCTGGACGGCATCGTGATCGCGACCCCGGCGGATGCCCACGCGGCGCCGCTGCGCGCGGCGATCGAGGCGGGCGTCCCGGCGTTCGTGGAGAAGCCCCTGGTCACCGCCGTCGAGGACGCGCGTGCGCTGGCCGCGCTCGCGGCGGAGCGCAACGCCGTGGTGCTGGTCGATCACACGGCGATCTTCCATCCCGCGTACGAACGACTGCGCGAGCTCGGTCAGCCGGGCCGGCCCTGGCGCGTCGTCTCCATGGGCGGGCAGTGGGGACGCCTCGGCGGCGACGTGGGCGCGCTGTGGGACTACGGGCCCCACGACCTCGCGCTGTGCCTCGACCTGCTCGGCCTCGACGCCACCTTGGAG